>JAQUOM010000051.1 GCA_028717105.1 Candidatus Omnitrophota bacterium
CGGTCCGACTTATTCGTCGGACCGACGCCCCTTCGTCCCCGCCATTTTGCCGCCTCTGGCGGCAAAAGGCGGGTGCCGGAGCCTCTGGTTCCGGCCCCGCTCCTTAATGAAAGACCGCACGATGTGCGGTCTTTTTTTTGGGCAGGGCATCTGGTTGTGGAGAAGGGAAGGTCCTGTCATCCTACCATGATGCCGTACTTGATTTTTTCCGATCACTTACGGCTTTTTTGTTCCCATTTTCCCTTTTTTGCGTTATGCTGATGCTAAAGATACGGCAAAAACAGGAGCGATGTCTCGTCCATGAAGAAAATATTTCCTTTGTACTTGAGTTTCCGCACGAAAGTCACCGTCGCGTTCATCTTTTCTTTGTTTCTCGTTACCTTCCTCGGCAACATCCTGATCCATCGCGTCAGCCTTGAATCCCAGTTCCAGCAGTTGAGGCAGGGGCTTATCGTCCTGACAAAGACGGCGAGCCTGATGATCGACGGCGATACGCTGATGTCCGTCCCCCTCGACAGGCAAGGGGTCGATAGCGAATCTTATCAGGCGATCGCTGCGGTCCTGCGCCGGATCAAGGAGACAAACCCCGGGATCCTTTATATCTATACGATGACGCAGACGCAGAAACACGGGGCCTGGCAGTTCATCGTGGACATCAATCCTGTGGTCAAAGACAAGAACAACCGTATTTTGACCTCTTATCCCGGCGATTCCTATGACGCCTCGCGTTTTCCGGAGATGGAAAAGGCGTTTGAGGCCCCGTCGGCCGACAAGAAGCTGATGGTCGACGAGTGGGGTGCTACCTTGTCCGGCTATGCGCCTGTGCGCGACAGGACAGGCAGGGCCGTGGCCGTATTGGGCATCGATATTTCCGCCAAAGACGTCTTCGACATGGAACGGGAACTCAACCGCCGTTTTCTGATCGTTCTGGCGTTCGGCATCGTTCTTTCTCTTCTTTTGGGCATCTTGGTGTCCAGGCAGACAACAGGGCCTATTTTGAAACTCCAGGAGGCCACACGGCGCATTGCGGCCGGAGATCTGGGCACCAAAGTCGACATCAAAGGCCGCGATGAGATCAGCCAACTGGGGGATTCTTTTAATAAAATGGCTGCGAGCCTGCTTGAATCGCGCCGTGCCCTGCGGGATTATTTTTACCGCATCGTCGAGTCATTGGTGCGGGGCCTTGAGGCCAAAGACAGCTACACGCGCGGACATTCGGACCGTGTGGCCGATTATTCAAGGGCGATCGCCCTTCAAATGGGATTTGGCGCAGAAGAAGCCAATATGCTCAAGGAGACCGCCCAGCTCCACGATATCGGCAAGCTGGGCATCGATGAGAGGATCCTCAACAAGGTCGAGAAACTAACAGACGAGGAATGGGCCACGATCAAACAGCATCCTGTGACAGGTGAGGAGATCCTAAAACCTGTCTTTCTGGAAAAGAAGATGCTTTCTGTTGTGCGTTCCCACCATGAACGTTATGACGGCAAGGGGTATCCCGACGGGCTCAAAGAGGGCCAGATAGACCCGTGGGCGCAGATCGTGACCGCCGCGGATGCCTACGATGCGATGACGTCCAGGCGGTCTTACCGCGATGCGTTGAGCAAAGAGACCGCCATTGCCGAGCTCAAAAAAGGCAGCGGGACGCAATTCGCCCCGGCCGTCGTTGAGGCGTTTCTTAAAGTCTTCGCCTAAAAAGATGCTTTTGAAGGACGGATCCGCATGCAACCGCAGGATATCCTGTTTTTCCATATCACCGCCGGGAACTCTACGGAGAGTTCGGATATTCCCCTGATACCCATCGGGACCTTTTATCTGGCGGATCACCTTTCCCGCCGGGGGTGGCGGTGCCGGATCGTCCACAAAAGGCTCCTGGAGAAACGGGAAGGGCGGGGGAGCGCCGAGGATCTTATCGCCGCCGCCCGGCCCCTCTTGCTCGGCATCGACCTGCATTGGCATTATCAGAGCCGCCCTGTCCTTGAATTCGCCCGGAGGGTCAAGAAGAGGTTTCCTGCTTTGCCGCTGGTCCTCGGCGGCAGCACGGCGATTTTTTTTGCGCAAGAAATTTTGCAGACTTCTCCCTTTATCGATGCCGTCGTGAGAGGGGATGCCGAAGCGCCGCTGGCATCTTTGCTGGAAGCCCTCCGCAGCGGGGGCGATTGGGGCCTTGTCCCCAACCTGGTCTGGCGGCGCGCGCAGAAAGTCATCTGCAATCCTCAAACCCATGTGTATTGCGAGAAGGAGTTTGCCCAAGCCCGCTACCCTTGCCTTGACCTCTTGGTGCCCGGCAAGGAAGCGTATCTGGATTTGACGGCCAGGGCCGTGATAGGGAAAGAAGGCCGGGCGGTTATTTATAACCCTACGCGGGGATGTTCCGGTTCCTGTGTTTTCTGCGGCGGCAGCCGCGGCGCGCAGAAGCTTCTCTACGGCAGAGAGAGGCTTCTGGTGGCGGATGTCGCGGGAGCCATGCGGACATTCGCGATCCTCAAAAAAGAAGGCGTCGATTTCGTTTTTTTCCCTCTCCATGTCCCCCAGACAGAGCGTTTTTATCTCGGGCTTTTTCAGCGGCTCAGGAAAGAAAAGTTTGGTTTGGGGGCGCGGATGGATTCTTATCACCTGCCCGACTCCGCTTTCATTAAGACATTTGCCTCTACCTTTAAAAAATTCTCCAAGATCGTCCTCTCGCCCGATACCGGCTCGGACCATTTGAGAAAGAAGATAAGGACATTTTACTATTCCAACGAAATGCTGATGGACCGCCTTGGGGTTTTTGCCGCCGCAGGCGTGGAGGTGGACCTTCATTTTTCCACGGGGTTCCCTTACGAGACCCCGGCTGATTTCGAAAAGACGCTGAAATTAATTTGCGTGCTCAAACGCAGATTTCCTGTTAATATTTATTCAAGCTCCATCTTGCTGGATCCGGCTTCTTCGATGTATCTGGAACCCCGGCGTTACGGCTGCGTGATGCGCCGCAGGGATTTTTCGGTTTTCACCTCGCGGCGCAGCGGTTCTTTTCCCTGGGGTTACCGGACGAAGAGCTTTGGCGAGCGCCGGATTTCTGTGATGAACAAAATCCTGTGGCATGCGTGCCGCGACGGCTGTGAGAAGAAGTCTCCGGCGCTGGCAGAGGCGTAGAAAAACAAAAGAAAATCAGCCTTTTGAGCCAAGTAATCCATATAGCGGAAAAGCATCATCTCGCCAGAGGCGAGATGATCATTAAAGAAGACTCTTTGTTTTAAGCGCTTGCTCATTTTGCTCGCCTGCCTGCCGGCAGGCAGGCAAACGCCTCGGCCTCGCTGGAGGCTGGGCCAGAGGCACTCGCAAAATGAACCGGCGCAGGCTCGGAGTTAATTCCGCCGGAGGCGGAGGAAGGTTAAAGGAATAAACGTTGCTCTCCGTGCAAACATCTTGACAATTTATGTCTGCGACCGGCCTTCACAGAGTTCAGGCGGGCCGCCTAAATTTTCAAGATACACGTGGAGTTAATTCCGCCGGAGGCGGAATTAAGGAGGATCGAGATGGCGACTCAAATGTTTACGTGTAAGGAAGCGTTTGGTTTTGGCTGGGAGAAGATGAAAAAACACCTGTGGTTTTTTGTCGGCATCCTGGTTTCGATGATGGTCGTCAGCGGCATCCAGAATTTCTTTTCTGAACTTAAAAACCAGCCTGCGGCCAGTTTCTTCGGGACGCTGGCCTTCTGGGCCATCGGCCTGGTCCTCCAGATGGGGATCATCCGGGTTACGCTCCAGTTGCACGATGGAGCCCCGACGGGATTTGACCAGCTTTTTGCGGACTGGAAGCTTTTCTTGAAGTACCTGGCCGGCTCGATCCTGTATTCGCTGATCGTCCTGGGCGGCCTGATCCTCTTAATCGTTCCGGGGATCATGTGGGCGGTGCGTTTTCAGTTTTTTTCGTATTTCATTATTGACAAGAATGCCGGCCCTGTCGCGTCGCTGAAATTGAGCTCCAAGGCGACGGAAGGCGTCCGGTGGGACGTGTTCTGGTTCGACCTGGCGTGCATGGGGGCCATTATCCTCGGTGTCCTGGCTTTGTTCATCGGGCTCTTTGCCGCTATTCCGACGGTCATGATGGCGACGGCGTTCGTTTATCGTAAACTTCAACTGCAGGCGGCGCAATAGAGGGTGATGAGGTTTTCGGTGCATTTGCGGCAGTCATTGTTGTTCCTTGCGGCCTTCCTGGCGGCAGCCCGGTTTTTTTCTCCGGGCTGCCTCCGGGCCGATTCCGGGACATCTTGCCCCTTGCAGGATCCCTGGTTTGTGATCGTCCAGTTCGGCCTTCCTTTTGTTTTTATCCTGGTTTTTCTCGGCGTCTATTATAGCCGTAACAGCAAGCGGTCCAGGGCGCTGAAAGAATTAACCGGACGGTTCGGCGGAAAGCTCTTAAAGTTTTCACTGTTCGCGACATGGGAGGGAGTTTTTGCCGGCCGCCTTTTCAGGCTGAGGCTGGTCCCTGAAGGCAAGAATACGCCGGCGTATCTGGAGCTCTCCGTTTTCAAAAAGAGCTCCTATGTTTTGAAGGTCGCCAGGGAGACGTGGGCCCATCGCGCCGGTAAATTCTTGGGGTGGCTTCGGGAAGTCCGGACTCACGACCCTGTTTTCGATAAGGAATTTTTTGTTTCTTCCAACAAGCCTGTGCGCGCCGCGGAATTCTTGAACCGGCCGGACGTCAAGCCCGCGATTTTGTCCTTGTTCGCAGATGGATTTGAAATGATAAGAATAGACGAAAAGAAGATATTCATCCGCAAGCCCCGGTTTTCCACCGAACATGACCTGGCGCCGGAGGTTGTCGAACAGACACTGCGCCGCCTGGAAACCCTCGCCGTTCAGGAGTAGGCGTTTTAAGGGCCTTATAAATCGTATTCGGAAGGACGAAGAGAGGAGCTTATGAGAAAATTATGGATCGTGATACAGTCGGCGGTGATAGGTTTGGTCCTTTTTGCGGGAAGTGTATCGGCCCAGGGGATGGATGCCGGGGATGTCCCGCGGCTCCCTGCCGTTCAGGGATGGGTGGCAGTGGTTGACTGGGTGGGCGATAAGATCGTCATCAATACCGGCGGCGACGAGATCACTTTCCGTCTGACCCCGGATACACATGTGGAAAAGAACGGCGCGAGCATCTCGGTCAATGACATTAACCAGGGTGACGTCGTGACCGTGCATTACATCGATAAACAGCATACGGGCCTTGTGGCGGTCAGCATCACGGACCAGCAGCCGCTGTAAGAAAGTTTCAAGTTAAAAAACAGGAGAGCGATGGCAGGCAGGCTGAAGGCGGTCAAACCCGAATTGTTGAAAGACAACCCTTTTCAGGCGATCGGCAAGGAATGGATGCTGATTTCCGCCGGTACGTCCGAATACCATAATATGATGACGGCCAGCTGGGGCGCCTGGGGTGTCCTGTGGCATAAGCCGGTCTGTTTTTGTTTTATCCGGCCGCACCGCTATACTTTCGAATTCATGGAGCGCAAACCTTTTTACACGTTGAATTTTTTCGATAAAAAATTCAAAAAAGCGCTCCAACTTTGCGGTTCGAAATCAGGCAGGGATATCGATAAGGTGAAGGCCGCGGGCCTGACGGCCTGCCGGGACCGGACCGGCGCGGTGTATTTCGCCGAAGCGCGCCTGGTCATCGTCTGCAGGAAGATCTATTTCCAGGACATCGAGCCGCGACATTTTCTGGACCCGTCGATAGAGGAGAATTATCCCAAAAAAGACTATCACCGGATGTATGCCGGTGAAGTCGTCCGGTGCCTGGCCCGTTAAGAAACCACGGTGAATGGGCAAAAACTTGACGGTTGATTTATGCCTTGTTAAAATAGTAGACATACAGGGAGGATTTTTGAAAAAAGCCATTGTAAGCCTGATGGTTTTTGCTGTGTGTGAGCTCGCCTTCCCGCCTCGTTCGTTTTCTTATGATGCCGCTGTCGTCAATGAGTGGCTCGAGCGCATCGAATTGTCCCTTCAGGTTGAAACCGGAAAAAAACCCGTATTGTATTTTCAGACGGTCCAGCCGCTTTATCAATCTTTCGACAAAATTAATACTTTTTTCATCCAACCCCGCGTGTCCTGGTCCGGCGGGGAAGAGACCTATAGCGCCGGCGTCGGTTATCGGAGGCTCGTGTCTGAAGATTGGCTTCTGGGCGTCAATGCTTTCGGCGATTATGCCGAGGAGCATGCTCATGGCCGGGCTGGTCTGGGTTTTGAGGCCCTCGGCCAGGTCCTGGAGGCGCGGTTCAATAGTTATTTTGGGGTCACGCCCCGTCGTGTCGTCGAGGAATCGACGGTCCAGACGACGTATGAAAAAGCGGCCGATGGCTGTGATTTTGAGCTGGGCCTGCCTGTTCCGTATGTGCCGTGGCTCAAGGTTTTTGGATCCGGTTTCTGGTATGATTTTGAAAAATTTCAGGACAAATTCGGCTGGAAGGCAAGGCTTGAGGCCACGCTGGCTGAAACGGTCCGTTGCGAGTTCTATACGTGGGATGATAACAAGGGCGGCCAGGAATACGGCGGGAGGGTTCGTTTCTTCCTGGCCTTCGATCATTGGAGGGACATCTTGGAGGCCTTCAAGCTTTCCGGCGAGCCCTTCCCTGCCAAGGACATGAAAAAAGAGACCCTGGTCCCCGTTGAGCGGAGTTTCGAGGTCACTGTCGAAAGGTGGACGGAATCAAAGACCGGAGGTTTGACCTTTGAGATCAAGAGGGGGGATTGAGATGATGCGGCGGCGAACGGCGAGGAGACTGCAGGTAGTTTTGGCGGCCGTCTTTATTTTAGCGGCAGGGTTGCGGGCGAGACCGGCCTTTGCCGTTTCTTCGGTCCCGGACCTTCCGCCCGGCTACACGTTTCGCGGGAGCGCACGGTCCATAAATTATTACGTCTCGCTGGTAAAGCTGGAGGTTTCCAAGGATAACGGGGCGACGGTTGTGACTGTTTTCGATGCGACCCGTGAATTCGACATTTCTTCGGTGTCCGCCGGCCAGACGGTCGGAAGCTGGTTTTCCGGGATCCAGCTGGAAGCCGGAACATATAATTGGATACGCAGGACCACGTTGATGACGTTCCGTATGAAAGGCTATGTAGCTGCTGGAGCCACAACATATTACACCTCAAGCTTGAGTGTGGACGGCACCAATGTGAATCATTCCGGCACCTTTGATCCCGGTTCTCCTCCTGCTGATTACGCTGAAATTTCCGTCAAAGTCGGAGGGCCTTCCGGGGAGACGGAGAGGGTAGAAATCGATACGTCGCATCCCTTTACAGTGAGCGAAGGAACGAACACGACGATTTCCCTGAGCTTTGATACGAGCGAGACCCTCCTTTTGACCACAGAGGATGTTTCCGGCGATTATGTTTTCTTTCCGAACCAGCCGTCGGCGACCATGGATTTGTCTTGATCGTTTTTTATAACCATTCGTTTTCTTGACAAATTCTTCGGGCATGGGAAAATAAGGTCATGCTGCATCAACGAAACCTGTTTTTTCGGATCATCGGGGGCATTTTTGCCGCCGCCTTGGTTTGGGTGTGCGGCGCCGGTGCTTTCGCAGAGCCGGACTCCAAGGCCAACGCCGTCATCAGGCTTAAAGACGGCGGCGTCGTCATCGGGCAGGTTTTGGGTAAGGAGAGCGGCCAATACCGCATCATGACAGGTTCCATGGGGATCGTTTCCGTCAGCGAGAACGATATCGTCAGTTTTGAATCCAAAGGTTCTGCGGGGTGGGAACAGTATGAGAGGGCGATTGTTGAAAATCCGCAGTCCATCGCATCCATCCAGGGGTTGACCCAGGACGAGGAGATCATGCAGATCATCTCCGATCCCAAGGTCAAGGATGCGATCGCTCGCCAGGATTTGGAGTATTTAAAGACGAATGAGAAATTCCTGAAGTTCATGAATCACCCGACGGTCAAACAGATCATCCAGAATACCCGGGAGACCGTGGAGAATCCTGAGCCAAAGTGAGGAGAGGGAAGATATGCCGGAAAAAGTAAAGATCAATTTCGGGCCGGAGATCGTGGAAGCGACGCCGGTCGACATTAACCAGGCGAATGAATACTTCAACCAGTATTTCCTGGAGGATGGGACGGTCCTGAAGATGAAGCTGGTGGCGACGAAGGTCTTTCGTATTGACGACCGCTATGACGCCGACGGGAACCCTGTTTATTTCGTCCAGTCCACAAATGTCCTTGCCGTCAGTTCTCCGCAGAATCTCAAGCGAAAATAAATGAGGCCATGCGTTGCGTAAGCAAAAGCGGGCGAGGCCGTGCCGGCATCATCCTTGACATTCACCCTTGAAATTCATGGATGGCCCGCGCGAGAAAGCGTTTTCTCAAAAACTCCATTTTTGCCTTGTTTTCCAATGGGGGGTAAGTAAACTTGTTTATACAAGAAAGGAGCGCGTGCGAGAGAGTCGCACAAAGCGCTTTACTCATCAAGGCTGGCTAACCCCAGCCTTCTTTTTTTTGTGAGCCCACAATTTACGGAATGATAATGAACGTAAATTGTTTGGGCGAACAAAACCCGCCAAAGCCGTAGTGGCGGGTGGATCATGTCGTCTATCGTCTTGCGACGCGTCTTAGGCGAATCGGGGTAGAAAGAGGCGGCCTTTCAGGGAGGCCGCGACTCATGGAGCCTGCTTGCAGGGAGGGCATCCAGGCGAGGAGGAATCCCTCCTTTGCGATTTTTATTCAAAATCCCCGCTCCGCAGGGTATAATAATGTCCAATATCAGGATATCAGGATGCCCAATCATTCCTTTGATCCCGTGCTCCAGGAAGGCCAGGAATTCCAGAATGCGCTGTTTGAGGCTTATGGCGGGGCTGCGCGTTATGTCCAGGAGTCTCATGTGCCTTCGTGGGTAGATACCTGGGGGCAGTTTATCCGGCAGCATCCCTGGGGTTCGTTGATCGCGGCGCTCGTGATCATCTTTTTGGTGACGGCGGTCATCCGTGAACTGATCTGCGGTTATCTCAAGACCAACGAGATTTTGGCGCGTTTAAGAAGGCTGGAAGAAAAAATCAAATGAGGCCATTCATTCTATGAAGACATCAGACGAGAAGATATATTTATCGGAGAAAGACATCCCTAAAGCATGGTATAACGTCGCGGCCGACCTGCCGTTTGAGCTGGCGCCGCCGATGAATCCTCAGACGAAAAAGCCCCTGGATCCAAAGGAGCTGGAACCGATATTCCCCAAGGCGCTTATCCGTCAGGAAATGAGCCGTGAAAGATGGATCGGCATTCCTGATGAGATCCGCCGGATCTACAAGATATGGCGGCCTGCGCCTCTCAGGCGCGCCGTCAGGCTGGAGAAGGCCTTAAAGACGCCGGCGAGGATCTATTACAAAGATGAATCCTTGAGTCCTCCGGGGAGCCACAAGACCAACACATCCGTGGCCCAGGCGTATTACAACAAAAAAGAAGGGGTCAGGAGGATCTGTACCGAGACCGGCGCCGGACAGTGGGGGTCGGCTTTGTCTTTCGCCTGCAGCATCTTCGGCCTTAAATGCACGGTCTACATGGTCAAGGTGAGTTATGAACAGAAACCGTACCGCAAGTTCCTCATGCATATTTGGGGCGCCGAAGTTTTCCCGTCGCCGACAACGAGGACCCGCGCGGGCCGCGAGATTTTAAAAAAGCACCCCCGGACGCCGGGGAGCCTGGGCATCGCCATCTCGGAAGCAGTAGAGGATGCGGCGACTCATGAAGATGCAAAATATTCCCTGGGCAGTGTCTTGAACCATGTCCTGGTGCACCAGTCTGTCATCGGCCTCGAGACAAAAAAGCAATTGAAGATTGCCGGAGAGAAACCGGATGTTCTCGTCGGATGCGTCGGCGGAGGCAGTAATTTTGCCGGGCTCGTCTTTCCGTTCGTCAAGGACAAGCTGAAAGGGGAGAGGATCGATTTTGTCGCGGTGGAGCCGACGGCCTGCCCGACAATGACCGCCGGCCCTTTCTGCTATGACTACGGCGATACCGCCAAGCTGACGCCGCTGCTGAAGATGTACACGCTCGGGCACAGTTTTATTCCGCCCGGGATCCATGCCGGCGGCCTGCGTTATCACGGTTGTGCGCCCCTGTTGAGTGCGTTGATCGATAAAAAAATCATCCGGCCTGTTTCCGTGTCCCAGACGGGGATTTTTTCTTCGGCGATCCTGTTCGCCAGGACAGAAGGCCACCTGCCCGCGCCGGAGACAGCCCATGCCATCCATGCGGGCATCCAGGAGGCCCTGATCGCCAAGCAGCAGAAGAAGGCCAAATGCATCGTCATCAATTACAGCGGCCACGGCCATTTTGACCTGACGGCTTATAACAATTACCTTTCGGGGCATCTCAAGGATTTTCATTATCCCAAAGAGATGATCGCCGAGGCGCTCTCCGAATTAAAGGGCCTGGGGGTTTAGGGTCCATCTGTCCAACAGCCGCGTGCGGCCGCACGATCTTGAATGAAGGAAGGTATCCATGATCAGTTATGAAGATTTTCGAAAAGCCGAGTTAAAGATCGCGACGATCAAGGAGGTTGTGCTTCATCCGCAGGCCGACCGTCTTTATATCTTGACGGTTGACACGGGCTCGGCAACCAAACAGGTCGTTGCAGGGATCCGCCTGTTTTACGAGCCTGACAAGCTGGTCGGCCGGCAGGTCGTGCTCGTCGATAACCTGGAGCCGGCGGTGATCCGCGGCGTCGAAAGCCAGGGGATGCTTTTGGCGGCTTCCGATGACACGGGCGTTTGCGTGCTCTCGCCCGACCGCCACGTCAAGGAAGGAAGTATCGTAAAATAACCAATTCCCAGGACGCAATAACCAGTCAAATAACCAAATTCCAAGTAACAATCACCAAATAATAATCAATCGCCAAAAATTAAATAATCAATATAAAACCAAGGTTTTCCGATATTCGTTTTTTAGGATTTTTTTTGATGATTGGCGGTTGAAGTTTTTTTGTATCTTGTATCTTGGTTATTGTTAGGGGTTTTTACCTGTTTTTGATCTCGGCCGAGGCCCAGGCAGCCAGGGTGGTTGCATGAGAATATTTTCTCAAGAATTGACTTATCAAAC
>JAQUOM010000052.1 GCA_028717105.1 Candidatus Omnitrophota bacterium
CGTCTCGCCTGAACGATGCGAAATCACCGCAGAATACTTGTGCTCGCCGGCCAGCTCGATGCAATCCAGGGTCTCGCTCAAGGACCCGATCTGGTTGACCTTAATCAGAATGGAATTGGCTGTTTTTTTATCGATGCCCTGCTGCAACCTCTTGACGTTCGTGACAAACAGGTCGTCGCCGACCAACTGCACCCTGGCGCCCAGCGTATCAGTCAATTTTTTCCAACCGTCCCAATCGTCTTCGGCAAGGCCGTCTTCGATAGAAACAACGGGATACTTTTCGATCAATGCCGCATAGATCGCGATCATATCTGCAGAGGTCTTGGGCGCGCCCTCGACCATATACTTACCGTCTTTATAAAACGAACTGGCGGCCACGTCCAGCGCCAGACAAATATCCTTACCCGGCTTATAACCCGCCCTCGTGATGGCCTCGAGGATCAGCCCTAAGGCCTCTTCATTCGATTGCAGATTGGGCGCGAACCCGCCCTCGTCCCCGACAGAGGTCGAGAGTTTCTTGGACTTCAAGATGCTTTTGAGGTTATGAAACGTCTCCGTCGCGGCGCGAAGGGCTTCCTTGAAAGTCGGCAGGCCGATGGGCATAATCATGAACTCCTGGAAATCCAGGTTATTGTCGGCATGGAGTCCGCCGTTCAGGATGTTCATCTGAGGAATCGGGATAATATGGGCATTCTTGCCGCCGAGATATTTATACAGGGGCTTGCGTTCCTCCAGGGCCTGGGCCTTGGCCGCAGCCATCGAGACGGCCAGGATGGCATTGGCGCCGAGCTTGGCCTTATTGTCCGTACCGTCCAATGTCAGCATCGCCTGATCCAGGGCGATAAAATTAGGCTCCGACCCCTTGATCTTATCGGCAATGGGGCCGTTGATATTGGCAACGGCTTTCAATACCCCCTTACCCATATAGCGCGTCTTGTCCCCGTCACGCAGCTCCAGGGCCTCGTGCTCGCCCGTGGACGCGCCTGACGGAACAATGGCCCGGCCGATCAGGCCGGATTCCAGAACAACATCCGCTTCAACCGTAGGATTTCCTCTTGAATCCAAAACTTCCCTCGCCGTCACATTCTTAATAACCGACATCTTGCCTCCGTCTTCACATAGAGATATATGTTATAGGAATAGGGAAAAAGATTATCATAACCGCCCCGACGCGTCAAGGAAATTATGGGACACCTGTTCGCTGTCCTTCGAGGCCTGTCGAAAGACCCCGGTCCTGGAGCGAAACAAGATAAAACACAACAATTTGACAGCCAAAAGGTTTTGTGTTATCTTTGAAACTGTTATGATCATCAATAAGTTCACCTCAAAAAAGATCAAGATGTTCGTGCGGGACCACTGGGTCGCCGTCACCTCCACCTTGGCCGTCCTTATCCTGACGATCCTCTCCATCATCGGCTTCATGGGGCTGGAGTCTTTCTACCGCAAGATGCAGTTAGCCCAGCTGCCCATCCAGATCATGATGTGGATCCTGGCCTCGGCCATATCCGCGATCATTTATGTGTCGCTCATGTTCGGCCGGTTCGGCCAGATCGATACCAAGAAAGTCAAAGGCTCAAAAGTCAACGTCCTGTTCTCCGATGTCCTGGGCGTTGATGAAGCCAAAGAAGAAGCCATCGAAGTCGTCAACCTCCTGAAAGACCATTCCGCCGTCCAAAAGGTCGGCGGCAAAATCATCAAGGGCCTCCTCATGATCGGCCCTCCGGGATGCGGCAAGACGTACCTGGCCAAAGCCATCGCCACCGAAGCGGGCCTGCCTTTTCTCTCCCTGTCGGCAAGCGAATTTACCGAGATCTTTGTCGGCGTCGGCGCGCGGCGCGTCCGCAAACTCTTTAAACAGGCCAGACGCCTGGCCTACGCGCATGGCGGCGCCATTGTTTTTATCGACGAAATCGATGCGATCGGACGAACCCGGACATTCAGCTTCATGAGCGGACAGGAAGGCAATACGACCTTAAACCAGCTTTTGGTCGAGATGGACGGTCTCCAGGATGAAAAAGAAAACGTCGTGGTGATCGGGGCGACCAACTCGCCCGAAGACGTGCTCGACCCGGCCATCCTGCGTCCGGGGCGTTTCGACAGAAAGATCTACATCGAAAAACCCAACCTGAAGGGCCGCGAAGATGTCCTGAAATTCTACTTAAACAAGGTCAATTACGACAAATCCATCGACATCGGCAAGGTGGCGCGCCAGGCCGTCTATAAGTCGCCCGCAGACCTGGAAAACATCGTCAAAGAAGCCTCTATCATCTGCCTGCGCAACAAACGCGACGTGATCACCCACAAAGACCTTTCGGAAGCGATGGAGCGCATTGATTTAGGAATCAAACACCGCAAGCACATGACGCCTGAAGAAAAACGTCGTATCGCCTATCACGAAGCCGGACATCTCATCGTGCTCTACCTTCTTCACCCGACAGACGACGTCTTTAAAGCCTCTATCATCGCCCGGGGTGGAACCTTAGGTGTCGTCCACCACCAACAGCATGAAGAGATGTTCACGTCCAACAAAGACCATCTCCTGGCTGACATCCAAACTTCCCTCGCCGGCCATCTGGCCGAAAAACTAAAATGCGGCACGACCTCCGATGGTGTCGGATCTGATTTTCCCAAAGCCATGCATTTAGCGCATCTCATGGTCTGGTGTCTCGGCATGGACGGAAAGCACGTAGGCGATTTTACGGTAATCCCTGAGGGACAACTTTCCGAACAGCTCAAAAACGAACTCAACATAGAAACACAACGAATTCTTCAAGAATGCCTTGCAAAGACCGAAACGCTCCTGCGCGACGAATCGATCCTGCTGGACCGCTTCGCCAACGAACTCCTGAAAAAAGAAGAACTGGAATTTGATGAAATCGACGCCATCTTCAAAGAATACCATAAGGTCAAATTCGGCGCCTCGCCGACCCCCCCTCTTGAAAAATCCCTTTAAGACCTGTCTGGCTATTGTTTTAGTCTTCATTTTTGTCTCAGGCTGCGGGCCAACATATCCGGTCAAAAGCATGCCCCAGCAGTTGACCCGCATGGTCAAAGACGAATTTCAGGTCGACGTTCACGTCCGTATCTCCGGCAAGACATTGTGGATCTACGTTCCTTTAGATGACCTGATCGAAACGGAAGCGGGCGGCTGGAACAAGGAAGGATTGGAAAAAATCAACAAGGTGATCAACGCAACACACCGCGTCATTTTAAGCACGGACGCCCCCATCGACTTTGTGGCTGTCCTGGGAGCGGACATCAAAAGCTACGGCGTAGAGCTCCTGGCGCTGGAATACGTGCCGGACTTAAAACAAGCCATGATGGAGAAATTTTCGAGGGGGGAATATTTCATGCGCAGTGTCCGCGATGTGCGCTTCGACCCCACGGTCATCGGAGACCTGACGGGCGAAACACGACGTTACCGCGATGTCACGTTCGATGTGTTCGTCTGCATGCAGATCATGCACCGCGCCAAGACGCTCTTTGCCAAAGACAAACTTCTCTCCAATCTCTTCGAACTCAAAACCACGGCCTGGACGCAGAAATTCGGGATCCTGAAACTGGAATTTGAATTTCTTCGCAAGCGCTACGACCTGAGCCCCGAAGAAGAAAATATCAAACCCCTCGATACCGTCAAGATGATCGCAGCGGAGGTCATCCGGAACTACGGCTACAAGGACATCCAGGGCGTGGAATTGACAGACACCTTCTCGGAAGAGAGCGTCAAGCTCAACCTCGAAGAACTGGAACAACTCGAAATCGATCTTCCTGAATACAGGGATTAGGATTTTTTGCGGCGGCGCAGGACGCGGCGGCCCTTTAAGACCGCCTCGCCCGCGAGGACGCTTGCGATGGCTTGAGGATAGATCGCGTGTTCTGCTTCGTGGATCCTCTTTTCCAGATCTTCGAGCGTCTCGGCATCGCGGACCGGCAGGGAAACCTGAACGATGATGGGGCCGTGGTCGACCTTCTCATCGACAAAATGAACGGTGACACCCGTCACCTTGACTCCGTAACGATGGGCATCTTTAATGGCGCTGTCTCCGGGGAAGGCCGGCAGAAGCGCCGGATGGATGTTCAGGATACGATTCTTGTAGGCCCGGACAAAGAGGGGCGACAAGATCCTCATGAATCCCGCCAACACCACCACATCTATGTTTTCTTTTTTTAAAAACCCCAGAAGCGCCGCGTCATAGTCCCGGCGGTTCCCAAAATCCTTCGGGTCAAGAAGCAGGGTTTTGACACCCCGGCGCGCGGCCCTTTTTAAAGCAAGGGCCCTCCTCTTGTCGCTGACAACCAGCGCGAGGTCCGCTTTCAATGCGCCGCGGCTTATCGCATCCATGATTGCCTGAAGGTTCGTCCCGTTACCGGAAGCAAAAACGGCTATTCTTTTCATACGCCACTCCTCACCTTAATGACCTTCGTCGGACAGACCTTCACGCATTCCATACATCCGGTGCATTTCTCGTAATCAATGCGGGCCAGATTATCTATCACGGTCATGGCGCCGTGCGGACAGGCCTTCTCGCACCGATGACAGGCGATGCAGCCGACGCCGCAGACCGACATGACGACCTTCCCGGCGTCCAAAGAAGAACAGGCGACATAGATCTTGGCCTTGGCAGATTCATAGGGAATAAGTTGATAAAGCCCTTTCGGACACACGTTAACACAGACGCCGCAGGCCGTGCACTTGTCTTCCAAGACCTTCGGATAACCGTCCCCCGTCATGACGATGGCGTCAAAAGGACACGCTTTCACGCACGTCCCATGAGTCAGGCAGCCGTACCTGCATTCCTTCTGGCCGCCGAGGACGAGGCTTGCCGCCAGGCAGTCCTTCATGCCGTCGTAGAGGAACCTGTCTTTGGCGCGGCTGCCGCCGCAACAGTGCAAACTTGAAACTTTTTTTGCTTTTTCCCCGAGGCTCAACCCCAGGAGATCGGCGATGTCCTTCTTGTTCTCGGCCGCCGTAACAGAACAAGAGTGCAAGTCCAGCTCTCCGGCCAAAAGGGCCTGGGCAAATCCCATGCAACCGGCCTTGCCGCAAGAACCGCAGTTCGCGCCCGGCAGTTTAGCCAGGATCTTCTCGATCATAGGATCCACGGGAACGTGAAACTTCTTGGCCGCGTATGCCAGGACCATGCCGAAGAAAATACCCAGGCCGCTCAACGTAAGAATGGAAAAAAGAATAACGTTCATACCGTAGTTATATTTTAATGCCGATGAAGCCCATAAAGGCCAGGCTCATCAAAGACGCGACGATAAAAGCGATCGGCAGACCGTCCATCGATTCCGGGATGTCCGCCAATTCCAGCCGCTCCCTGATGCCGGACATCAGGAGCAAAACGAACATAAATCCGAGGCCCGCAAACAAGGCCTGAAGCATGGAATAAAAAAAGCTCCCCGTGACCGCCGAACCGCCCGCGAAAAAATCTTCCGTATTCAGGACGGTGACGCCGAGAACAACGCAATTGGTCGTGATGAGCGGCAAATAGATTCCCAGGGCCCGGTAGAGCACCGGCGAGATCTTTAAAATGACCATTTCAATGAACTGGACAGAGGCCGCGATGATGAGGATAAAAACAACCGTGCGCATATAATCAATGCCGAAAGGCAATAGGACGTATTGATAGACCGTCCATGTCATCAGGCCGGAAAGAAGCAGGACAAAGATGACGGCGAGCCCCATACTGAAGGCAGGTTTGGTCTCTTTAGAGACGCCCAGAAACGGGCAAAGCCCCATAAACTTAAAGAGGATATAATTATTGATGAAAAGGTTCGAGATTACGATCGCAAGGATTTTAGCCACTTAATGCCTCCCATCAGGAGCCCCAGGATCAGGAGCGCGCCAGGCGCCAGGGACAAAACGAGCGCCGGCTCAAAACCTGACGCCACGCTATAACCGGCCAGTTTTCCGGAACCAAGGACTTCCCGGATGGCCGAAATGATCAAAAGCGCCAGCATAAACCCCAGGCCCATCCCCAACCCGTCCGCCAGGGACAACAGGACGGGGTTCTTTGAGGCGAACGCTTCGGCCCGACCCAGGATGATGCAGTTAACGACGATCAGGGGCACATAGACGCCCAGGGCGCGATTGAGGGCCGGCGCATAAGCCTTCATCACCATCTCCACGATAACGACGAAAGAGGCGATCACGACGATGTAACAGGGAATGCGGATCTTGTCCGGGATAAAATGGCGGATCGCCGCAATGAAAACGTTGGAACACACCAGGACGAACGTCGCGGCCAGGCCCATGCCGACGGCGTTGTTGATCGATGTGGACACGGCCAAAGTCGGGCACAATCCCAGAACGATGAAAAAAATAGGATTCTCCTGGAAAATCCCCTTCGTGAATTCATGCCACAGGCGTCTCATCATGGAAGCCTCCAAAATGATAATCACGCAATTGGGATTTTATTCGTCATTCGGATTTCGACATTAGGCATTTTGTGCAACTCCATACCTTCTCTTCTTCACAAACCTGTCGATCAAAGGCACCATGCTGTTCATGATCAAAATCGAATAACAAACCCCTTCCGGATAACCACCCCAGAGACGGATCACCGTCGTCAGCGCCCCGCATCCAACGCCAAAAATGATCTGCCCTTTTTTTGTAATAGGAGATGTCACATAATCCGTCGCCATATAGATCGCCCCCAGCACAAGGCCTCCGGAAAGAACATGAAAAAGCCCATCACCGCGGAAAAAGCCTTCTTTCGAACCGAAGACCCACGTCATCACGCCGACCGTGGCGATAAAACTGACCGGGATCTGCCATCGGATGATCCCTCTCCACAAAAGGTAGAGGCCGCCGAGAACGAGGGCCAAAATACAAACTTCGCCCAGAGACCCTCCGCGGTTACCGACAAAAAGGTCCCAATACCCCAACCCCATATCCGCCAGGTCGCGGGCCTTTCCTTCCTTGAGCAGATGGAGAGGTGTCGCGGATGTCACGCTATCATACGCAAAAGGCCGGCTAAAAGCTGTCAGGTGCTGCGGCCAGGCCGCCAGAAGAAAAGCCCTTCCGGCAAGGGCCGGATTAAAAATATTGCGCCCCAGGCCGCCGAACGCCTGCTTGGCAATGGCAATGGCAAAAAAGCTCCCTATGGCCGCGACCCAAAGAGGACAACGCGGCGGAAGATTGTAGGCCAAAAGCAGCCCTGTCATGAACGCGCTTCCGTCGGAGATCGTTATCTTCTGGTGCCGCCCTTTCTGGATCAGGGCCTCTGTTGCAACGGCAACGGCAATGGAAACCAGGATAAGCCATAAAGAAGACATACCGAAAATGTAGACCCCGATGATCCCCGCAGGCAGAAGCGCGGCATTCACCGTTCCCATGATCTTTGCGACAGATTCGGACTTCTGGATATGCGGACTGGATGAGACGATAAATTTATTGTTCATTCCGCTGAGCCTCCCAAAAAAACTTGTCTTTTCCACAAAAAGCCTGATTCATGGCAACAGAAAACTGGAATCCACGAGGGCCCCTGCTAAAAGGCCTAACGGGACTCATGCCTGACCATCTCCATGACCTCTCCGGCCCTGCCCTGGACAGCAACGATAACGGCCTGCGACGTGATGGTCGCTCCGCTGATCGCATCGACTGACGAAGCCAGTGTCTCAACCTTTTGTCCGGAAAATTGCGCCTGGAACCAGGGTTCCGGTTTTTCTTTCAATTGGACCTTCTTAAGCAGCACGTCCCAAAGGGTCTCTTTTTGAATCACTTCTGTCACGCGCGTCCCAAGCCCCGGCGTCTCATTCTGCGAAAGGATCTTGATCTTCCTGATGACGCCGTCCGGACCCATCCCCACCATCGTCACGATATCGCTGGAATAGCCGCGGCGGGACGCCTTAAATGCATAACCTAAGACAGCATTCTTATCATCCAAGGCTTTATAATAAAAAACATCGTCCCCCTTTTTAACGGGTTCGAAACTCTTCGCTTGAGGAAAAACGTCTTTTAAGCTCTGGGATTCCTCCGCCTGCGCCTGCTCTATGATCTTCGGCAGGGTAAAACGGTGCACAACGCTCAATAGGCCCGAGGCGGCAAGACAAATGATAAACAGGGTCGCGGCAAATTTCAGGAAATTATTTTTCAAAAGATGCCCCCTTGATATCGGCTTCCTTGCTATGTTTTTTCCTTATTTTGGCCTTGGCGGTTTTGATGGCCTGAACGATATTACGCCGCCCCGGACACACATAGGCACACAAGCCGCATTCGATACAATCCATGATACCATAGGCCTCCGCCAGGTCCAGGCGGTCTTTGGTGATGGCCATCGAGATCATACCGGGGTTAATGCCGATCGGACAGTTCTCGACGCACTCCCCGCATCGTACGCAGAAAGACTCTTCCTCCTGCCTTTCTTCGATCTCATCCAAGACCAGGATACCGCTGGTCCCCTTGATCACGGGAGTTTCCTGCGAAAATTGGGCAATGCCCATCATGGGGCCGCCCATGACGATCTTCCTGGGTTCTTTCAGCAAGGGGCCGCATTGGTCCAGGATGTCCTTGACCCGGGTCCCGATGCGGACCAGAAGATTCTTCGGATGCGCCAAGCAGGCGCCTGTCACCGTCATGACGCGTTCATAGAGAGGTTTACGGAAATAAACCGCTTCATAGATAGCGTAGATCGTCGCGACATTCTGGACGACAACGCCGATATCGAAAGGCAGCCTGCCTGAAGGGACTTCACGGCCGAGGCACGATTTGATCACCTGTTTCTCGCCGCCCTGCGGATAGGCTGTCTTTAAAACAACGACTTCCCAGCCGAAGCATTCGGCGAAGCGGCGCATCGCCGCAACGGCCGCGGGCTTATTATCCTCAACGGCGATAAAGACGTCCTTGGGCTTGAGGACCCTGGCGACAAGAACGATCCCCTTTGTGATCTCTTCGGCCTTTTCGACCATCAGACGGTCATCCGCCGTCAAATAAGGTTCGCATTCGGCGCCGTTGACGATCAATGTATCGATGGACTTGGAAGGAGTCAGCTTGATATGGGTCGGAAATGTCGCGCCGCCGAGTCCGACGATCCCGGATTCAAAAATCACGCGCCGCAGAGCGTCCGGGGTGATTTCGTCGGTCTCCTGGGGCCGGCGGGGGACCATCCCGGCAACAGGCTCATCCTGCCCGTCTCCTTCGATGATCAAAGACCGGCAAAAACCCACGACAGGATGGGGCTGATCGACGATCTGTTTGATCGTTCCGGAGATGGACGCGTGGATGGGGGAAAAAACGCCTTTTTCTGCGGTCGCCAGGCACTGCCCGCGCTTCACCTTGTCGCCCGGCTTGACGAGAAGAATATCGAGGGGCTTGCCCAGATGCTGAAGAACCGGCAAAACCACCAGCGCAGGCAGCCTCGCGGCCTCAATGGGTTTGTTTTCCGTAAGATGCTTATGCTCTTCGATCCTGACCATAAACCTTCACCATGCCTCCTGCGCCGACAAGGACAAGGAAAACGCTGACGCCCAAAAGGATCTTGACGGAACCGATCCGGTCAGCCAGAGGGGCTGTCACCATCATGCTCGCCAAAAATGCCAGATGCACCACGACCTCAAGAGAACTAAATATCTTGCCGCGCATGGAATGATCCGTCAATTGATGCACCATGGTGTTGGAAATGACCATGACCGGCGAAACAACAAGACCGAGCAGAAAAACAAGCCCCATCGCGAGGACGAGATAGGGCAGGTGAAGAACGGTCAAGACAAAGGCGGATAATACCACTCCCGCGCCGAGGATACAAGTAAAAATGGTCCCCAGACCGTGGTCCTTGTGCCCCAGGCGGCCATAACTCAAAGAACCGACAAAAAGCCCCAGCCCTAAAGCCACGACCAAGAGCCCCAGGTCTTTGGTGA
Source organism: Candidatus Omnitrophota bacterium (assembly GCA_028717105.1). Lineage (GTDB taxonomy): Bacteria > Omnitrophota > Gorgyraeia > Velamenicoccales > Velamenicoccaceae > Velamenicoccus. Next base: position 9,862 of record JAQUOM010000052.1, read on the forward strand.
CCGACGCAAAGGCTTCCTGCACGAAAACAATCGAAACCACGTAAACAGAACCCAGGGCGCCCCACAACAAAAAGAGGACGCCGAAACAGGAACCAATACGAGGGTCATTCCTTAAAAACAGCACAGTTTCTTTCATCTCTTGAAAGGCCGATTTTCGAATGACTTCCGCAATGTCCTTGCCGACCTCTACCAGGCTTTCCTTTTTCGCCCGGCGTATCGCCTTGGCGCTCAAAAAAAAGAGCATGGCACCGGAAACCAGGAAACTCACGGCGTCGATCGTAAAACCGCCCTTCGCCCCGACCATGCCGACCAGGATACCGCCCAGGCCGAAGCCGAACATGGCGGCGACCATACCGGTCGTATTCACAAGAGAATTGGCCAAAAGCAAATCCTCGCTCCTGACCAAATCGGGAATGATCGACATTTTAGCGGGCACGTAAAACCGCGCAATGGAAAAAACAATGAAGACAACGATATAAACCGGCCACAAAGACGGCAAGCGCATGAGCCAAAGAGGAATGAGCAAAATCAAAGCGCCGCGCAAAAGATCGCACACCACCATCGTCCGGCGCCTGTCCCACCGGTCCACGTAGACGCCGGCAATCGGACCGATCAAAAAAACGGGAATGATGGTAAAGGCCATGATCTTGGCCATCTGCGTCGTGGATCCGGGCGCATAACGGTACACCAGGGCGATCAGGGCCATCTGATCAAGCCTGTCGCCGAACTGCGAGATAATCTGCGCCAGCCAGAGAAGGGAGAAATTACGGTTCTTAAGAACGCTGCGGAATCTGGCCATAGAGAAGTTAACCGGCGAACCCGTTAACCGGTTAACGGGTTCGAAAAATAAGCCGATGAGAGGAATTGCCCGCCCACAAAAACCTCAAATTTTTGTGGGCGAGGTCTCGCCATGCGCTGCCAATGGCGGCAACCTCCGGCCCCTGCCTGCCGGTGAGGCAGGCGCGCTTTACAAACCTCTCGCTTTTATTAAATTCAAGCCCGCAGAGGGATTTGAACCCCCGACCCATGCTTTACGAAAGCATTGCTCTACCAGCTGAGCTATACGGGCATGAAATCTATTTATACCAGCTGTCCCGGCGTTCCGCCAGCCGGCGAAGCCGGGATTCCGACCGGACGCAAGCGAAAATCC
>JAQUOM010000053.1 GCA_028717105.1 Candidatus Omnitrophota bacterium
TATCAGAGTATCACAGGGTCAGAGTGAAAACGCCTTGTTCCGTAACGTCTTTACAAAGGCCGTCAGAACAATACCGGCCTCGGAACGCAAATTCTCCAAAGACCCGTATGCCGCCTGAGACAAATAGCCCAACTCCGAAGCGACTTCCAGCAAATATTCGGTTTCAACCGAGGAGCGGTTGGCAATGTTCAAAAAACTCCCTTTTGCTGGTGCTGACATGTCCTTCCACGATATTGAGAGGCACGGAAAAGCCGGAGCGCCTCATCTGTGACGTCAAACCGTATAATTCTTCTTTCGGGAAATGCGCGGTGGCTTTATAAATCTCCATGGCCATCCTGTGCGACTTTTCCCAAATAATCAGTTTTTATATCCCTTCTTTTCCATCTCTCCCCTGGTCTTTCTCTTCGACATGCTGATACTCTGACTCTTTGATACTATTTTCTATTTGCACCATTTCAAAACTCACGCCTTCCGGGCCGTTTTGCCCGAGTACGGCGACATGAACCACCCTGATCCCCGGCAGCGCATAGTCAGTCGTCAATTCCGCCACGTTAGGAATGTTCTGAAGGCTCCCCATCTCTCCCGACCACTCATAAGCAAGCTGCGGCGTCATGCAACCCGTCTGGGGATTGGATGTCGTCACAATAAGGCTGACGGATTTAAACGCGGCGGCTACGGCCGGACGCGCCGTCAAGTCAACCCCAGCAGGAGATGCCGGCGCCCTGAAAATCCCTTCCAGGAAAAGCCGTAAGCCATATTTCATCTCTTTATTCTCCTCGATCTCCGCGAGGCGTTCCCTGGCCAGGACGGCCAAGCCGTCCTTTTGGGGATCAAGGCCCCCCTGTGTCACGCTGTCGAGCAAGACCCCATAAAATCCTTTTGCCGCCTCCTTGTTTTCCTGCCACTGGTTCAACAAACCCAGTTGATACAGGCTCGAAAGGCCGTTGCGGTCGAGGACCGATTCATCCTTAAGGCGCAAGAAAATTTCCAGGGCCGACGCCGTATCTTTTTTCGCATAGGCGGCCAACACGCCCCGGCGGAATTCTACTTCCCGCCGGCGGGATTCTTGAGGATAAGCCTCAAGGAAACGGCCGTAGGCCTCGAAGGCAGGGATATATTCTTTCATCCGCTCCAGATTGAACGCCCGGCTGTATTGCGACGACGACGTAAAGGCTTTTTGGCCGGCAAGATCAAACGCCTTCTGATAGAGGCTCTCGGCATAAACGGGATCGAGGGCCTCTTCGTATCCCTGATGGGCGAATTTATCGGCGACAAGAACGGTCTCTTTGGCCAGGACTTCGGGATCGCCTGCGAATTGTTCAAGATATCCTTCAAAGAGCGTCTTGGCCAGATAGATGTTCTTCTGTTGCGCAAAATCCTGGCCCGCTTTCTTCAATTGCTCCGGCTTCGGACCGGACGCCTTCAACGCCGAGGCGTAAACTTCATAGAGCCTGCGGGCAAGGTTTTTGTCTTCATAAGTGCTCAGGGCATCGGCCATCTTCTTGATCAAGGCCATCGTGTCCGGCTGGGTCGCGGCGCTCCTGGCTTTGTTGACGACATCGTCGAACAACCCAGAGGCCGCTTCGGGATCATCCTGCGACGCGACCGTCCACCTCAAGATAGCGATGCGCAAGGCCATATCCGGCCGCCCCTGGACGAATTTCTCGGCCTGGGCCAGGTCTTTCTCCATGGCTGTTTTCATCTCGGGACCCTTATCATAGACCCCTTCCCAGTTCTTGGTCTTCTTCCAGGAATCCAACTGCACCTGGCGCCCATAGGCGCGGTAAAAATAAACATCAGGCAGACGCTCAAAACCCTTCTTCAAAAGAGAGGTCAGATAAACCGTCAGCTCATCGAATTTGCCGTCGCCGACATACCAGGCGACGACGGACTTAAGGTTCTCTAACCCCTGAGGGTCGCCGGCAGTAACGGCCGTTTTGAGCGTTTCGATCGAAGGGGCGGCCGCCGGGTCATCGGCCGGCGCCGCGGCGCCGGAAAAACACAACCATGCGCAAAACATCAAAAAAATGATCCGTTGTGACATAAGACACCTATGGCTCATATTCATGCGTCGTTGATAGGCATGCGTTCCGCGGTCTTCCGGCCGCGGACGGCTCGAGCCGCTCACGTATGCCGCTGAAACGGAGTCCCCGGGCTTTTGGCCCCGGCATTGCTTTCTTGTTTCCCGCCCGGCCCGGGCCGCTCTGAAACTTTGATCGAAGATGTCTTCGAAGGGTGCTTCCAGAACTCACGGATGACGTAGTAGGCCTTCCGCGGCACGCGTTGATTCGATCTTAAGACGCCGGCGTCTTGCGCCAGGGCGCCGTCTTCCTCGGGCGCGATCTTCACGAGGCCGAACCACTCTTCATTCATGTTCATGTTGCGTTCGGCCTTGATGTCGAAATAATAAGCGCCGTTGGACCAATTGGATTCCGTATCGTGGCGAGACCAGCCGGCGGCATCCCATTCGTTATGTTTCCACCACTCGTCCGTCCATTCAAACATCACGCCGCCCAGACAATTCCCCTCGCCGTTGGCATTGCCGGCAACATGGCGGTAAATCTCCTTCCACTGGTCAAGCAGGAAAAGCGCCTGCATGTCCTCATCTTCCTTCTTGTCGTAGGCGTGATAGGCATCGGCGCCGAATTCCACCAGGAGCAGCGGCTTATTAAAGGTATTTTTGAGGCTCTTGAAAATATTCCCGAACGTCTTGCCGCGATAAATGATGCACCCGACGATATCCACATCCTTGGCGAATTCATTGGCCACGTCGAGACAGATAAGTTCGCCGTTGCCCATGACCACAGGATGGTTGGGGTCGATCCTGTGGATCTCCCGGGCGATCTCATTGACCAGCGTATAGTATGTCTCGGCCCTTGCCAAAAGGCACTGACGCGGGTCCTGCATTTTGTCGATGCGTTCGCTCGACCAGGGATTGATCTTGCCGCTGAAGGAATAGTTATTCTCGTTACCGAGGACCCAGAACAGGATCCCCTCTTCATCTTTCAGGGCCTCGACCATCGCCAGGACATCAGCCTTGACCTTCTTGCGAAAATCTTCATCGTCATAGAACGGAGCGGGATAATTCCAGAAGCCCAGCCAGTGGCCCATCATCGTACGGATGCCGAATTTCTTGTAAAGATCGGAAATCACCCGGCGCATGCCCTCGATATCTTCGCCGGCCTGATAGAACCTGACCGCGTTGATACCCATCTTCTTCATGAGCTCGCCGTCCGTCATCCAGGGCTGGGACGGATCCGCCCAAAAATCATAATCGTGCGATTTGCCGACAGGGATCGGATTATAGCAGACGCCTTTAACGATAAAAGGCTTGCCGGCCACGGTCAACTGGTAATGGCCGTTTTTCAGCGTCTTGATGAAAACCTTCTTTTTGCCTGACGCCTTGGGGGCCATGCCGCAAAGACAGAGAACAGATAACAGAGTACAGAGAACAGGGAAAAGCTTATTTCTCCCGCCCCGTTTTCTGTACTCCGTACTCTGTTCTCTGTGCTCTGTATTACTCATACTTTATTTCATCAAGATAGAACACCGCGCCGTCCGGATTGACATCCAGGTTCGTCGCCCACGCAAAACCGCCGATGATATAAGACAGGTCTTTTCCTGTCAGGTCGATCGTATACTGCTTCCACTCTTTGTCCAGGACGACAGGACCGATGCCGGCCGTATCCGAATCCGAATACTCGCCCATGATGCCGCCGACCTTGAACTCCTCGATCCTCTCGCCGCCCTTTTCTCCGCGGGCCCAGAACGTCAGTTTCGTCGCCTTGGAAAGGTCAAACCCTCCATCAGCGCCGCCCCAGTTGTTCGCCGGATATTGCCAGTACATGCCGGCCCAACGCGCTCCGTTGGAGGCCTTATTGGCATACGTGATCTTGATGCTGGATTTGCCGAAATAGGGATTGTCGGCCGCACCCACATCGATCTTCATGTCGCTATAATCCCCCATCCATCCCGAAGGGATAAAATGGTTCTGGATGGCGCCTTTGTCCGCGTAGATATAGAAAGGCATATCCTGCGTCTTTTTGCCTGCGGGTTTCAAGGCCGGATCATATTCAAACCTGATATCGTCGATATAAAACGTAGCGCCGTTGGGATTGGAATCCGCATTGGCGACCCAGCACAAGGCCCCGTTAATATAGGAAAGGTCTTTGCCGGCCAGGTTGATCGTATACGGCGTCCATGTGGTCGTCAATTCGATCGGCCCGATGGAAACCTCCGTCGTATCCGGATATGTCCCCTTGATGCCGCCGACGGAGAATTTATCGATGATCTCTCCGCCCTTTTCGCCGCGCACCCAAAACGTCAGCTTGTTCAAACCCGTCAGGTCAAAACCGCCCTTCTTGGATCCCCAGTTGTTCGCCGGATTCTGCCAATAAACGCCGGCCCAGCCCTGGTTCTGCGTCTTTTTGGCCGTATAGACGAACTTGATCGCGGTCGAACCGGCATGCGGCTCTCCCATATACTTATCGTCCATAGAAAGGTCTCCGAAATCCCCCATCCATCCCGAAGGGATAAAATGGTTGTCCGGCGACTTGGCGTCCGTATAAACCGGGAAGCACTTGGCCTCTTCCTTGGCCTTCTCTTCAGCAGCGTACGCGCTTGCACTGACAGTCAAAAGCACCGCCAGAACTGCTATCCACTTTTTCATCCTGCACCTCCGTGTGCGTCTCACGTTGCACGTTTCACGTCTCGCGTTCTTCGTTTTTGGCGTGCGGCATGCGACTTGCCCGCCTTCTCGGCAGGCAGGTGACGTGTGACTCTTTCTTGTTTATTTATTCCACAGCTTTTTGCATGTCTCATAGCCCTTGCGCAGCTGACGCAAGAACGGACTTGCTTTCCCGTCCCCCTGTCCTACGACCCCCAGCCATTCTTCATGCATGAACCCGTCGGGAAACGGACCCACCCACAAACCTTTCGTGTCGTGAATGGCCGGTTCATAACCTTTCCACCACTCGTCTAAATATTCGAAAAGAAACCCTCCGACGGCATTACCGGACCCGGAACCGAAGGCCGCGTTATCTTCGATATCTTCCCAGCTCCCCTGAAGATACCCCGCCTGCGCCTCTTCGGCTTCCTCGCGCGTATGACAATACGCATAGGCCCCGCAGCCGTATTCCGTGACCATCGCAGGCCTGTCCGTCAACCTTTTGATATCCGACCAAAAGGAACCGAATCCCTGGTCGCCCCTGTACGCATTGGCGCCGAACACATCGATGTCCGGCGCATGGGCCGCATAACGATCCAGGTACAACACGTCGCCGCTGGCGATCGCGACGGGATGATCGGGATCGAGGGACTTGATGAGCCTGGCCGCTTCGTTGGCGAATTTAAAAAAGCTTTCCGGTTTCTTGTCGGCGTTGCAGGCGACGCCGTAAACATTCTCATTGCCGATGAGCCACATGAGCACGAACGGCTCGTCCTTATATTCCATGACCATCTTGCGGACGGACTCGAGCATATTCTTCTGATGCTCGGGATTGTCGTAATCCGTGCCTTCGTGCCAGCTGGCGCCGGAACCCAGCGCGTATTTGCCCAGATAATCGCCGATCACCACGCGGATGCCGTATCTCTTGAGCGCGTCCCTGAAAAGCTCTTTCTTCAAGGGAGTCGGCTGATGATACATACGGACGGTATTGACCCCCATGCGCTTCATCAGCTCAAAATCACCCACCGCCTTTTCGTCAGGGTCCTGAACGTTATTGAGGTTTGTGTCGACAAACGCATCATAAGGCCCGTCGCACTTGCCGTTCTTGTTATAATCATACTCCATCCAGCTCACGAGCGACCCGTCATCCGGGCTTTGGCCGACCTTCGCGGGCTGATAGGTGATCCCCTGGATCATATAGGGCTTGTTGTCGACGAGCAATTGCCAGTCGCCGTTGGCATACTGGACAAGCCGGACGCGCCCGGCCCCCAGGCGCCGTTTCACCTGGCGCTGCATCATTTTCTTGTCGACAAACTTCCTGACCTTGTCGGAAATCGTTTCAGGGATATGGTTCTTGACGATGCGCCCGGGCTTCACAATAAAGACGTCGTTACGGATATCGTTGTCGAAACCGTTCTCGACCTGGATCTCGGCGCCCACAAGCTTCATGTTGATCTGCGGATATTTCTTGCAGAGATATTTGATCCGCGCAATGGAAGCCGGCCCCACATACCATGGCGTGTGCCAATACGTCCAACCCACGGTCTGCGGAAAGTGCACGACGACCGCATAATAAGCCTTGACCGCATGCTTGATCAGGCCTGCTTTCTCCAGGACCACGGCCGTATAATACTGCCTGATCCCGGGCGGCTCCGGCGCCAGGGCCCACTTGATAAAAGCGGCTTCCAGGTCGGGGGAGCGGACAAAATCCCAATGGCTGCCCTCCAGGCGCTTCTCCTTCTTGACCTGCTGGAACGCCGGGTCCCAGCGCACGCTCGTCGTATTAGGGTAGACAGCTTCGCCGACGGCTTCCGAAAGCCCATCCTGGGACTTGACGATATATTTATATTCTTTGGAACCGACACCGGTGAATTCGCCGTACTTTTCGTAATCGACGATCTCCTCTTTTCCCGGGTCATAGAGCTCGATCTTCGTTGCCGGGATCGAGCCGCAACGCTCGGCATTCGGGTCCTTGCCCTGCAGGCGGTCAACGGCTTCCTGCGCCACCTCGGCCGTCTTGTAAAACCAGCCGCGCGGATCCCAGGCCTGGGCATAACCGAAGTCTGTCACGATATAGGCGAAGGCGGCGATGGAATCGTCCTTCCTGCCTTCTTTCTTCAGGGCCTCGCCCTTGATAAACTGCACCTGGGCGACATTGTTGAGCGTCGCGTAATTATTGATCTGCTCGGTGGCCGGAAAATCCTTCAGGGAAGCCTGCTCTTTACGCGCCTCCTGGCCGAACCGCCGCATCGCTTCGTCGACCATCGCATATACCTTCGCGAAATCACCCTCATCTTTGGCTTTTCTGGCCGCAACCACCATATCCTCTAAAGAGAGTTCCGCCGGCGCCGCCGTCTCGCCCTGGATAGCGCCTGCGGCCGGGACCTCTGCTGCGGCTTCCTGATTTTGCGCGGGTTCACCCTGGGCGCAGGAAGACCCGGAGACCAAAAAACAAAAAACAGAAAACAGAAAAATGGAAACCCACGGTTTTACAGCTATGAGACCTGTAAAACCCGCCGCCGCTTCGCGGCGTCGAGGTCCGCCTTCCATATTCCCTAGCGACATCTCGCCGAGTGCGCCTCCTGTATATTTCCGCTGCGAAGGAGTAGTGGCGGGATCTCGCCAGAGGCGAGGCTCGCCAAAGGCGGCTGCACGAAGGCGGATAAAAGAACTTAAAAACCGGAGGCCAAAAAAACACAAAGACGAAATCATCGGAAACCTCGAATGCCCGTTCTTTTCTTTTGAGTTGTTTTTTTTCATCTCTTCTCCATGGACTATCGGCCGTGGACAGCAGACGCGATCAACCCACCACCGCGCCGGCGGTGATCCCCTTGATAATAAAACGCTGCATGGCCAGGTAGATGATCAAGATCGGCACGACCGTGATTGTCATGCCCGCCATGAGAAGCGGATACTGCGTGATGTGCTCGCCCTGGAAAACCATGAGGCCTCTCTGCAGAGGCATCAGGTTCTTTGACGACAGGATCAGGTTCGCCAGAATATATTCGTTCCAAACATTCAAGGCGTTATAAATAATGATGACCGCGATGGCGGGCTTGGCCAAGGGCAGGGCCACGTGGCGCCATATCCCCAGGCGCGAACAACCGTCGATGCGCGCGGCGTCTTCCAGTTCCTTGGGCATCCTGTCAAAAAAAGTCTTGAGCATATAAATACTGAACGACAACCCGACGTTGATCATGCAAAGGACATAGGCCGTGCGCGGATAAAACTGGTTCTCGATGAACGCGATCGTCCCGTAAACGAAGCTGTCGGGAAGGACTTTAAGTAAAAACGGCGTCGCGGCGGCCATCGAATTGAGCAGGGCGTTGCGCACATTATTGACCAGGACATAGAGCGGGACAAAACTCCCGGGTAAAGGGATCATCATCGCCGCCAGAAAAATAAAAAACAGGAGGTTCTTGCCCGGAAAGTTCATCCGGGAAAACGCGTAGGCCGCCAGCGACGAAACCATGACGATCCCGAACACGACGATCGTGGTATAAAAAAGGCTGTTCAAAAAATACACGCCGAAGCCGCCCTTGGTCCAGGCCAGATAAAAATTCTCCCAGTGCATGACGCGCGGAATGACGCTCATGTCGGAAAAGATCGTGCTCTGCGTCTTTAAGGACGAGCCGAACATCCACAAAAGAGGGAAAATACAGGTCACCGATACCAAAATCAGGAATGTATTGACGAGCAGCCCCGACGTATGCTGTGCGACGGTATACTTGTTGAGCCTCATGTCAAACCCCATATGGAAAAATCACCAATAACCCTGCCTGCCGCAGGCAGGCAAAAAACAAACACCAAACAAATCCCAATATTCAATAACCAATCGTCAAACGTTACTCAAATGTAGAAATGATGGCCGATAAAATACTTTAATCCTCCTGCTTCTTTAAACAGTGTCCTGCGATCCTATGGTTGAATTGATTTATTGATAATTACTTGGTCCTTGCATCTTGGTGCTTGGTCATTTATGCCTATGCCTGTTTCAATTTACGCGATATCCCCATCTGCGCAAAAGAAACCATCATCAGGATCACGCCGAACGTGAGCCCCTGGGCGCAGGCGTATCCGAACATCGAAGACCCCTGCATGGATGCCAGGATCCTCGTCACAGGCACTTCCGTATGATAACCCGGCCCGCCGCCGGTCATAGACAAAATCAGAACAAAAACCTGCATGGACCCCAGGATGGTCAGAATCATGACCAGGACAAAAACCGGAATCATGAGCGGGATCGTCACGTTCTTAAAACTATGCCAGACATTCGCGCCGTCCACCCGCGCCGCCTCATATAATTCTTTCGGGATCGTCTGCAGCCCGGCCAGGAGGATCATAAAACCCCAGCCGAAACCCTTCCAGCTATGGATGACCGCCACGCATGTCAGGGCTGTCTGCGGATCCGACAGCCAGCTGCGCGCCATGTCCTGAAACCCAAAAGCACCCAGGACGTAGTTCAAGAAACCGTAATCGCCGTCATAGATCCAACGCCAGATCAGGCCCACCACGACTTCGGAAAGCACCGGAGGGATAAAAAAGATCACACGGTAAAAATTCTTCGCCTTGATCTGGCGGTCGCAAGCCAGGGCCAGCGCCAGGGCCAGCGCATTCTGGAACGTCAGCGCGACCAGCGTGATATAGCCGGCATTGCGCATCGACAGCCACCAGATATTGTCCTGCATGATCTCGCGAAAATTGGCCAGGCCCACAAAAAGCATCTTCGGCGAAATGCCGTCCCAGGCGTGATGCGACAGCTGCAGAACCTTGAAAAACGGATAAATATAAAAGATGGAAAAAATGGCCAGCGCCGGAACGACAAAAAGGAACGCCGGGAAACTCCTCTTGATGACATTGGCCACGACCAGGAAAAGCAACGACAGCGTAACGAGCCCGTAGGCCATAAACCAGAAGACCGCCGAATCATGAAAATTCAAGAACGCCGCTTCCAATGCCACAAACAAACAGCCGACCGTCACCATCTTCTGCTTCGGCGTGGCGTTGTGCATCAGGTTATAGAATTGTTTGATCTTTTCGGCAATCATTGTCTTTTACGGGTTAGGCTTGTGCCGGTTAACCTGTTTACCGGCTCACCCACCGACCGGTTCATTCCCCATAGTTTACTTCTGTTTCGCTGTCTCTTCGGCTTTCAGTTTCGCCAGCTCGTCCCCGAGCTGCTGAGGCGTCTTTTCTCCAATCAGGATAGACTGGATACCCTTATCAAAACGCTCGATGACTTTCGGCAGTTCGTTGACCGGCCAGACATTCGGATGCGTCACATTTTCCATGCCCCTGGAAAATTCGGCCAGGATCGGCGGGATCGAACCCATCACCTTCCTGTTCGAAGGCAGGTTACGGGTCTCTTCCGAAAGATAGGCCTGTTGTTCTGTATCGGTCAGCCATCTCAAGAAAGCAATCGCTTCCTCTTTGACGAGAGAACGGTCGTTGACCAAGAGCGACGAGCCGGCGCCGCCCCAGATATACATGGGGTTCTTAACATTGACTTTCGGCGGCAGCATGACCCCGTAATCCAACGACGGATTCATGCCGTGGTACACATTGACGCACCAGGAACCGTTGAACGCAAAAGCAGAACGCTCATTGGCAAAGTTCTGTTCGGCGGTCTTATTGACCATGGTCACGATGCCTGAAGCCAGCATCCCCTGGTCCGCCATTTCCTTAAACAGGTTGAAGACGGCAATCCAGTCGGGATCCGAATACGGGACCTCCCCGCGGATCGTCGCGAAAACTTTATCGGGCCCCATGATATTGAACGCGAAGTTCGATGCCAGGCAGTCGATCATCCATATCTCGCCCCACCCGCTCACAAGACCCTGGGCGCCTGCCTCTTTTAATTTTTTGCAGGCCGCAGCAAACTCTGGCCAGTCTTTCGGAGGGCGATTCGGGTCCAGGCCCGCTTTTTTGAAAAGGTTCTTATTATAGACCATCTGGATATTCATGACGTCGATCGGCACGCCGTAGATCCCCGCATCAACGCCGTAAGGATTATCGGCCCTGAATTCGTTGACAGCCAGGGCCCTTTCGAACAACAGGCCCTTCCAGGCGCCTCCCTGCGCTTCCATGGCGCATGAGAGACTGGCAACGTGGCCGGCCTTGATAAAGGCCGCAAAATCGCGCTTCTCTCCCAACAGGCCGAAGATATCCGGCAGGGCCCTGGCCTGTGCGGCCGCGCGGACCTTTTGGGAATACGCATCCGAAGGAGCGTACAACTCGAGAACGACCTTGACGCCGGTTTTGGCCTTATATCTTTTGGCCAACTCCTGGAACGCCGCTTCGCCGTCCGTCATCCAG
>JAQUOM010000054.1 GCA_028717105.1 Candidatus Omnitrophota bacterium
AGAAGGTCTGGACATGGATCGACCGCAAGTGGGTATGCGAAAAGGTCCATGCGATCAAGATGATCTATGATTTTCCCGTGGTCGGCAAGATGCCGGTGTATTTGAACGGCCATGACGAGCTGCATTCCCTGTCGAAAAATATCGACGCCGATTCCATCCGTTTCTGGATGGGGTTCGGTGACCACTATATCAATGTTTTTACGGTATTGACCAACCTGGGGCTGACATCCGAAAAGCCCGTCAAGACGGCCGAGGGCGTCGAGGTCGTGCCGTTGAAGGTTTTAAAGGCCCTTTTGCCCGATCCTTCATCGCTGGCCCCCGACTATACCGGAAAAACCTGTATCGGTAATTACATCAAGGGGGAAAAGGGCGGCAAGCACAGGGAGATATTCATCTACAATACCTGTGACCATGCCGCTTGCTACAAAGAAGTCGAATCCCAGGCGATTTCTTACACGGCGGGTGTGCCTCCGGTGGCCGCCGCGATCCTGATCGCCCGGGGTGTCTGGGATCCGAAGACGATGGTGAACGTCGAAGAGCTGGATCCGGATCCTTTTATCGAATTATTGGGCCCGATGGGGCTGCCGACCGTTGTGGAGGAGCATCCGGCGCTCTTGCCGTCGAGCGAAAGAGTAAAATAGGGCAGAAATTTTTTCAAAGATATCTTGTGTTGACAGACGCGTGTAGTATAATATCAGCCAAGAGTGATGTTCCCGGGTTGAGGAGTTACTAAAAAACAATTTCGGGGACAAAATATTGAGGGCATTGAAAAATCAATGCCCTCTGATGACGCAGGTTAACACATTGCTTACACAGATTGAAAATTCACCTTTGATCTGTGTAATCTTTTTTAAAAGTCTGCGTCATCAAACAACAGGAGGTAAGTAAGGGGATGCCTAAGAACGTCGCGATGCCTGCAGGTAGTTTTGGTTTGGAGGTTGTTCTCGATCTTTACGGCTGTGATCCTCAAGCGATCCGTTCGGCCAAGAAGCTCGCGGAATTCACCACAAAGCTCTGCAAGCTGTTAAAAATGAAAAAATACGGTAAAACGCTTCTGCCGCATTTCGGTTATGACAAGGCGCATACGGCCGGTTATTCCATGCTGCAGTTTATCGAGACGAGCTCGATTACGGGGCATTTTTCGGAGCTCTGGAATTCTGCTTACATCAATATTTTCTCCTGCAGGGAGTTTGATGCGCACAAGGCGGCGGATTTTACGATCAAGTTCTTCGGAGCCAAAAAGGCCACCAAGAGGGTGCTTTTGAGAAAATAAGACAGCCGCAGTATCCTTTAAAATGGCCCCCGGCCGAGAAAAGGTCAGGGGCCTTTTTTTTTTGCTGAGCCATCCATATGCCGGTAACGCGGCCCGTTTGGGTTGCGTTGTTCGGTCGCGGTTTAATGACGAACGACGTAACCAGACTACGAAACGGGCATCGTAACCGTAACCGAAAATTCTATAGATTTTTAAAGGTAGCCTTGAATAGGGTTGACAGCGCTTTTCTCGTCGGTTATAATAAGGCTCAGATTTTCTTAACTTATTTGTTTTTTAGGAGTTAAAAAATTCCGGAGAGTACCTATGGAACTCAATGATATCATACAACAGAGGATCGATAAGCTTTCTGCCTTTAAGGAAGCGGGCATGCAGCCTTATGGCCAAAAGTTCGATAAGACGTGTGCCATCAAAGACTTATTGTCTTCGTTCGAGGACGGCAAAAACATCGTTCTTGCCGGACGCCTGATGGCCAAGAGGAAACACGGTAAGGTTTGTTTTGCCGATCTGCGCGATCAGGGCGCAAGGATACAGCTCTATATCCGCAAGGACGATCCCCTGGCGGAAAAAGAATTCGATCTTTTTAACAAGCTGGATATCGGCGATATCGTTGGGATCGAGGGAGAGACTTTTAAGACGCACACAGGCGAGCCGACCGTCAAGGTCAAGGCCTTCCGGCTCCTGGCGAAGTCGCTGCGCCCTTTGCCGGAGAAGTGGCATGGCCTCAAAGATGTGCAGATCCGTTACCGGCAGCGGTATGTCGATTTGATCGCCAGTCCCGAGGTCCGCGATATCTTTGCCATGCGCTCGAAGATCACAAGCTCCATGAGGTCCTTTTTGAACTCCAAGGGATTTTTGGAGGTTGAAACGCCCATGATGCATCTGATTCCCGGCGGGGCGGCGGGACGGCCTTTTGCGACGCACCATAACGAGTACGATATGGACCTTTTCCTTCGCATCGCGCCCGAACTTTACCTCAAGCGCCTTATCGTCGGCGGTTTTGAGAAGATCTATGAGATCAACAGGTCTTTCCGTAACGAAGGGGTCTCGACGCGTCATAATCCGGAATTCACGATGATGGAGCTCTATGCCGCTTATTGCAACTATGAAGACATGATGAAGATCACCGAAGAGATCTTTGCGCATGTCGCCCGCGAGGTCCTGGGGACGCTGGAGATCGAATATCAGGGTTCCAAGATCAACCTGACGCCTCCGTGGCCGCGACGTTCTTTTGTCCGGGCCGTCAAAGAACATTTCGATATCAACCCTGAAGATGAGGCGGCGGTGATGGTGGAAAAACTTCGGGCCAAAGGCCGGCCCGTGGAAGATCGTCTTTCCAGGTCCCAGGTCGTGCGCCTGGTCGAGGAGATCCTGACGGCCGATGCGCCGACCCAGCCCGTTTTCTTTACCGACTATTTCAGCATCCTTTGCCCCCTGGCAAAAAATAAACCGGAGAATCCCCTGGTCTCGGAACGTTTTGAGCTCTACATGGCCGGAATGGAGGTCGCCAACGCCTATTCCGAGCTTAACGATCCTATTGAGCAGAGACAGCGCCTCCAGGAAGAGCTTAAGGAGGAGGCGGGGGCCGGGAGTCGCTGCCTGGATGAAGATTTTGTCGAGGCCCTGGAATACGGCATGCCGCCGACAGGAGGCCTGGGGATAGGTATCGACCGTATGTGCATGCTCTTTTTGAATCAGCCGTCGATCCGTGACGTGATTTTGTTTCCTCTCCTGCGCCCTGAGCAAGGGGCAGACGCGCAAGAAACCCAACGATGAACCTTGCTTTTTTTATCAGCCGGCGTTATTTTCTGACACTTCAGAAAGAACGCTTTATTTCCGTCATCAGCCTGATTTCAGGGGCCGGGATTGCCATCGGCGTCATGGCCCTGATTGTCGTGATCGCCGTCATGACGGGGTTTGATAATGATTTAAGAGACAAGATCATCGGGGTCCATCCTCATATCATTATTCATAGCGAAGAGGGGATCGAAGACCCGGAGAATATCCGGGCGCAGATCAGGGGGCTTGCGGGCGTCGAGGAAGTCGCGCCGTATGTCAGCGGCCAGGCCTTTCTCTATTTTAAGGATAAGGTCCTGAGCCTCAATGTGAAAGGCGTGGATCCCGAGACGGAAATCCGGGTCACGCAGATCCGTGATGCCATGGAAGGCGGCCGGCTGGATCTGCCGGCAGGAGGTATCGTTCTGGGAAAGGAATTGGCGTCCCTTCTCGGGCTTTCTATGGGCGACGAGGTGGTCCTTTCTTCTCCGGTGGTCGGACTGAATACGCCTTTCCGCGTGAGCGGGATTTTTCATACCGGCATGTATGACTATGACCTGAATCTGGCGTTCCTGAATATTAAGGATGCCCAGGATTTCTTCGGCGTCGGGAGTCTCGTCACCCAGCTGGGCATCCGGCTCGACGACCCTTACGGGGCGCCGAGGGTCAAGAAGGCCTTAAGCGGGATCTTGCCGGGGCATCTCCATGGCCGCACCTGGATGGACATCAACAAGAATTTTTTTGCGGCCCTGGCCTTAGAGAAACTGGCGATGTTCATCATCCTGACCCTGATCGTTTTGGTGGCCTGTTTTAATATTGTCAGCACTTTGATCGTCATGGTCGTTGAAAAGACCAAGGACATCGGAATTTTAAAGGCCGTGGGTGTTTCCCAGGGAGTGATCAGAAAAATTTTTATCGGCGGCGGTTTAATTATTGGCACGGGAGGCATCCTTTTTGGTATAATAGGAGGAATAGTTTTGTGTTTTTTGCTGAAGAAATACCAGTTCATTCAGCTTCCCCAGGATATTTATTATATTGACCGCCTGCCTGTGGCGATGCGCGGGATCGATGTGGCATTGATCGCGGGCTCTGCTCTTTTAATCTGTTTTCTGGCAACGATTTACCCCGCGTCCAAGGCGGCGCGCCTTGTCCCTGCGGATGCCCTGAGGTATGAATAGTGCTCAAAGCCTTTCATCTTGAAAAAACGTATCGGCAGGGTTCAAAAGAACTGACCGTCCTCAAAGGCGTTACCTTGGAGGTCCGGCGCTCTGAGATTGTCGGCATTGTCGGTCCGTCGGGGGCGGGAAAATCGACCCTTTTGCATATCCTTGGCGGCCTGGATACTCCGAGCCGGGGCGGGGTTTTTGTCGATGGAGAATGCCTGACCGCTTTAGATGAGCGTCGCCAGGCGAGGATACGCAACAAGAGGTTTGGCTTTGTCTTTCAGTTCTACCATCTCTTAAGGGAGTTTTCGGCCCTGGAGAATGTGATGCTGCCGGCCTTTGTGGATCAGGCGTCCCTGTCCGTTCTTCAAATCAGGCAGAAGGCTGAGCGTCTTTTGGATTTTTTCGGGTTGTCGCAGAGGCTCAAGCACAGGCCGTCGCAGCTTTCCGGCGGCGAGCAGCAGCGCGTGGCTGTGGCGCGGGCGTTGATGAACGATCCGGAGGTCCTTTTCTGCGATGAGCCGACGGGGAACCTGGATTTCGAGTCGGGCAGACACATCCAGGAATTGCTCGGCCGGCTCAACAAAGAGAAAGGGATGACGATCGTCCTGGTGACCCATAGCCCGGAGTTGGCCAAAGGCAGCCATCGGGTGTTGAAAATATTTGACGGAAGGATCGTCACAGAATAGCAGGCAGGTTGACAAGGTCCCTCGTCTCTAGGAGAGACGCTGACGGAGACTCGGGATCAATTTCAGACAAAACGATTCAGCGGGAAATTGAGAGGCACGATGTTGATTTATCTTAACGGGAAGCTTGTCAAAAAAGAAGACGCGAAAGTCTCGGTGTTCGACCACGGCTTGCTTTACGGCGACGGCGTGTTTGAAGGCATCCGGTCTTATGACAGGCTTGTTTTTAAGCTGCACGAACACATGGACAGGCTCTACGCTTCGGCCCAGGGGATTTCGTTGACCATCCCCATGGAAAAGAAAGAGATGGAAAAGGCGATCATGGATACGCTCAAGGCGAATGCGCTGAGAGATGCTTATATCCGTGCCGTGGTGACGCGAGGCGATGGCGATTTGGGGTTGGACCCGCGCAATTGCCGTCGGGCGACCGTTTTTATCATCGCGGATAAGATTGCGCTCTATCCGACCGATCTGTATCGTAAAGGTTTAAAGATCGTGACGGTGCCCACGCGGCGCAATATTCCCGAGTCCTTGAATCCCCAGATCAAGTCCTTGAATTATCTCAACAATATTCTCGGGAAGATCGAGGCGATCAACGCAGGGGTTCCCGAAGCGATCATGCTCGACCAGAGCGGGTTTGTGACGGAATGCACGGGGGATAATATTTTTATGATCAAGGATGATTTGCTCCTGACGCCTCCTGTTTCCGTGGGGGTGCTCAACGGCATCACGCGTCAGGCGGTCCTCGCCCTGGGGGAGAAGGCGGGGTTCCGGGCGCAAGAAAGGATGTTAACGCGGTTCGACCTGTTTACGTCCGATGAGGTGTTCTTGACCGGGACGGCTGCGGAGATCATTCCTGTGGTGATGATCGATGGCCGTTCGATCGGGACGGGCCGCGTCGGCACACGCACCCTCGCGTTGACGGAAGACTTTAGAAAACTCACTAAAAAGGACGGCGTGCGTTATGCTTTGTAATCTGTGCAACAAAAATCAGGCGACCGTCCATCTGACCGAGATCGTCGACGATCAGATGACGGAGCTTCATCTGTGCGATGATTGTGCCAAAAAGAAGAGCGTCCAGATGGAACAGCAGTTCGGTCTTTCCGATCTCCTGGCCGGCCTGGTGGATTATTCCAAACAGCTGGGGGGTCAGGAAAAGCCGCCTGCCAGCACGCAGTGTTCTTTTTGCGGCCTGACATATGAGGATTTCCGCAAGATCGGCCGTCTGGGGTGCAGTGAATGTTATGCGGCCTTTGCCCGGTATCTCGGCCCTCTTCTAAAACGTATTCATGGCGCCAGCCAGCACGTAGGCAAAGTGCCTTTGTCCGGGGTTGCTGAGGAGACGAAGACCGCTGCCAGGGCCAAGGGGTCCGGCGCCGCCGTTGACCTGAAGGTAAAATTGCAGGAGGCGATCGATCGCGAAGAATTTGAAGAGGCCGCGCGCCTGCGTGATGCCATTAAAGAGGCGGAGAAGAAGAAAAAATCAAAGACGGAAGAAACGGGGCAATAGTACAGCTTCCAAAATATCAAATTTTTAATGACGAATGCCGAATTTTTTAAATTTTTCTAGATAGAAAATATTTATTATTGGGCATTAGAATTTTATCCGGCATCGGAACGTAGAAATCAGGAATTTGATTATGATGGACATTAACGATTTGATCAATCAAGTCTCCAGTTGGCTCAAAGGCACGGGTCCGAATTCCGACATCGTCATTTCTTCACGGATCCGTCTGGCGAGGAATGTCAGCAAGACGCCGTTTCCCCACTGGGCCAAGAAGAACGATGCCGAGCAGGTCGTTGTCGCGGCGAAAGCCGCTTTTGAGCGGACAAGAGAGCTTAAGGACGCCGCTTTTTTACGTATGGACGATCTGGATAACATCGACAAGCAATTTCTTGTCGAGAGACACCTGATGTCCAACGAGCACGCGGCACGGCCGAGCCAGAAGGCATTGAGCATAACGTCGCTGGAGGATGTCGCGATCATGGTCAATGAAGAGGACCACCTGCGCATTCAGGTCATGGAGTCGGGGTTTGACCTCGATAAAACCTGGGAAGTCATTAACTCCATCGATGACCAGATTTCCGGATTTTTGCCTTATGCCTTCAGCCGGGAATGGGGATATTTGACGGCCTGTCCGACGAACACGGGAACGGCGATGCGTGGTTCGGTGATGTTGCATCTTCCGGCCCTGGTGATGACCCGGCAGATCAACCGTGTCCTGGAGGCCATCGCCAAGTTGAGTTTTACCACGCGCGGTCTCTATGGCGAGGGGACCCAGGCGTCCGGGAATTTTTTTCAGATATCTAACCAGGTGTCCATGGGCCAGAGAGAAGAAGAGATGCTTGGGAATATCAAAGGCGTGATCCGGCAGATCATTGAACAGGAGGAGAAGGCCAGAGAACTTCTTTTTTCCGAGCATCGGGAGATGCTGGAAGACAGGATATGGCGTTCTTATGGGACGCTGAAGAACGCGCATATCATTACCAGCGGCGAGACGGTCGAGCTTTTATCGATGCTGCGGCTGGGGGCCGATGTGGGGCTGGTTAAGAACATCGAACGCGGGCTCATCAACGAACTTTTTATCCTGACGCAGCCCGCACATCTGCAGAAACTTGAAAACAAGAAGTTGTCCGCCAATGAGCGCGACGTTAAACGGGCACAGATCATCAGGGAGCGGTTGACTCAGCAATCATAAGCGTCCCGTATGTTTTTAAAGGCAGAACGGGGGCTTCCAGACGCTGACATATCGGAGGAAACAGCATGTTTAATCGGTTTACGGAAAGAGCACGAAAGGTCATCGTTCTGGCCAAGGAAGAGGCCAGGCGTTTTAATCACGATTACATAGGCACCGAGCATCTTTTGTTAGGGCTGATCCGGGAAGGGGAAGGTGTCGCGGCGGCGGTCTTGCAGAAATTGGGCCTGAGCCTGGAGAGCATTCGCCTGGAAGTTGAAAAACTTGTCCAGCCGGGTCCTTCCACCCAGATCCAGGGGGATGTTCCTTTTACGCCTCGGTCCAAGAAGGCGTTGGAATTATCCGCGGAAGAAGCGCGTTCCCTGGGGCATAATTATATCGGTACGGAACATTTGCTTTTGGGGTTGATCCGGGAAGGAGAGGGGGTGGCTTCTCAGGTCCTTTTGAATCTCGGCCTTGATCTGAACCGCGTGCGCAACGAGATCATGGAGCTTTTAGGTTCTGCGACGCCGGGTTTCGGCGCGCAAGCCCAGACGAAATCCAAGACCCCGGCCCTGGACGCTTTCGGCCGTGACCTGACAGCCCTGGCTCGCGAGGGCAAACTGGACCCTGTCATCGGAAGGAAGAATGAGATCGAGCGTGTCATCCAGATCCTGGCCCGGCGCACGAAAAATAATCCCGTGCTTTTAGGCGAAGCGGGCGTAGGCAAGACCGCTATCGTCGAAGGCCTGGCGCAGCAGATCGTCATGTCGAACGTTCCCGAGGTTTTGATCGGCAAGCGTATCGTGGCCCTGGATTTGGCGCTTATGATCGCCGGCACCAAGTATCGCGGGCAATTCGAAGAGAGGATCAAGGCCGTAATGGACGAGATCAAGCGTTCGCGAGACGTCATGATTTTTATCGACGAGCTGCATATGCTCGTTGGCGCGGGCGCAGCGGAGGGCGCGATCGATGCGTCCAATATCCTGAAGCCCGCTTTGTCGCGCGGCGAGATCCAGTGCATCGGCGCTACGACGCCGGATGAATACCGCAAGTATATCGAGAAGGACGCGGCGCTGGAACGCCGGTTCCAGACGATCATGGTCGATCCGCCGTCGGTCGACGAGACGGTGGAGATCCTCAAAGGGCTGCGGGACAAGTATGAGCGTCATCACAACGTCGAGTATCTTGACGAGGCCCTGGCGGCCGCCGCAAAGTTTTCCGACCGCTACATCAGCGGACGGTTCCTGCCGGACAAGGCCATCGATCTTTTGGACGAGTCGGGTTCGCGCGCCAGGCTGGCGACCCTTATTGTTCCTCCGAACATCAAGCAGTTGGAGTTGAGCGTCGAGGAATTAAAGAAAGACAAGGAAATTTTCATCAAGAACCAGGATTTTGAGAAGGCCGCGTCCCTGCGCGATCAGGAACGCCAGGCGAGACAGAAGCTTGATGAAGAGAGGAAGAAGTGGCAGGAAGAACGCGCCAAGTCCAGGCCCAAGATCAACGAGGAAGACATCGCGACGATCGTTTCCAAGATCACGGGGATCCCCATCGTCCGTCTCGAACAGAAAGAAAGCGAAAAGCTCTTGAAGATCGAAGAGGAACTGCGTCAGAGGGTTGTCGGGCAGGACGAGGCGTTGGCGGCGATCGGCCGCTCCGTCAGAAGGTCCCGCGCAGGCATCAAGGATCCGCGCCGGCCCATCGGCTCTTTTATCTTTCTCGGCCCGACGGGTGTCGGCAAGACGTTACTCGCCCGGGCCCTTGCGGAATTTATGTTCGGCGACGAGAACGCCCTTCTCCAGCTGGATATGTCGGAATACATGGAGAAGTTCAATGTCTCCCGTCTTGTCGGAGCGCCTCCGGGATACGTGGGATACGAGGAGGGCGGGCAGCTCACGGAAAAGATCCGCCGCCGCCCTTATGCGGTCATTCTTTTAGATGAGATCGAAAAGGCGCACCCGGATGTATTCAATATCCTCCTGCAGGTGCTCGAAGATGGCCGCCTGACGGACAGCTTCGGCCGCAAGGTCGATTTCCGCAATTGCATCATCATCATGACGTCCAATGTCGGCGCCGAGATGCTGCGCAAGCAAGGCGCCCTGGGTTTCAAGGCGCAGAGCGGGGATGTGCCTTATCAGCAGATGAAAGAAAGGCTTCTAGACGAGGTGAAGAAGACATTCAAGCCCGAGTTTTTGAACAGGATCGACGATGTGATCGTCTTCAGGCCTTTAGAAAAGACCGACCTCTTCAGGATTATCGACATTGAGATGGGGGAAGTGCAGGCGCGTTTAAACGACCAGAAGGTAAGCTTGAGCCTCTCCCAGGAGGCCAAGGAATTTTTGACCGAGAAGGGTTTTGATCCTGTGTTTGGTGCCAGGCCGCTTAAGCGGACGATCCAGCGCTATATCGAAGATCCGCTGGCCGAAGAGATCATCGGCGGCCGGATCAAGGAAGGCAGCACGGTCCGGATCGGCAGGAAAAAAGACAGGGAAGAGTTGTCGTTCGAACAGGGGTAGACGTGATCTTTTTTTTAAGACAGGATTTTTACGAGGCCGTCGGCGAAAGGATTTTGTCTTTCGTCCGTTTTTTCGGCGGTATTGTGAGCCTGGGCGCCCAGGCGGCCATCTTGACCCCTGCCAAACCTTTGGGGGTCGGCCGTATCTTTGAACAGGCCAAAAAGGTCGGCGTCGACAGCCTGCCGATTGTTTCCCTTGTGTCTTTTTTTATCGGTGTCATCCTGGCGTTGCAGACCGCCTACATCATGCAGAAGATGTCGAGCGAGATTTATATCGCCAGCATTGTTGCCGTTTCCCTGACGCGTGAACTGGGGCCTGTGATCACGGCCCTGATCGTTGCCGGCCGCAGCGGCGCCGGCATCACGGCGGAGCTCGGGACGATGACCGTGACCGAACAGGTCGACGCCCTTGTGACCCTGGGGTCCAACCCGATCAAGTATCTCGTCGTGCCCAGGTTCCTGAGCATGACCATTATGCTGCCGATCCTGACCCTTTTTGCCAATGCGATAGGGATTTTCGGCGGCTATCTGATCGGGGTCTATCATTTAAGTATCCGCTCCAGCCTTTACATGAACATGACCTTCGGGACCCTTGTTTACAAGGACCTTTTTACGGGGTTGGTCAAGACTATTATCTTTGGTAT
>JAQUOM010000055.1 GCA_028717105.1 Candidatus Omnitrophota bacterium
GCCCATCGCCGCCCCAAGCCGCGCCATCTCTGCAAGGCCCCGCGAAACGATCGCCGCTTTCGTATTCGTCCCGTAACCTAAGCCATCGGAAATGCCACAGGCAATGGCAATGACATTTTTTAGGCTGCCTCCCAGTTCCACGCCCGTCACGTCGGCATTGGTATAGACCCTGAAAACAGAAGTCATAAAAACATCCTGGACAAGGCGCATCAGGGCCCCATCGGATGAAGAAGCGACAATCGTTGTCGGTATCCCCTTGGCCACTTCAGGCGCGATGGTGGGGCCGGAGAGCGCGGCCACCCGCCGGCTGCCCCAAATTTCCCGGATCACTTCTGTCATGCGCAGGAGCGTTCCGTCTTCGATCCCCTTGACGACGCTGACAACAGGGATCTGCGGCGCAATAAAATCCCGGCCGCGCGCCAAAACACTGCGGATGAATTTGGAAGGAACGGCAACGACAATCATGTCCGCCCCCTCTAAACAAGAAAGATCCGACGTGATACGCATGCCCCGCGGGATCGTGATCCCCTTTAAATAACGGGGATTTGACCTGTGCCGATCCATATAGCGCGCATAATCCTCAAAAGGGCTCCAGAGCGCCACGCTAAAACCTTTACGAAAGAGCAAAATAGACAGGGTCGATCCCCACCCGCCGTCTCCCAAAACCACGATATTTCTAATCTTTTTCATAGACGATCCGGGCCTCGCACAAAACACACCCGCACCGCGATGGCCGCGCTCGTGGACAAACCCGCAGGCTTTTAGCCCGCCATCAGCACGCTTCGGCCACAGGGCCGGCCCCAAAACCCAAGGCCGACCAAGGCAAACAGGCAATTCTTAGCAAGGGGATTTAAGAACTTTACTCTTTTATTTCAAATCAGTTACGTCAAGCTCAAACGCGCCTCATCGGAAGACCCTATTTTACACTATTGCGCATCAGCCTGTCAATATTTTCATTCACGGCCTCAGATCCTTTGAGATATGAAGGAAAGCCGCAGGCAAGAAGAAAACTATTCAGGGCGGGAAACAAGGGATTGGATGCGGGGCAAACAACGGCGCGCTTCTTGACGCCCGCGCGCCATCAGCTCTTCGGCATGCGCAAAATCCGACCAGGAAACCCCCGTCATGTCCGGATGCAGGGCCACATCAGACTGCCCCAAGGAACTGACCTGGGCAAGCAGATATTCCATCGACTGGATCGTCGAAACAATGATACTGAAGATATTCGGATCCAGCCACTCATGAAAGCGGTGCCTGAAGAAATACCACGGATAACGCCATACGCCCTGCCTGAGAAAATCGGGTTTGACCCGCCGCTGGCTCAAAAGATCATAAGTCCTTTCGATCTCGTCGCCGCTGGGTAAAACATTAACGGAAATAACTTTTTTTGCGCCGGCCTCCAAAAGCACGTCCGTCGGCAAAGGATTAAGAATGCCGCCATCGATGAGATACCGGCCGCCCACCACATGCGGAGAAAAAACACCGGGGATGGCGATACTGGAAAGCACGGCATCCACCAGGCTGCCGCTCTCAAAAACCACCTGTTGCATCGTCCGGCAATCGCAGGCCACGGCCCGAAACGGCATCTTAAGGTCACAAAATGTCTTGCGGCCGAAATATTTCGTCAAAAAATTCTTCACGTGCCGACCGCGGATCAATCCTCTTAAAGGAAACGCAAGATCGTCCCAGCCGAAAAGATAAGATTGCCTGTTGTTTTTCAGAACGATGGTCTGGATTTCTCCGGCGGAATATCCGGCGGCCCAAAAGGCGCCGAACATGGCGCCGATACTCGAGCCGCACACGATGTCAATCGGGACCCCCTCCTCTTCCAAAACCTGGAGGACGCCGATATGCGCCAGACCCATGGCCGAACCGCATCCCAGGGCCAGCCCGACCAATACCTCGCCCATCTGCCTGGAAATCCGCCGAATAACCTTGGCATAAGGGTTCAATGGGTCTTGTGTCACGAGAAACGGCCGGCCGGACTCTTGCGGAGGAAGCGTCGCATACACAGGAAGATGAAAAAGCGATTCTTCGCTGCAGGCGGAAAATTTTTCTCCACGACCATGCGTCCGGCCTTCCTCAACCATCAGGAGACGTATCTTTTTCTTGAACGCCCTGTCCCGGGAAAGTCCCGCCATATCGAGAAGGCGAGCCATCTTGCGCACGGCGTCGTATTCCGGAGCCAACACAAGATGCACCGCGTCCGACTGCGCCAGAACCTTAAAAACCTGCGGCCCGAAATCATAAGGCAGGTGCACGAGACAAAAATGATAATCGTTGACCAGCGTCGTCACAAGAGCGATAAAAGGCGCAACCTCCGCCCTTCCCGATGGCTGCACCTCAGGCACGAGAACATCGACACCCGTGCTCGTGGAAATAACGTGATCGAAAATCTTTTGCGCGTGGTAAAACTGGTCTTTCGAAAGGGGCGCCCTGGAGGCATCAAAGCCCAGCGCCCTGCCGATCACGGACCCGGGACCGGAAAAATCAATAAGGATAATTTTCTTGCCGGTCTCTTTCTTCAAACCCAGAGCGAGATTAAGAGCGTAAAGGGCCGTATCTTCCCTCGCGAGCGGATCGCCGAAAAAAGAAACGATGGTGCTTTCAAAAATGGTCTTGGGATGAATGTCCCGGCGCTTGAGCCGCCGCGAAAGCATCCGGCTTAAATCGATCGCCAGCCGAGGGATCTTGTGCAGGATCACCTTGAACCGGTCCTGGGGGATCCGGGCCATCACCGTATCGTTCACGGCCCGGACGCTTACAGAATGAGGCTCGCCGGTCAAAAGCGAAATAAACCCGAAATATTTTCCCCTGTGGATATGTTCAAGGACCTCTTCCCTGCCGTCCCTGGAAACAAAGACCTCGACGCGGCCTGAAATAACGCAATAAAAAGCGTCCGGCGCATCTCCCTGGGCATAAATAGTCTCGCCGGATTTATAATCGACGATCTCCAAAGCATCGAAGATCATCCGCCTCTCGAAAATGTTCAGGTCTGAAAACAAGGGGATATGCCGGAAAATCAGGGCCTTATCGAAAAGAAGGGTCGGTTTATCCATGAGATGGAATAAGGGCTAGGTAATGATTTTATCGATTTTTTTCGTGCGGATCTTGGCGACCTCCCAGGAGTAATCATACAGGTGCAGCCCCTTGGAGGCAGCGACGATCTCCCCGTCTTCGACGCCGATCATCTCCGCCATATACTGTTTGACGAGCTGCAGCCCTCCCAGGTTGGACGGAAAACCGCCCCATAGATCCCAGGACCTGAAATAGAGAAAAAAATGAAGCTTGTTATCCCTGATCTTCGTATCGATCAACCTCAGACAAGGGGGATCCTGGAGCTTAATGTCCGACGGCATACCGATCTCCATGACCGCCTGGTTGGTCCCAAAACCTTCCTCCCGGTACATACGGATGACTTCGTCGATCTGGTTGACGCATAAAGGCACCTCCTGAACCAGAGAGCGCCCTTCGCGGACTTCTGACAACCTCACCTTGGGATCAACAAGCCGTTCCCCGTAGGTGTAATCCTCCGTGGCTGTCTTGGCGCCGGTCAAAAGGTACGAAAGATATCCCTGAATATATTCCATATCCGTCGGGGCGGGGATGTTGAGCCCTTCAGGGATGATCGGGATGATCTGGTGGGAAGGCTTGCGTGCGCGCACCACGACATAATCGAACTCCAGGCGTTTGGCGCCTTTATAGCTGCCGCGAGTAATGGTGTAAACGCGCCCCTTGTCCAGGATGGCCGATAACGTCTGGAACCAGGCGTCATCCAGGTCAAAGGCATCGATATACACGGGGGTCAGGAAATGTTCCTCGGTCATGCGTCGCTGGCGCCTCCACAAGCATCTTGCAGGAAAAAATCCGCTACGTGAATTAACGTTCAGGGGATCTTGACGAAATCAAACGGCCGATCTCATCCATGAGCTCCTTGGGATCATAAGGTTTCGCAAGAAAAAAATTGTGCCCGATCTCATGCCCCTCCCGTTCTTCCTCTCTCTTCGTATAGAGGCACGTTAAAAAGAGAATGGGGATATCCTTGGTCTTGGGGTCTTGATGAAGTTTGGACGCCGTTTCCGAACCGTCCATCCCCGGCATGAGAATATCCAAGACAATGAGCGCCGGCTGTTCTTTCCTTGCGATCTCGATCGCTTCCTGGCCGCTGGATGCCGTGAACACCTCGTATCCGGCACCCTTGAGCCTTTTTTCCAGCAAGATCAAAACAGACGGTTCATCATCAACAGCCAGGATCTTGTTATTAAGCATGGTTCCCCCTTTTGAAGATCGTCGGATTATTTGGCGACGCGCTTATCGATCTCGCTCAAAAGCTCATCGACATCATAGGGCTTAGCAATGAAAAAATTCTGGCCGAGGAGATGCCCGCAGACCTTCTCCTCCTGCTTCGTAAACAGGCACGTTAAAAAGAGAATGGGGATGTCCTTGGTCTTGGGGTCCGACCTCAGGACATTAGCGACCTCCGAACCGTCCATCCCAGGCATCGCGATATCCAGGACGATCAAATCCGGCACCTTCTTCTGGGCCAGGGCGATCGCCTCCTTCCCGGTGGAGGCCTTGATGACGTCGTAACCCGCCTTCGACAGACGCTCACCCAAAAGCTTCAGGACGTCCGGTTCGTCGTCGACAATGAGTAATCTTCGCTTATCCATCTCGGCTCCTTCATTTTGCCCCTCACTTCGACATCTCCGTCAACATCATTCCCCGCCGCTCTGTTTATTCAAAGCCATTCTTATGACGAAATTCAGTTTTTCGGGGTCATAGGGCTTGGTTAGAAAAAATTCAGCGCCCGCCTGCTTGCCCATTTCAATATCTTCTTTTTGCGCCAGGACGCTTAAAAAAACCACAGGAATATCCTTCGTGGCGTAATCCGACTTCAGCTTTCTGCAGACCTCGATGCCGTTAAAATATGGCATCATGATGTCGAGGATGATCAGGTTGGGCTTCATGGATTTTGCCAGGTCGATCCCCGTATAGCCGTCTTCGGCGACCAAAACGTCGAAACCGAAAGACACAAGCCTGAATTTCAGCAAATTCCTCAACCCCACTTCATCATCAATGATCAGGATTGTTTTCTTGTCGTCTCCCATGCTTCACCCGCGTGTTATGGGAAGAGTGAATTTGAAGGTTGATCCCTCCCCCAAATTGGATTCAACCCAAATACGGCCCCCCATGGCCTCAACCAAATTCCGGGAAATATAAAGTCCCAGGCCCGTACCCCCTACTCTGCGCACGAGCGTCGAGTCCAGCTGCACAAATTTTCCGAACAGGCGCGCGATCTCGTCAGGAGGAATCCCCATGCCTTCATCCTTGATCCCAAACTCCACCTCATTCCTCACCATGCGAGCGGTCAAAACAATCCGGCTGCGCTCGCGCGTAAATTTAATAGCGTTATTGAGAAGATTCATCAGGACCTGGATCAGGCGGTCCTTGTCTGCCTGGACGACGGGAAGATCTTTTTGGCAATCCGTGACAAAAACCAGCCCTCGCTTCTCGATCTCGATCTTGACAAGGCTATAGACCTGGTCGATGACCTCACAAATATTGCAGGGGCTCAAATGAACCTTCAGAAGGTTCGACTGGATCTTGGAAATATCCAGGATGTCGCCGATAAGGCGGTTGAGCCTCTTGATATTGGACAGGGCGATTGAAAGGCAGCTCTTCTGGTTCCGGTTAATCTTGCCCTGCGTCCCGTCGGCCACGATCTCAACCCCCTCCTTGATCGCCGACAACGGCGTCCTGAGCTCATGGGATACCATGGAGACAAATTCCGTCTTGATCTTGTCGATCTTCTTGCGCTCGGTGATATCACGGATATTACATTGGATGATCTTGCGTTTTTCGACAAAATACGTAGAGGCGCGGAATTCCACGTCGACGTCCCTGCCCGAGCATGTCTTCACCTTGACGTCGTCATAAAGAACGGACAACTGGTCCTTGAGCGCATGAATCGCCTTGTCATAAACGGCCGACTCGCGGAAAAAAGGCACGGCTGAATGGTGCAGCCCCATCAGCTGATCCCGGGTGCACTCCAGCGTGCGCAAAAGATAGGGATTGGCATTGATGATATTTCCGCTTAAGGCATCGATGATTAAAATGCCGTCTTGGGCGGATTCAAACAAATTCCTGAACATGAGTTCAGAGACCTGCAAGGCCCTGGTCCTCTCCTCAATCAGATTCTCCAGATCGTGCGAGTAACGTTTCAGCTCGTCTTCAAGGCGCTTGCGGTCCGTCACGTCATGCGTGATATGGATCACGCCGATAATGCGGCCCTTCTCGTCCTTTAGCGGAGACAATGTCACATCAACATAAACTTCTCTGCCATCAGGCATCTTGTGGATATGCGTCGCTTCGATCGTCCGTCCGCG
Source organism: Candidatus Omnitrophota bacterium (assembly GCA_028717105.1). Taxonomy (GTDB): domain Bacteria; phylum Omnitrophota; class Gorgyraeia; order Velamenicoccales; family Velamenicoccaceae; genus Velamenicoccus. The sequence goes on from JAQUOM010000055.1 coordinate 6,387, forward strand.
CTGGGTCACCTCATCAAAAGAACAGGCATCACAGGCCGGGCAGGCATGACGATAGATCTCTGAACATGGCTTGCCGATCACATCTTCTTTACGAACCCCCATCTGTTCCATAAAATACTTGTTGATGTCCAGGACCGTTTTGGTCTGGCAGTCGAGGACCACAAGCGAATCGCTGATCGAATCAATGACATTCCTTGAAAGGGCGCGTTCAAATTCCAGCATTTCGACCATGCCCTTGCGCTCTGTCATGTCCAGTGTCAACTCCAGGACCTGTTCAACCTCGCCGTGTTCGTTTTTGACCGGGGTACAGATCAAAAGAAAATCGATGATACGCCCGTCAGGAAAGGCTACCCTCGTTTCTCCGGTCTGGACCTGCCCCGTCATGAGCGCTTTCCGCGAAGGACACGTTTCACAAATGCTATTACGGAATTGATACGCATCAAAACATTTGCGGCCGCGGATCGTGTCAAGCTTTCCGAACCACTTTTCCAGGACCTGATTGACCCAGACAATATTAAAGTTCTTGTCGATGAGCGACAGCCCCGCGCCGATGGAATCCGCGATCGTCCTGAGACGGTCACGTTCTTCAGACAATAACTTCTCCAGACGCTTCTTTTCCGTAATGTCCTGGACAATGCCATAGAAATACTTTTGCCCGGCTTCATCCTGCCGCAAGACGGTTGTAAAAGACGCCCAGAAACGGCGGCCCGTGGCTGATACCATCTCTGCCTCTTCATCTTTGATGTACCCTTGAGAAAGGATCCTCTGGCTGATCTTTTCCCGTTTGCCCGGATCCACGTATAACCGAGCCAGGAGGATATTCTTTATGTCCGCCGGAGAATCTTCCCACTCGAACATCTTTCGACACGACTCATTATATTCAATAAAGTGCCCTCCCGGCTCAGGCGTCGAGATATATACCCCGACGCTGAGATTATCAACCAGGTCCTTATATTTTTGCTGGGCCTCTTTGAGGGCCCTCTCCATCTTGTTCGACCGGGAAAGATCCACGCCGATACCCAGGAAACCAACCAGTTCGCCCTTGTCGTTACGGAGGCCTGCGATGGTCGAGCTCACGGGAAAACGCGTCCCGTCCTTCTTAACCATGATCCACTCGCGCTGAAGCACCCCGCCCTGACGCACCACCTCCATGATCGCCGCAAAGCCGGATAGCAATGTCCCGGTTTTCTTATAGAACTCTTCTTCGAAGGCCTTCATGTCCGCCGGATCATGAAGCATCGCCGGCGTCTTCCCCAGGATCTCGGGGGCTTTGTAACCGAAAATCTGCTCGGCCCCGTAATTCCACAGCTGAATAATGCCGTCCAGGTCTGTAGCACTCATATAAATCTGCCCGGAACCATCAAGAAAAGACTTCAATCTGGCATTGACATCCGCAAGTTTTTCCTCATAGCGCTTGTGCGTCGTAATGTCCTGGGCCAGGCCCAAAGCAAAAAGAATATGTCCTTGCGGGTCGCACACGGGAAATACCGTCAGTGAAACATCCAGTTCTCCGCCTGTCTTGTCCCTCTGCGCCAGCTCGCGCATGACCGTATGCCCCTCGAAAACACCGGCGATCTCCTGTTCAAGCGCCGCGATACCCAAAATATCCGTGACTTTTCGGCTCAGGATAGGGTTCGTCTCATTAATAATGTCTGTCTTGCAATGTCCATATAGTTTCTCTGCGCCCTGGTTCCAAAAGATCAGGCGCAGGTCCCGGTCGAACCCGAAGATCGCATTGGGCGAATTATTAAGGATGCCGCGAAACGTCTCTTCAGACCTCGCCAGTTCCCTTTGCGTCTCGCGCAGGTTCAGCAAAGCCTTGTCAAGATTGTTCTTCTGGACCTGCAGCTCAAAACCTTTCAAGGCAAAAATAATCACAAAGGCATAACCCAAAACCAGCAGGATGAGAAAAATAATACAGATCCCGATAGAAAACAGCCGGATCCGGGACACCTCGCTCTGCAATTTTGCTGCGTCAATATCAATCCCTAAAAGGGTCAATGTCTGATTGTCCCGGTCGACCACGGGAAAAAATACGGTATAGGCCAAACCTCCTCCCCTCTCGAGATAAGGCCCTGCCAGTGTGGGCTTCTTCGAATAATACGCGTCCGCAATGGCCTTCCGCGGAATCTGACGGCCAAAAGCAGGCGTCACCTCATGAGGAAAGACCTGCGGCGAACTACCCACGGCGAAGGAAAAACGATCCTTGCCCGGCAAAACAAGATACAGCGCCTTCGTATAAAAGGACAACTCCGCCAAATCCGCCATGCGGTTATGCATCTTGAGATAAGTCCTGTAAACAGCCGGATCGTCAGGAACAACGAATTGGCGGATATCCGGCTTCCCGATGATATCAACAAGATTTCTGGCATCCGTAAAGACCAGTTGCTTAAGATGTCTCTTTTCAAATCGATCGACTGTCCGGATCAGATAATAGCCCGACACGGTCAACGCGAGATAAAAAAACAGGAAGGTATAGATGAGGACATGCCGGCGACGCCCTTTCATATTCCGCGAAGGCCCCTCCAGGACATACCGTGTCGACTGATGGATCAAAAGGAACGCGACGATCGTTGCGCCGACGGAACGATGAAAAGCCAGCGGAACGCGCAGCACGTAATCGAAAAAGAAGGTCGAAGAAGGCCAAACGGAAATGAGGTATCCGCTGTAGAAACCGGCTTTCCCGACGGGAAAGGCATAGAAGAAAAATGCCGCGCCGATCAGCCGGAAAATCCAAAAAGAACTGACGCTCTCCTGGCGGCGCGCATAGACCCAGAAGACATAACCCGTCGCAAAAGTAGCCGGCAGCCTCAACGTCAGCGTGACCCACAGACTTGCCAGGCGGGCATCGGGAACGAAAAACAATCCGGTTGTAAAAACAACGGCCGGCAAAGCGTAGAGCCACGAAGGAATGGATCGTTTCGTCAGAAGGAAAAAGGAACCTCTTGCGAATTCCAGCAGAAAAACAAAGGAAGCAACAAGAACAGTAAGGCGTACCCCAAACAACAAAGAGGGATCCATATAAGATATGGACAAAAGGTCAAGCCATTCATTGAGTGCCCGGCAGCAGGCAAAAAGGACAAAAAAGGGCCAGTTCATGGTCAAGGAGTGACGCGACCGTTCCCTGGCATAATAAATGGAACCGGCGGCTGCCAACAGAAAAAAAGCAGCCCCATAAAAAAAATACAAGAAGTCCAGATTTTGGGCAAAAAACATTTGCATGGCTTCTGACACCGTTCCCTGGCGTTTATTTCAAGGTTCGTGGTAGAGGAAACAAAAAGCTGCGGCATAAATGCCGCAGCCTTCGACAGTAATCAATAAGAATATTTATTCCCATCATGACATAAAATTTTGCAATAAAAGATTGTAACCGTATGTTACCACAAATACTTAAGGGAGTCAATGAGGGTTAAATGCGGGAACAAAAGAAAACGCGTGATCGGCGCTTCCCTTGTCTTGATTCCGGAGGAAACTTTCAAGTTGTATCGAAGGATGCGGGGGATGGGAATCGCCCGCATCTTATAGCTCACTTTGTTGCCACGGGACTAGCCCGGGACCTAAAGGCTGTATGGCCGACCCGGCCGCCTCACCGACCAAGAATAAAACATCTTGGAAATTCTCGGCGGCGCGCTAAAACGGCGCTCCTTACTCGTCGCGCCAGCGCCCCATGTAACCAGCTAGTCCCGAACCAAAATGAAAATTTAAGCGGGATCCCGTCACGTGTCCGTTCAATGGAAGGGTGATCGGAATCGAACCGACGTAACATTTTTGGAGCTTGTCCCGCCGTCTGCTACTTGCTATCTACGGCGGTATCCCGCGGCCATTCCATTCTTGGAGCGAGCGACGGGAATTGAACCCGTATAACCAGCTTGGAAGGCTAGTGTTCTACCATTGAACTACGCTCGCAAAATCTGAACGTGACGGGAGAAGGCTAGTAATGCATCACTCTGCCGCAAAAAAATGGTGGACGGGAGAGGATTTGAACCTCTGAAGCATAGATGCAGCAGATTTACAGTCTGCCCCCTTTAGCCACTTGGGTACCCGTCCGTATAAAAACGATTACACAGATTTCAAAAAACGATTACACAGATTAAAAATAGGGATAACCTTTGGAAACTTTTCTTCTGTGTCGTCTGCTCTATAATCTGCGCAATCTTTCTTTTCAAAGAGCTGGCGACCCGAATCGAACGGGTGACCCTCTCATTACAAGTGAGATGCTCTACCTGCTGAGCTACGCCAGCATTTATTTTTCAAACAAGTCAAACCTATCTTCATAGATAGGAGCCATCACAATATTTTTCTTTTGATGATTTCGAGC
>JAQUOM010000056.1 GCA_028717105.1 Candidatus Omnitrophota bacterium
CTTGTTTAATGCGCAGGCCGCACTTCCGGGCGGCCTCCTCCACCGGCGCCTTTCCGTTCAGGCGAAAGACGCCCTTATCCAAAGACTCGATCATCTTCTCCGGGGCCTTGAACTCGTCATTGATCTCCCCGAAGATCTCCTCTAAGATGTCTTCCAGCGTCACGAGCCCCGACGTCCCGCCGTACTCATCGACAACGACGGCCAGCCTGGCATCCTGTTTATAAAAATCCTTGATAAGGTCGCTGATCCTTTTGGTGGCGGGGACAAACATCACGGGTTTGACCAGATCCGCCACGGGTTTTTCGACTCCAAGGAACAAATCTTTGGCGAACACGACGCCCTGGATATTATCGAAAGACCCCTTGTAGACGGGGAGTTTGGAATGCATGCCTGCGCGGGCTGCTTCGCGGGCCTTATCGGCATCCCAATCCAGCGAGATCGCCTTGATATCCATACGCGGCGTCATGATCTCCTGGGCCGTTGTCACGGTCAGTTCCAGGATCGAAACGACCATCTCCTTTTCGCTTTTGCCGACAATGCCGTGTTTGTGGACGACTTCGATAACGGTCTTGAATTCCTCTTCTGTCAGGGTCGGCTCCTTCTTCGGCTGCCACTTCAAAGCGGAGATGATCCCGTCGCAGATTCTCGACGACAAAAACAGGAACGGACGAAAGAGGCGCCCGAAGAAATACAGAGGGCCGGAGACGATATAGCTGATCCGTTCATTATTATGGATGGCGATGGTCTTGGGCGTCACCTCGCCGAACAAAAGAAGGATGAACGTCGTCACGCCGATCGAAATACTGACGCCCGCCTGGCCAAAAAGATCTATGAGCAAAGACGTCATGATCGCGACGATCGCGATATTCACAAGGGTGTTCCCGGCCAGGATGGTCGTGAGACACCGCAAAGGATTCTCCATAAGCCCGACGATCCTGGAAGTATCCTTACCGCTCTGGGCGAGCCTTCTGATCTTGATGGAATCAAGGGAAAACAAGGCCGTCTCAGAGGCGGAGAAAAACGCCGAGAAGGACAAGAAAACGGCGAGCAGGACGAATTTAAGGATAACCGGGTGTGTCATCATGGATCAGGCGCGAAGCTGCAGGCTCAGGTCGAACAGTGTCCGGACAAGAAAAAACTTGCAAAAGATCACAAGAAAAATCGCGATGACAGGAGAAATATCGATGCCGAAGCGCAGCATTGGCGGCAAGGCGCGGCGAATGGGAGCCAGCACGGGCTCCGTCACGGTATGCAAAAACTGAACGATCGGATTAAACGGATCGGGACTGACCCAGCTGACAAGGGCGCGGATGATGATGATCCAGGAATACGCCGTGAGGGCCATATCAAGCACCTGCGCGGCCGCGGATAACAGATTTGAGATGACGAACACGTTGGAAAGCCTCCATAATGTTTATAGCAAATCCTCACCGGCCGGTCAAGGGCCGGTTTAGGGCTTAAGGCAAAAGCCCTTCTTGAATTGCCCAAGGTCGGAAAAAAGATAATCCGGCTTTTCCCGCTTAAGCTCTTTTAAAGTGCTTGAGCCGGTGGCGATGGCGGCTGTCGTAACGCCGGCACGCCTGCCTGTCTGGACATCAATTGCCATGTCGCCGATATAGACCGCGTCCTTCGGGGCCGCGCCGAAGCCCTTCAAGATCTCGCGCAGGATCAAGGGGTGAGGCTTGCCGAACCGGAGACGATCGGCGCACAGGACCCTGTCAAATAGCCGCTCCGCCCCCAGACAACCGATAATGATCCGGGTAAAGCGTGTCGGCCGGTTGCTGGCGACGGCAAGCTTGGCCCCCTTCCTTTTTAGCTCTCCTAAAAGCCCCCGGGCATGCGGCATCCAGGAAACGCCGCCTTTCAGATCACGGGCGTGTCTTTGACGATAACACGCCAGGACTTTCGCCAAGCGCCCCGGAGGGACAAAGGGCTTCAAAAGATTTCTGTCGCCCCACCCGACGGCAGACCTGATACGCCCTTCTTTCTGAACGGGATATCCGAACGCGCTCATGCAACCGTTAAAACTGCGGACAATGGCCGGATAAGCATCCACAAGCGTTCCGTCGAGATCGAAGATATAAATTTGAGGATGGACCATCGTGGACCCTAAAAAACCGTTGCTGGCTCCCCGCGAAAGAAAACCCCCAAGAAAGCCAGGGGGTTTTCTGTAGAGATATCCTGTCTTGAAAGCCTGCGCTTATTCCGACCCGCCCGCTGTCTCTATTTCGTCTTGCGGAATGGACATATCCGTCGCCGACGGCTGTTCGACAATCGGCTCTTCAGCCAGAAACGCCTCTTCCTGCGCCGTGTCTTCCACGGGCGTTGCGACGGCATCGACCGCTATATCTTCCGAAGCTGTCTTTGCCGGAACCGCCGCGGCAGGCTCTTCTACCGGCGACGAATCATCTTTCGGCTGTCCCGCGGCAGGCCTGTCCACGACGATCATCTCGACCATGCTCTGGCCGGCCTGCATCCTGTAATCCGCCGTGATATGGTCTCCCGGCGCGATCTCCGTTGCATCCTTAACATTTTCGAACAGGGTCTTGTCTTTAAGCTTCAAGACCGTCTTGACCTCTTCATACGTGTTGTAATCCAAATGCTTGATGGTGATCGAAGATGAAGACGGGTCGACAGAAACTACCTCGCCCCAGACCCATTCCGTCGGGGCCTCTTCATCCTTGATCTCCATGACCTGGATGGCCGGCACGGTTTCCACCGGGGCAGGGACAGGCTTCTGCCCCGGATCCTGAGCGGCAGCCGGTTCTTCTTGCGCAACCCCTTGCCCTTCTTGCGCCTGGGGAGGCGGCGCCGCTTCGGCGGTTTGGGACTGCATCGCCTCGGGCGCAACGACCTCCTCCATCTGGTTCAATACCACAGGGACATCCGGCGGCGCGTTCTCTTCGAGCGCCGGCATTGCCGCTTCCGGAACCGCCCCCTCTTCATTCTCCTGTGCCTGAAGGCCGGATACTGCCAGAAATAAAACGCAGGCCACGGCACCGATCGCCTTCCCTCCCCTAAAAGCAGACATCATGCACCTCCCTTAAGAACCTCGGGGGCCTTGAAGCGCACCGAGTCCTTTTTGAACCTATCCGTTAAAATAAGATGTCAATCTTCCGGCCAACTCCGTGCAGGCCGCAAAGGCCTTTTGCGTCAATTCCGAAGACAAAGCGCTGCAACCGCAGCTGGTCGTCACCAAGGCCCCGTTGGCCAGGACATCTTTGCGTTGCATCAGTTCTTTCCAGATGCGTTCCAAGAGCCCCGGCTGCAGGATATCCTCGTTATTAGGCACGATCCCCAAGGCGGGGATGCCGCCTTTCTTCAAAAACCTGACAAGCGCCTTGTCGTACAACAACAATTTATCATAATAACTGTAGGCGTCAAAATTCAAAATGTCGATATGGGTCTCGAGGACCAACTCCCAATCCGTATTCCCGCAACAATGGAGCCCCGCCAGGGCCCCGTTCTCATGGATCAGCGAAACAAGCCTGTTGATCTTTTCTATAATGGTCGCCTTCGGCAGGGAACACTGGCTCGTCCCGACAGCCACCAGGTAGGGTTCGTCAATAAAAATAATCACCCGGGTCCGGCCGGTCACGCGCAGATGACGGACCAGCCAGGCGCTCTTCATGGCTAAAAGCCCGTCGAGCATCTCAAAAAGCTCGGGATTATAAATAATGGGGTTCTTGCGCTCGTCTAAAAGCGTCAGGCCCAGGCTGATCGGGCCGATAACCTGCCCCTTGACCCATCGGTCCCATCTGGCCACCATCAATTTTTCGCTTAAAGCATAGAGGCCCTCGGCATAGGGGCGGCCGATCGAAAAATAATCCACTTTGGAAGCCTGGATCTTCTGAAAACATTCTTCGAATCTCACCAGGTAATCTTCCGCTTCAGTATCCACCCAGACGGATTTCCTGGCTTCGTCCACATGGATCCCCGGCAGGTTCTCCGTAAACTGAACATACATATTCTCACAAAAAGAACGGCGGGGCATCTGAGGCCAAAAAGGGATATGCCGCTCGAATTGCTGCAAAATATTTTCTACGGCATCGGCGGCATCGGCATACGAGACGCTTCCTACGCCGGTCGCCAGGTATTTATGTTGAAGGTCTTTTAGGATGTCGCTCATCGAACGTCCTGGATCTTCGGCTCTCTTGCTGCCTTAAGCCACGGTTTTCTTGGGCGGGCAGGCCGAATCCCTGATCACGATTTCCGCCGGAAGTACAATCCGGTTCAGCTGGCGATCGGGGTCCTGCATGCGCAAATAAAGCTCTTTGACCGCAGCCTCGGCCATCTCTTTGATAGGCTGGCGGACCGTCGTCAGGGCCACAGGCCCGTAGAGACAGACCGGGTCGTCGTCAAACCCCACAACGGAAATATCTTCGGGGACCTTGAGCCCGCCTTCGATAAAAGCGGAAACCATCTCCATGGCCATATCGTCGGATGAAGCAAACACCGCCGTGGCTTTCAGCGGAAGTTCCAGGAGCTTCTCGGCCGCGGCGCGCGCTGATTTCCGCGAATAATCCCCGCGCAAAACCAGCTCTTCATTGACCGCCAGGCCCGCTTTTTTCAAAGCCGTCTTGTAGCCCTCCAGCCGGTCCTGAGCGGCCTGTGTCAGGATATCTCCCGTGACAAACGCGATCCTGCTATGGCCCAAATGGACCAGATACTCCGTGATCGCCTCCGCGCCGCCGGCATTATCGACGCTGACGCTGGAAATCTCCATGTCGCTGGACAAATAATTCATCAGGACGACGGGCGTGCCGGCCTTTTGAAAATCTTCGACATGCTGGCGGTTATTGATGATGTCGGCAAAAACCACGCCGCCGACGGCCGCCGCATTGATGGACGTCTTGCCGTCCGTCAGGTGCAGGAGGAAATCCACGCGCAGGGCGTCACAGGCGATGCCCACGCTGCGGAAGACCTCCATCGCGTAAAAAGAATAAAAGATCCCTTCGTAACGGGGGATCTCCAGGCCGATGGTATAGTTGGAACCGCTGGCCAGGCGTTGCGCCGAGAGATTCGGCTTAAAATTCAACCGGCGGATGACATCTTCGACTTTTCTGCGGTTCTCTTCTTTGACCGACGGAAATTTATTGATCACCCTGGAAACGGTCGTGATAGAGACACCCGCGGCGCGGGCGACGTCTTCGATGCCGACAGCTTTCTTCCTGGCCATTTTTCCCCTGTTTTTTTTAAACTGTGCCATTCGAAGCCTTCGACTACAAACACCCGAGGCTTCAAAAGAAAAGGTTAAGGTTAGGGTTGAGGTTAAGAAAAAACAAGAATCTCTCAACCCTCACCTTATCCTTAACCTGAATTTATTAGCTAACCAGGTCGCCGATCTTAAGCTTGGCTCCGGACGAAAGGGACTTAATGTCGGCCGCGGCGATCTCTTTGCGGATCTGGATCACCTCTAAACTGGCGACCTTTTCGGTGTTCCTGTAAACATTGAACGTCTGGCCGACCTTGACCCCGTCCTCCTCCCCTAAATCGATGATGACAAAATTATTCTCGTCGTTGATCGCCAGGATCTGGCCGGCCCCCGGCTTGGATCCCTGGGAGGTGCTTTGCGGTTCAGCGGCCTTGACCACGATGGGCTGCAATTGGACGACACGGCTGTCCTTGACGCTGGCTTCTTTGGCTTCTGTCCGCGCGGCCTTCAGGTCGTCCTTCACCTGAATAATCTGGTCCACCCGGTCCTGAAGGATCTGATCAAGTTCAGACAAACGCTTGGAAAGGATCTCCCGTTCCTGCTGGAGATCGACAAGCCTGCCTTCCAGAGATGTCTTCTTGTCGCCTAAGGCCATCAGACGGCTCTTGAGTTCGAAATTCTCCTGACGAATCGCCTCCAGCTGATCGGTGATCGCCTTTTTATCACGCTTTTCCCGAACCAGGTCTTCCGAGAGGCTCTCGGCAAGTTTTTCATTATAAACCATCTTTCTCTCCAGATCCATCCGGGCCTGGTTGACCGTCTTGAACTGAAGGTCGAGCTTGCGGCCCTCTTCCATGGCCTTCTCGCCTTTGAGCTGAGCGTCCGCCAGCTGAGACTTTAAATTCTGCACTTCGATCTCAAGCGCGGCCTTGTCTTTGAGAACCCTGGCCCAGTAAACATCATCTTCAGAGGATGTCGTAGAAACGGTATAGGAAACGCCCCCCGTTTCTTTAAGCTTGGCCGCCTCTTCCGACAACGATTTGTTCTCCTTGATCAACTCCTGCAGGCGGTCCACGACACTGGCCCTCTCCTTGGTCACCAGGTCGAAATTGGACTTCAATTTATCGTGCTCTTTTGACAACGAGTCGAACTTTGCGCGCAGGTCGCTTAATTCCGCATCCAGCTTCTTACGGGAAATCTGAAGGCTATTGAGCTGATTGGTCAGGCTCTGGCGCTCTGAGGAGAACTCCTGTTCTTTGATGGTGAATTCGTTCCGGAGGGATTTGTTGACGGTGTTAAGCTGAAAGGCGATCACGAGCGCAGCAGCGCATACGACGGCAAGTCCAACGAGCAATATTTTGATTTTATTGTTCATTACACCTCCTTGATGACCTCGCCGTCTCGTCGAGGGGACCTGCCAGGATGAAAAGATGAAAAGTGGCGGTCCGAACCCCAACTTGGCCCGCAGGTTAAGCGGTTTCGCCAAGTTGTGTTCTCATTTGAATTTAGATATATCATAATAAAGACGCGAGTGCAAGAAAAATTTAAACGATCGCGTGACCTAAGCAAGAGAAAGTACAGGGGTTATGACGCGGCCAGGGAAAAAAACAGCCTTTTTCCGACGGAGAGACGTTTGAAGCGTGAAAAAAGTTGAGGGATCAAAGAGAAGAAAAACGCACCGGGTTTGAAGAGAATAATTGTATTACTTCTTTTTTTTCAGGGAGTTAAGAGCAGGGCGGGTCAATCGTTGATCTCGGCAAAAACCTGGCGCGTGACAAGTCCGGCGGCGCCGAGGGCCACGCCATTCTCGCCTAATCGGGTCGGGACGATCTTGACGGCGGAGGCCGATTCTTCAAAACACCATTCACTCACAGCACTCTTGATCTCTTCGATCAAAACAATGCCGGCCTCTTCGATCCCGCCGCCGATGATCACCATCTCGGGGTTGAGGAGATTGACAAGATAAGCCACGCGCAGGCCCAGGCGCCGCCCGGCCTCGCGCACGACATCCACGGCGGGGGCCTCACCCCGGCGGCATGCCTCAAAGATCCGGCCGAGATCGGCATCACAAGCTTCCTTCGGGGCCTTCGCGCCCTTCTTCCATTGCTGACGTTTGAGGTATTCGGCGCGGATCCCCAGGTCTGCCTCCCATCGTTCCAGGAAATACGGCGATTCTTTCTTGTCGCTATGGACGGCTACTTCTCCGGCGCAACCGCTTGTGCCCCGGTAGATCTCACTATTGATCATCAATCCGCACCCCACCCCGGAGAACATGTAGACGATGTTCTTCGTGTCGGAGTCCAGGGCCATCCATTGTTCGCCGAAACACGCCAGCGTCGCGTCGTTCTCAATGAAAACGGGCAGGCGGAATTCACGTTCCAAAATATCCTTCAACGGCACGGTGACATCAAGATAATGATAGCCGTTGTCTATCTTCTCCGGCCAGCGCACCTTTTCCCTGGCAGCATCCACGATGCCTCCGATGCCGATCCCAATGCCCCGGATCTTCTGCCGGCAGCTCTTGGCTTCATCCAGGAGCCCGCTTGTCGTCGAGAGGACCGAGTCTACCACCTCACGGCAGGAGGAACCCGGCTTTCCTTTTTTGAACTTATGCAGGACTTTGCCGCTCAAGTCCGTCACAACACCGATCGTATCTAAAAGATTGGTGCCGATGCCCACGGCGTATCCGGCGGACGTATTCAAGTCCAAAAGCAGCGGCCGGCGGCCGCCCTTGGAAACGTCGAACTCTTTTTCAAAGACGATCTTCTGCCTTAAAAATTCGTCGACATAATTGGAGACCGTCACGACGTTCAAGCCGATCAAGCCGGAAATGTCCGTCTTGCTGATCGGCCCGCGCCGGCGGATAGCATCCAGGATAAAAAGATTTTTCCTGGACCTCTCCGAAAGGTTTTCCCCTTTAAAATAAGGTTCTCTCGCCATTCCTGATCCGTTTTAAAAACGCCGCCATATCCTTGTGCTTGCGGGCATAAGCGATCGCGAACGCCCAAAAGCTCATATTGCGCATATAATGATCGCCGAACATGAAGCTGCCGTCGACAGAAGAAACCATATCCGGCTGATTCCAGGGGTTCATGATATTCCCCGCCACGTTATCCCAGGCCTTTTTGGCCAAAACACAGGCCTCCTTCTCCATGCCTTCATAAAGGGCCAGGGATGCCAGCACATACGTCATGCTGATCCAGACGTTCTCCGCGTGTCCGTTTGATTTGTCCTTTTCGCCGGAAGGCAAGACAGCGTTCACGGCTCCGAAGCCCGAGACCGAACCGTTAAGCTCCATAATCGTCTGCAGAGCCTTTTTCACCTTTTCAGGAGAAACGATATATCCCAGTCCCAACAGATGCGCGACCCACTGCCCCACCAGCTGAGATGCCGTACAAGAAATGTTTACTTTCTGAGAGCGAAGTTGATGGGAGAGTTGCTGATCCGATAAATCCTTCTTGGTATCATTATATGCCAGAAAGTAGTTCTTGTGCCATAATTTTTTTTCAAAATGGGAACGCCCGTTTTTAAACCACCTGCGGGCTTCCCCCGCAAGCTCCTCATCCTTCATGTGAACGCTCATCTGCTCTAAGGCCAGGAGCGCAGCCAGAAACACACCCCCTGCATAAGCGGACGCCCCATAAAAATTCCAGAGGTCGAACGTCGTATCCGCCCCCTCGTTGTCCGGCAGAAAATCCTTGTTTTTATCCGTAGAGGCAAGCCAATAGAAAGCCTTTTTCACAAAAGGATACATGCGTTTCAAGAACGCTTCGTCGCCTGTCAGGAGATACCCCCGCCAGACCAAAAGGATAAATTTGGAATTCAGGTCTTTCCACAGGAGGCCGTTGGTGCTGTTGGACGCAAGATCGCTGCGCTTATTGCCCAGATCGTGCGGAATATACCCCTGAGGCCTCTGGGCCTCGGCGAATTGCGTGATCTCTTTTAAATCCATTTGGGGGAAAAACAGGCCCAGGGCGACAGAAGCAAAGAACCTGACATCCAGCGTCCCTAAAAGAGGGCAAACCTCCGGGGCCTCAAAAAATCCGAAACGCTCCCGCTTCGTCCAGTGGCTGCCCGAAGAAAAAGGATAGAGGTTGTTCAACAGGGCGTCCTTGATCCAATCGTCGATCCTCAGGGCCAAAAGATCCCTGGTCCACGCCCGTGTCGTTTCATAGAGGTCGCCGGCATTTTTGGCAATATAACCGTTGATATCGTGAACGCCGCGGAACCAATTTTCATACATTTTCCCTTCGGCGTATCCGCCGAAATGCCAGGCCCAGAAAAACGTAACCGTGACCGATTGCCCGGGTTTCAAAACCGCCTGGGCCGCCAGGGCGCCTCCGAGCTGGATGCTTTCCGACGCGACGGCACGCTCGGTATTGACATTGGGCAACGCCCCGTCGCGGCTAAAGGCCGCCCAGGCCTCTCCCAAGGAAAAACCGTTCTTGTCGAACACGAAGGGCCGCGATTGCATATTCCATTCACCCAGATAGGTGCATGTCAATTTCCTGCTTTTCACAAGGCCCAGGGACATCTCTCCGGCCAGGGGATCCTGCCCCTGCGTTTTCTTATTGAAAAAATTCAAAGACAGAATGTCCGGGGTATCCGCCACCTGATTGAACCGGCCGACGGCCCAATCGCCGATGATGTTACGGCCGCAGGCCATGAGAGAAACGGCGGCCGTGACCCTTGTGGGGTTGGTGACCTTGAAACGGAAAATCGCGGCAGGCGTCCCGGATTTCTTTTCATCCTGCGGGACCAAAGGCGAAAACGCCTCCAATTCACACCGCACGGGAAGCTCCTCGTCCCGGTACTGGAGCCGCGCAAAAGGATATCTGCCGTCAAAAACAATGGAAGAAACACCGCTATAATCCGGCGGGACCTGCGTCTCGAGAATACGGCTCACTTTTTTCTTTTTTGTCGCAGCAAAGAGGGCAAAGTGAAAACCAAGGATCCCCTTGCGGCTGGACGGATCAGAAGAAACAACAGGGCGATGCAAACTGTTCAAAAAGGTAAAATGATCCAGGCCGCCGTTGGGCATGATCTCCATCTTGCCGGCGCCGAGGCCTCCCAGCGGGATCCCTGATTTTACGTTTTGATCGGATGTATATGTCGGCATGGTTTTAAAAACGAAAATAGATGTTGTATCAGAGTATCACAGTGTCAGAGTGAAAACGCCTTGTTCCGTAACGTCTTTGCAAAGGCCGTCAGAACAATACCGGCCTCAAAACGCAAATTCTCCAAAGACCCGTATGCCGCCTGAGACAAATAGCCCAACTCCAAAGCGACTTCCAGCAAATATTCGGTTTCAACCGAGGAGCGGTTGGCAATGTTCAAAAAACTCCCTTTTGCTGGTGCTGACATGTCCTTCCACAATATTGAGAGGCACGGAAAAGCCGGAGCGCCTCATCTGTGACGTCAAACCGTATAATTCTTCTTTCGGGAAATGCGCGGTGGCTTT
>JAQUOM010000057.1 GCA_028717105.1 Candidatus Omnitrophota bacterium
GGGCATCATGACGCCTTACGCGGCCGGGCCGGCGCATTCAATGCCAGTATGAAGACGATTGATTACATTGCCGGACAGTGCATGGGGCTTGTCAAACCATCCGTCAAGTTCACGATCAACAGGCGTAATTACGGCGATCTTTCCGCCCTCTATTTTTTGGCAAAATCCCGTGGTTTTCGTTTTATGCCGAAACTGGCGGAGTTTGAGGCTTCGGCTTACTATCACAGGGTTTCCTGCAGGGTCACCGATCTGGACTGGAATGTCCCTGTCGTGAAAGGGCAGATCATCCGCCGGTTGGATCTTATCAGCGCCGACCTGAAGTCGTCGGCAACCGAAACAGCGGATGCCAGAGTCATTTCCTGCCTGAAAAAGATGGCCAGGCTTGGCCCGCGCGCCATCAAAAGCTGCCGGACGCCGGAAAGTTTTTTGTTCGTCACCTGCGCCGGCGAATTCTATCCCTGCCTCTACATGCCCCCCATTTCTTCGCTCAAAAGGCATTTTTTGCAGGATGTCTTTGGCCCCGAGCACCTCGAAAGGATACGCCGGGGCCGCCAGGGCCGCTGCCCTCGTTGTTACGCCTACCACGGTTTTCTTAAGGCAATCAACCTGAAAGAAGTCTAGAGGAGCTTGAGGACGGCTTTGACGGTGTTGGCCGCCCCCTGAAAGGAGCTCAGGGGCAGGGGTTTTGGCGTCCGAGCCTGCGCAAGCTGCCTGATGGCGCATGCCAGAGGTTCGCTTTTGAGCCCGTCGTAGTCAAAAAGGCGCGCATCCAGATATTTCTCAAGGAGGCGCGAACGGGGCGTCTGGTCGTTGATCCAGCCGGACCGGGCCAAGACCGTATAAGGGATGACGATACACTTTTTGCCCAGGCGCAGCAGCTGGACGGACGTGTTGTATCCCGCCAGGCTGATGGAGATATCGCAGGACGCCAGGTATTTTCCAAAATGAGGCAGATAGGGAATAACCGTCGTATTCTTTATCCGGTGTTTTCGGATCAGCTCTCTGAAGAACTCCAGTTCTTTTTTCCCCGTCGCAGGCCCGCAGGACAACAGCATGGCGTATTCTTCATCGAGGTATTTCTGCGCCAGGATGGAAGAAGCGATGATTTTCGGGCATGTCGTGCCTCCGCCCCTGCTGACCAAAAGACGCATCCGGCCCGACCTTTTCCATGGTGCGGTCAGTTTTTCCGTTTTGGCATGTGTCAGCCCCTCTTCATATTCCGGAAAGATATAACCCGTATGCATGATCTTCTCGCGCAATGTCGTGAAGATCGATTCGTAAAGCTTCCGGCGTTCTTCATCGGGAACAAGATCGATGAAGAAGGGGTATTCGAAACGTTCCGGCGTGTGAAGGAATATCTTGTCATAAAAACGCGTGTATTGGAAAAAACGGCTCGTGTTTTTGATGACGTCTAAGGTGATATAGGGATAGCCGATCGTCGCAAAAATCTTCTTTTTTAGGTTTTTAAGCAAAAGGAAAGCCTTGGAGAGCTCCAGGAAGCATTCGCTCCTGCCAAAAGGGAAATACTCCGTCATCAGGATGTCGGGCATGATGGCCCTTGTTTTCTCAAAGATGAACTCCGCGCGGATATCCATGTTGCGGATGTCTACGGGCAGGTTCTTGAACTGCGCCTTGCTGTAAAAGGGATAAGGAACGTCGATCTTCTCGATCTGGCGGTCATAGGCGATATGGGGTTGCGGGATCCCCGCCTGCAGCAGATAGACCCGGAAGCGCCGGCCGGACGCACGGGCGAAGGCATTGGCAAGGGCCGTTATCCTCGAGGTATGGCCAAGGCTTTCTTTGTGCGTGTAATAGATGAGGATTTTGAGTTTTCGGCCCATGGGATTTTATGGCAGCGTTGTGTCGATGGCTTTGACGGCGCGGCATATTTCGCGGTAACGGCGGAATCCTTCTGTTGCGCGGCGGTTTTTCCACAGCCTCATGGCCAAAGCGGCATTCAAATTGCTGAATTCCCTGTAAGTGACCTTTTTGGCCCTGAACAGGTCTCTGTATCGGCCGAGCAAGCTGCGGTATCGCGACGCATGACAGGCGATATGATCGTCGTTGAGTTTCATGATGAAAAATCTGTCCCGGATCTTTTTAGGAAAGGCCAGAAAGGTCCAATTGGGCAGGATATGGCCGTCCGGCATGACCACCAGGTCATGGCCGAAGGCCATCGGCCGGCTGTAACACGGGCACAGTTTTGTCTTTAGGGCGGCAGAATGCGAAAACGCCGCCAGGCGACGGTAATGTTCGATAAAGTCGGTTGCGTTCTCCGGCATCCATGGCGCCAGAAAAGCGGGATGCACATCGATACGGTCGACGTTCAGGGATGCCAGGAATTTGAAATTTGCCGTCATCGCCGACGTGTCTTGCGGGTGGACGGTCATCGTTGGAAATACGGGGATGCCGGCCTTGGCCGCTGTCCTGGTGCTGGCGCATACGAGCCGGTGCATGCGCAGGGACGTCCCTTTTCTGTGTCTGGCTGTCGTTTTTCCCAGGCCGTCAATGCCCGGTTCCAGGAGCACGCGGTGTTGTTTCAGAAACCGTATCTTCTCCGGCGTCATGAGGATCATGTTCGATTGGAGCGTGACGGAGCTTTTGGGATAGCGGCGCCCGATGTCCCGGATGAGGAATGAAACAAGGTCCCAACGCAAAAGCGGTTCGCCTCCCGAGATCACGAACTCGATTTTGCGGGAGCCTTTAAGCAGGCCGAACAGTTGCCGGATCTGTCCATGACTCAGCGTTCTCGTTTGTGTTTTGGTTTTGAAAAAACAGTAATCGCAATCCAGCTGACAGCGGTCGGTGATGAATATCCAGCAGTATTTGATCGAGGAAGATAGCCGCATTTTTTCCTTACAGCCGCCCCAGGATCATGTCTGCCGATCGCCGGGCGCCTTCAAACCACGCGTCCGGGATCGCATCCCGAGTCCCGGGTTGTTTGTCTTCTCTGAGCCTTGTGATCAAGGCCTCCAGGTGTCCAGGGTCCGTATCGCGAGCGCCGATGATCCGAGCCGCAAGGTGTCTCCTCAGAAAATTCGCATTCCAGAGCTGCTCGGCTGTTTTAACGGGCGAAATCACAGCGGGAGTTCTGTATTTCAGAAGAGAAACCATGGTGTTGTATCCAGCGAAGTTTAGACTGACGTCGGCATCCCGGAGTTTGTCCTCGAATTCAGGATAGGACCATGAAAAGTAATCGAGGTTGTCCAGGCGGCCCAAAAGGCGCGCCAGGCTGTGCGGCAGCTCCATGGCGCCCATAGACATGGTGAAATGCCAGTCCTTTCGTTTCAAGGCCAGCTTAAGGCATTGCCGGATAAACCCGGGGTTCTCGGAGAGTCCTCCCCTGCTGACGACGATGGAGAGAATACCGCGGCCTTTTTTACGTTCTGTCCTGCGGGCGGTCATTTCCTGGTCGTATATGAAACCTGTCGGAAAAAATATCTTGCGGCAGGCCAGGAGTACACGTCCCAACCGTTCCTTTTCCTTGAGAGGAAGATATTTTTTATATGCGTTGATTTCCGTTTCCGGCCTGTGATAGAGGACCATATCGTAGGCCATTGGGAGGAATGAAGGAAGTGAATTTGTCCAGTCCAGGTGGGTTGCGCTTGAGATGGTCACTGTCTTCGAAGAACGCAATTCCGTCAAGATGGGCAAAAGCAGCCGGTGCTCCGGATGGCGAAAGAAAGGATATTGTTCCGTCACGAAGACATGCGGTCGGATCTTTTTTATCTCCTGCAACAGGGCCCGGCTCCATGCGTGGCTGCGGTCCCCCTGGGGGATGAATGAGATCTTTGCATACCGATCGATAGGAAACAACCGGGTTCTTTCCCTGCCTGTTTCGATGACCGTTATGCCGACGCTTTTTCCGGATTGCGCGCTGATCGCTTTGACGAGGACATAGACGATACGCGCATGGCCCAAAGAGCCGGTATTGTGATAGAAAATACAGAGCTTTTTCATGGGCGGGTTTTTGGGGAGCTGGCGAAAAATTTCACGACGGCATCGACAATGAACGAAGCCTCTTCCTCTTTCATGAAGGAGAAAAGCGGCAGATGAAGCGCGCGACGTTCGTAGGCGTCGCTGTTCGGCATGTCCTGGCGTATAAAAGGCCGGAAGATATTCATTTTATGCAGCGGCGTATAAGGATGCTGCCATTGGATTCCGATATTTTGGAGGTATTGTCCCAGCCGGTCTCGTTCGCGCAAGGTTATGACGAAGACCTGGGGCACGGTCAGCTCGTTTTTGCCGTCACGGGGAAAATCGATGTCCCCGAGCCCCCACAATTTCTTCTCAAAAAAAGCCTTGGTCTTCAGCCGCGATTTGATGATGTCTTTAAGAAATTTGAATTTTGTTTTTACGGCGATGAGGTCCCAGAGATACATCCGTGCAAATCGCCGGCCAGCTTCCAGAAGAACGGCCTCATCTTTCCATATATTCGTGAGTTCGGCGACCTTGCGGTATTTGGGATCATTGAAACACAGCATCCCGCCTCCGCCGCCGCATGAAGAAAGAGGTTTGTAGTACGAGAACGAAAAACACGACAGCTCGCCGAAGGAACCCAATTTCCTGTTTTTGTACTCCGAGCTTTCTGCCTGGCAGACGTCTTCTATGGTGAACAAACCCTTCTGTTTTGCGAGTTTCATGAGCGCCTCTAGAGGCGCCGGCCTGCCGAACATGTGGACGGCTATAATACCCTTGGTTCGTTTTGAAATAAGCCGTTCGGCACAGTCCGGGTCCATCTGATAGTCCTGGGGCCGGCAATCTGCGGGAACGGGGATGCCTCCGGCATACAGGACGGCCAGAGGGACGGCCGGATAGGTGACATTCGGGACGATGACTTCGTCGCCTTTTTTCAGTTGAAGGGCCAAAAGGGCCGTCTGAAGGGCGTCTGTCCCGGAGTTGAGGGCAAGAGCGTGATGCGTGCCGATGTATCCGGAGAATTCCTCTTCCCATTCTTCCAAAAGGCGGGCTATGTCGTTTAAACCGTTCAGGCGGCCAAGGGCATCTTCGATGCCCTGCTGATAGTGTTTGATCAGCAGTTTATCGATGCGCATGGTGTCATATCTGATAGGCATGGGAAAAGGATAGACGGCGTGCCAAAATTTTTATACAATAGATAGCCGAGGCGTTTTTGTCCCCGCTGCCTCAAGCATGTGCCGCCTTCGTCTCAAGAGGCTCAATAATTTATAACAGAATTGCATGGATATTTCAACCATAACGCTTTCTTTCCTGCCGCTTCTGATCATCCTGGGTGTGCGCTCGACATTCTACGATTTCAAAAAAGGCATTATAAAAAACTGGGACCTTGTTTTCAGCCTCTCGGCCGGCGCATGCCTTTATGCGTATCTTATTGTATTTAAAGGATTTGAGATTGATCCGGTCCTTTTCGTTGGCAACCTCTGCATCGCGACGAGCATCGGGTTGATTCTTTATTTTACGGAAACATGGGGCGCCGGAGATGCAAAGCTTTTCATTGTGTATTCCTTTCTGCTTCCCTTCCCTCTGGATAGGCGGATCATTCCTTTTTCATCCCTCGTGATTTTTGCGGATACCATTATTATTGTTTGTCTTGCGGTTATTGCCGCTTCCATGGTGTACGTGGCCCGATCTTTGCGTGAATGCATTAAAAAATGCATCAAAAAGATGTTTGATTTCAACGAAATACGGCCGCTCATCTATTCATTTTTTCTTATCCTCAGTTTCAGCTGGGTCGTTCCCTATGTCCTGTCTTTTTGGTCTGCGTATTTTTCGCCTTTGGTCTACATTCTTCTGATTTATGTCTCTTATTCGATCATCTATCGCATCCTTCAATATTTTCAATCCAGGCGGCTCCTTTATCTTATCGTGACTCTCGGCATCGTCGGCAGATTCTTCGTTTTTCCGAATACCAGGGAGGTTTTTTGGGCGATGCTCGCCAGTACGAAAATCATCGCTATTTATACTGTTTTTTTCAGGCTGCTGGATTTTTTCTTTATGGTTGATGACCGCAGCAAAAAAGGAAACCGTACGGAGAATACCATCATCCTGGCGCCTCACATGTTCGTAGGTGTGTTATTAACCCATACGCATTTTCTAAAGGGTGTGTTAAAACTGATGAGCTGGGCATGGAAGTGATATGAAAGTTTTGGAGTCTTTACTGCACAGGATCGAAGACCTGGGGGGGCGTGTCAGGCGTGACGGCCGCCTGATCGATATCCACGCCGGTCTGGCAAACGCCGCCAGTATCCGTCCCTACCTCTATCATCTTCTCAATCATTTTGAAAGGGATTACTTTATTTCAATCAGCAATATGGCCGCGTGCGTGATGCCTGACGCCTGGGATCATTTCCGTCAGACGCGTGTTCGCGCGCACCCGGACCGCCGTTGCGCCTCATGCCGTTATGCCGAAGCCTGTGCCGGGCCGGCCACCGGACAGACGCCCGTTCCCTTTAAAGACGCGCCCAGAGAGGTGGCCATAGAAGTTACGACGGCATGCAATCTTGCCTGCGGCATATGTTTTCAGGCTCGGGACGGGAGAGAACACTTGCCCTGGCGGGTCCTGCTTGAGACCTTTAAGCAGATGCGGCATGCCGGCCTGCGGCACGTTCGCTTTACCGGAGGCGAACCGCTTCTCTATCCGCATCTGGAGAAGGCCGTCCTCACGGCAAAAAAACTTGGTTTCCAGGTCCTTTTGAATACCAATGCCGCGCTTTTTAGTGAATCAAAAATTAGATTTTTCGGGCGTTATGCGGATAGCATTCTGGTTTCTATGCGGGGCTGTGATTTTTCGTCGGAGTCGCGGCTGACGGGCGTCAGGGCCGATTTTCGCGATAAACTTCGCCGCATCCGTCTGCTCGCAAGCCAATGCCGCCATGTGCGTATTGGAACCGTTGTTTCCCGGCATCTGATCCATCACTTGGAGGACTATCTCTGTATCCTGCGATCAACTCGGATATCGCACTGGGAATTATATCGCCCCATCGTCGCGTCTTCGCAGGAAGACTATCGGCTGACACGGGGGGATTTTATAAAACTTATCCGGCGCCTGAAGCGTTACAGGGGGTCTTTGTCCATCAAAGTGGCCAATCCGGTGCCTTTTTGTCTTGCAGGAGATTCGGCAAGTACCTGTCATTTATTCTTGGGGGGGCTTTGGGATGACGGGCATACCCGGCTTGTTCTTGACGCGGGCGGCTTTTATAAACCGAGCTACGCGATGAAACAGGATTTGGGGGCAGACCTCCTGAAGGCCTGGCGTCATCCCTTGATGAGACGCCTGCGTTCTCTGGAGTATTTGCCTTTGAGGTGCCGTCGCTGTTTTTATGCGGGTTGGTGCAAAGGCGGCAGCAGACAATGGGCCTTGGATTCCGGCGGCAGCCTTTGGGCTTCTGATCCATGGATGTCTCATGAATAAGCTGGTTTTTATCCGCGATGACGATGTCTGGCGCCTGACGCCCGCATTCCTCGATTTTTTTAATTACTGTTTTGACAATGATATCCCCGTTGTCTATGCCGTTATCCCCGCCAGGATGCAATCGTCTCTCGTCCGTTTCCTGAGGTCCCAAAAGAGACAAAAGCCGATGATGGTCGATATCGTTCAGCATGGATGGCGGCATGTGAATTATCAGCACAAGGACAAAGCGCCGCAGGACGACAAGTATGAATTCGGGCCTTCGAGGTTTTATGCTCTTCAACACCGGGACATATGCCGCGGCCGGTCGAAGATGCGCGAAGCCTTTGAAAACGACTTTACGGATGCCTTTGTGCCTCCTTTCCATGGTTACGACAGGGCGACCATGCAGGTTGTGAACGCATGCGGCTTTAAGATATTCTCAGCCCATAAAAGAGAGATTTTCCCCCGACGGGATGTCGTTTCTTTGCCTGTAAATCTCTCGCTCAATGCAGGAGATGATCTTCGAAAGCTTATGAATGTTTTTTGGAAGCAGATGAAAAGTCCGGTCCGGATCGTCGGGGTGCTGGGGCATCACGAAAAGCTGAAGAGTTTGCGTGCGCGAAAGGAGGTTTTTAATTTCTTTTCGGCGCTTAAAAAGCTCCAAAAAGAAGGGGCGTGTCGATTGACGACTTTTTCGGGGATTGCCGCGAAGCGTCTTTAATAGGAACTGTGGCTTGAGTGAGAATAGTGGCTTGTATGATCGACCCTGACGCATGACCCGCCGGCAGGCACAATGCCGAGATTGTTGGCGTGCGAGCTGTGGTTCGTGTGTTGCGCGATGACATTGGCAGAAAAAGCGCTTAAGATACCCAGCGCAGAAATCGTCCCCAGCCCGATCTTGAGGATTTTTTCCTTGGAAACAAAGCCGGCTTCATCTTTGATGAATTCATGCAGGGTCTTCTCGATTTTTCTCTTCTTTTTCAGCCCCATGCGGTCTCCTTATCCCCGTTAAAAATTAATACAGCGTTGCGGCCTGCCTATCCATACATCTTTTTTTGATATCAGCCCTCTGGATGGTTTCGCAGAACTTTGTGTCATTGTGCCGCTTCGCCATATAAAAATAGGCGAAATCATTCAGGATGGAATCAACGATCACGGAAGAATCCCTGTTGTCAAAAAGTACCTCGCACATGACGGCGTCTTTTCCCTTGAGGCCCTTACTGAATTTTTCACAGGCTGTTTTGCTGCGCAAATATTTATATCCGAAAAAAATGCCCATTTGCCGGTAAAAATCATTTTTTTTCTGCGGACTTCCGGCAATCGCGTCTAAAGCACTACTGGCCAAGGCGAGATCTTCCGTCGTAAAAGCGGCGCATAGATCCCGGTGAGGTTTTTCGGTCAAGTCGCCGCAGGTTTTTCTTTGATAGGCCCTGCAGATATTTGCAGCGTAGGCCTTGTCGATCTTGTCGCAATTTCCTTCAGCCTCATATCTGATTCGAAGCGCGCTTTTCGCTTTCTCTTCGCACCATTTGGCTCCTTCCTGCAGATTCCTGCATATCTCGGGGTTCTCCTCGCGAACAGCTAAGAAGAGCGTCACGAATTGAAAATCTATGCTGCCTCTGAGGGTTTCTTTCATGGAGTTAAGCTCGCCTGCTTCTTCAGGCGAAATAGGAGCTTTGCGTTGGGAGAGATGTTCTTGGGGGGAAACGGCCAAAGATATCCCGGGCCAGGCACATCCCGCCATTAACATGAGTATTAAAATAATTTTTGTCATAAAAAAATGGACATGTACAGCCATCAATAAGAATTGTGGCTTAGATGTGAGTAGTGGCTCACGTGGTCTACTTTGACGCATCGCGTTGAATGAGGTACGATCCCCAGGTTATTGACATGGGAGCTGTGATTAGTGTGCCCGGCGATAAGGCTGGCAGAAAAAGCGCTCATGATGCCGAGGGTAGAAATCGTCCCCAGCCCGATCTTGAGGATTTTTTCCTTGGAAACAAAGCCGGATTCATCTTTGATGAATTCATGCAGGGTCTTCTCGATTTTCCTCTTCTTTTTCAGCCCCATGGGGTCTCCTTATGACAGCCAGGATAAAAAGATAGCTTTATTCCTGTTATCTTCTATCATTTTATCAAAGATATATCTGATTTGGGAAGTAAAAATTTTATGCAGATCCGATGTCCGGATCTTCGGAACAAGGCTCTTGTTCTGCGCATAATTGAGGACAGGGCACGTTCCCATCCAGGGCAGGAAGGCCGTATTGTAATCCCACAGATCCATAAGGGAAGATTCACAAAGACAAAACACATTATTGCTCTTCATGACCGTTTGGTAATCATCTTTGACGACGTTGCCGAGCCTGAACATGGTTTCTCCGACCATGCGCGCCTCATCACAGGGATAAATGTCTCCGTTCGGCATATAGGCGAGCACCGACCTGCCGGCCCCGCACGGGCTCATCATATCGACGTAGCCGGGGTTCTCTTTTTTGAAAATTTTCGACAGGATGACGACGCTAAGACGTTCCTGGATTCTTTTGCCCTGCTTGTTCAATTCCAGGATGTGGTCCATTGCCCGCGTCCAAAAGGCAATGAAATCATCGGCCGTATATCCGATGGCATCCCATTGGTCTCGGGCCAGGCCAAGCTTGGACAGGGGCCGCAACGGGATCTTGTCGGCGCCCAGGGCTATGTATTCATCGACGATTTTCTCCGGCTCCTGAAGGCTTTTGCGCGTAATGGTGCATAACAGATTGACGCTGTGAGGCAGGCCTTGCTGTTTGTAAATCTGTTTGGTCCTGGCGATGGCGTCTTTGACGGTATTATAGGCATCATCACCCGAGGCCATTACCCGGTTGGCATTATGCACCGTGGAAGGGCCGTCGAAAGAAAAACAGATCCCGACGTTATGCTTTGCAAGATATTCGATTTTTTTGTCGTCCAGCAATGTTCCGTTGGTCACGAGGCTGATGGCGAGGTGCTTGTTGCCCGTATTGATACGGTTGGCATTTTCCGTGAGAAATTTGATAACATCCCAGTTGAGAAGCGGTTCGCCCCCCTGGAATTCGATGTTGGCATACGGATTCTGCGTGTCAAAAACATATTTCAAGAGTCTCGAGGCGACTTCGATCGTCATGTCCTGCGGCGTATCAGTTTTTGTCTGACCATACCGGCAATTTATGTTGCAACGGGTTGTTACGACAGCGATGTGCAGGGCA
>JAQUOM010000058.1 GCA_028717105.1 Candidatus Omnitrophota bacterium
GACAAACTGAGTTCCAGGCTTTTCATCGCAGAAAAAGTCAGGGAGATCGACCGGGCCGTCAAATCCGGTTTTGCCATCAACGCCCTATCCGGCGGCGTGGATTCATCGGCGGTGACCATGCTGGGGCATAAGGCCCTGGGCAAGAGGCTCAAGACCTATTTTATCGATAACGGCATCATGCGCCGCAACGAGGCGCGCCAGATCGTTTTATTATTCAAGAGGCTGGGTGTTACGGTCGATGTCATCGACGCCAAAGAGAAATTCTTTAAGGCCCTCAAGGGCGTTACGGACCCCGAAGAAAAACGCGAAGCCATCACCAGTACCTTCTATAAAGATGTGTTCGGCGTCCTGGTGAGGAACAGCAAGGCCAAGTATCTTTTGCAGGGGACCATCCTGACGGATGTCGACGAAACCGTCGCCGGCATCAAGCGCCAGCACAATGTGTTCAAGCAGCTGGGCATAGATCCGCAGAAGGCCTTCGGGTATAAGATCCTCGAGCCCCTGGTCCAGCTGCGCAAGGACGGCGTGCGCAAGGTGGCCCAGGCGCTGGGTTTGCCCCCGTCGATATTCAGCCGCATGCCGTTTCCCGGGCCGGCCCTGGCCGCCCGCGTCATCGGCGAGGTGACGCCGGAGAAGATCGAGATGGTGCGCCTTGCGACGGCCATCACCGAAGAGGCCTTGGTGTCGGTCAAGCCATTTCAGTGCATGGCTATTCTCCATAACGACCGGGTTACAGGCATCCGGGACGGGAAAAGAGATTTCGGCATGCAGATCGAGATCCGTTGCTGGGACAGCATCGATGCCCGCAAGGCAGAACCGAGCAGGGTTCCTTATGAGACGCTTAGTCTTTTGGCGCGGCGCATTGTAACGGAAGTTCCCGGCGTCGTGAGCGTGACCTATAACATCACGCCCAAACCGCCGTCGACCATGGAAGCGATATAATTTTTTTACCCCGGCAGGATGGATCAAAGAAAACCTAAAGGCTGTTGATCGATGCAGATCAACAGCCTTTTTTTCGGGGCCTTGGCAGAAGACCGTTCCCTTGAGAAAACATGAATACCGTTGTTTTGTCATAGGTTGTTTGTTAAGATATTTCTTAAGAGCACAGGAGAATGCGATGAAAAGAACGATTTTGATCGTAGAAGACGAAAAAGATATCGTCAAGATGCTGGAGTATAATCTCCAGAAAGAAGGGTTTAAGACCTTGTCCGCCCGTGACGGAGAAGATGCTTTGGACGTGGCGCATCGAGAGCATCCGCATCTGGTCATTTTAGATTTGATGCTCCCCGGCATGGACGGCCTGGAGGTCTGCAAGGCGCTTAAGGGCGACAGCAAGACGGCAGCGATCCCGATTATTATGCTGACGGCAAAAGTCCAGGAGTCGGATAAAGTCATCGGGCTTGAATTGGGAGCGGACGATTATATGACCAAGCCCTTCAGCCCCAGGGAACTCGTCGCCAGGATCAAGGCCGTGCTGCGCCGTATGACGGAGAAAGGGCCGTCGGCGGAAGTAATGAAGATCGGAGAGCTGACGGTCGATTTTTCAAAGATCAGGGTGCTGGTCAAAGAAAAGCCCGTCGAGCTGACGGCCAAGGAATTTGAGCTGCTCAAGACGTTGATCAAGGCCAGGGGCAGGGTCCTTTCCAGGGACTATCTCCTGGACACCATCTGGGGTTTTGACCATGCGATTGAGATCCAGACGCGGACGGTGGATGTCCATATCAGGACACTGCGCAAAAAGTTAAAAAGCGAGGCGAAACGGATCATTACCGTCAAAAATTACGGGTATAGGTTCGAAGAGGAGTAGATTCTTTTGTTTAAGAAGAACAGTTTTAAAATAAAGCTTACCTTCTCGTATGTTTTGCTTATTGCCGTATCCTTTGTTTTTGTCGTCTTTTTTCTAGACAGGAATCTAGGCGAAAATTCCCTCCGTGACATCCGGTTTTCCCTCGTCAGCCAGGCCCGTCTCATAGAAGACCAGATCTCTCCCGAAAGGCTCAAACAGCGGGATACCGCTTATCTGGAGGCGTTAACAGCGCGGCTGAGCTCAAAGATCGACGGCCGGATCACCATTATCGATAGAGAAGGGAAGGTTCTGGCCGAGTCCCGGAAATCGCATGAAGAGATTTCCGGCATGGAAAATCATCTCTATCGTCCGGAGATCAGGGACGCCTTGACCGGCTTGACGGGCATCGATACGCGTTATTCCTCGACTCTTAAGATGGATATGTTGTATGTGGCCTTGCCGATAAAACAAAATGACGATATCGCCGGCGTTTTGAGATTGGCGCTGCCTCTGGAGAATGTCGAGAGGACATTGTCGGCGGTCAGAAAAATAATTCTTTTGGGCCTGTTTTTGGCCTTAGGCGTTGCTTTTATCCTGGGGTCCCTGCTGGCGTCGCAGACCATCAAGCCCATCAACAGGATGATCCATGTCTCGCGTAAATTCTCGGAAGGGGACTTTAGCCGAAGGATCATTCAACACTCCGGCGATGAAATCGGCGAGCTCGCCGCCACGCTCAATAAGATGGCCCAGGATATCGAAGACAAGATCAGGGAGATCGAGGTCCAGAACCAGAAACTTGCGGCGATTTTTAACAGCATGATCGAGGGGGTCATTGTTGTCGACGGGGCCGGGCGCATCATGTCCATCAATCCCACGATCGAAAAGATGTTCGGCCTTTTGAAAAAAGATGTCCAGGGCAAGGCCTTTTTGGAGGCGATACGCAATAACGACATTGCGGAGATCATCAAAAGCGTCCTGGGACACGGCCGGCCGCTCTCGACAGAGATAACGCTTGTGTATCCCGTACACAGGATTTTTGAAGTGAATACGACCCCTATTTTCGGCAATGAGGCGGTAAATGGGTGCCTCGTGGTCATTCACGATATCACGGAGATGCGCCGGCTTGAGACCATCCGGAGTGATTTTGTCGCGAATGTTTCTCATGAGCTTAAGACGCCCTTGACGTCCATCAAGGGCTTTGTGGAAACGCTCCTGGAGGGCGCACTCGACGATAAAAAGAACAACAGGAATTTCTTAGCGATCATCCAGGACCATGCGGACCGGCTTGACCGCCTGGTGGATGATTTGCTTTCGTTGTCGCACCTGGAGTCCAAGGAGATCGTGCTTCAACGCGATGACTGCAACCTCTACGCGCTCGTTGAAAAAGCGATCCCCGGGTTTGCATCCCAGTCGAAAAAGAAGAACATCGAGATCAAAAATGAATTGCCCGAGGGCTTGTCTCTCAAGGTGGACCGGGCAAGAATAGAACAGGTGTTCGTCAATCTGATCGATAACGGCATCAAGTTTAACAAGGACAAAGGTTTTGTCAGGATCTGCGGCCGGGTGATCGACGACAAGGTGCATGTCAGCGTTGAGGATTCCGGCATCGGCATCCCGCAGAAGGATATTCCCCGTATTTTTGAGCGATTCTACCGTGTCGATAAAGCGCGCTCGCGCGAACTCGGCGGAACGGGACTCGGCTTGTCCATCGTCAGGCATATCGTCGAGCTGCACGGAGGACATGTCGGCGTCGAAAGCACGGAAGGTTTTGGTTCAAAGTTCTGGTTCACTCTTCCCGCGTAGCCCCCTAAGAATTCTTTCCCGCAGTCGTCCTTCACTCGGGCCGCTTAAGGATCTCCCTCAGGCGGCCCAAATACTTTACCTATCTTTTACTCGCCCTTGAAGCGGATTTAATGCCCGTGTTTTATATTTTCATTGTGACATATACAAAAAAACGGGCCATGGGACAAATCTTCAAACAGGTGATCCGCGCCTGCGCGGATTTCCTTGTCCGGATGATCGACGAAGAATTCAGGAGGATCGATGAATTCTGCCGCCCGTATTGATGTATCCATGATGCTTCGGAATATACGAGAGGAGCGGAAGAGGATTTGCGAAAGATCCGCAAAGGATGCTCCGGCGGCTTAAAGAGGGCGATGGCCGGACGGATAAGTCCGGCCGTTTAGCCCGTCGCAAAGCGGCGAGGCTGCGCCTTCGGCGGACGCGCCCGGCGAAATGTGGGCCGGGCCGGTGGCACAAGAGTATCGAAACCAAAGTCCATGTGTCGAGAGAAAAGGAGGAAAGGTATGAAAAGGTTGCTTGGGGGTTTTCTGGCAGTTTGGGGCATCATGTGTTTAGGGGTGAGCCATTCTTTTGCCGGCCAGGTGGACATTTTACTTCAGAAGCTGGTAGATAAAGGTATTTTGACTGCCGGCGAAGCTTCGCAGGTCCGCACGGAAACCGAAGAAGAGGCCAAGGTGGAAGCTGCGCAAGGCAAGACCCCCGGCGTGCCCGATTGGGTCAGGAATATTAAGTTGAAGGGGGACTTTCGGCTGCGGTATCAGTACAAGCACGATAAAGCCGATAATGATGTCACCAGCGATACGCATATCGGCCGCGTGCGCGTGCGGGTCGGCTTGGAAGGCAAGGTCAATGATAAGCTCATGGCCGGCGTGGGGTTGGCGACTAATTCCGGCGGAGACCCCCGTTCCACGAACATCACGTTTGGGGACAAAAACGGAGGTTATTCGACCAAGATGGAGGTCCGTCTTGATTATGCTTACGCCAAGTATCTGCCTTTTTCGTGGTTAACGCTTGAAGGCGGCAAGATGCCTTTAGGCGATGTGCTTTGGGAGCCCACGGACCTGATTTGGGATACG
This sequence comes from Candidatus Omnitrophota bacterium, assembly GCA_028717105.1. GTDB lineage: Bacteria > Omnitrophota > Gorgyraeia > Velamenicoccales > Velamenicoccaceae > Velamenicoccus. The sequence goes on from JAQUOM010000058.1 coordinate 4,666, forward strand.
GACATTACCCCTGAAGGAGGCATTTTCGGATTGGAGCAGAACCTGGGGCCCCGTGCGACGGTTTTTCTGAAAACCGGTCCGCTCTTTGGTACGGCGGACACGAGTTCAAACAGCGATCCCGTGATGCTCTATCTTGTCCAGCCCGGGGTCAAGTATAAATTCAACGATAACGTTTCAGTCAAGGGCACCTTTTCTCTCTATAACTGGACGAATGTGAAGGGAAAGGCGTATCCGACGGACAGCTGGTATAAGAGCAGCAATACCAAGAACGGGTCTGCCTGGGCCTACGATTATCGCGTGGTCAGTCCTGCGATTGAAGCCACCATCAAAGAGCCTTTTAAGGCGGTCGGATGGAAGGTCGAGAGCCTGAAGCTATTCGGCGAGTACGTGAATAACGCGGCCATTTCGGACAAGAATACGGGTTATGCCCTCGGGTTTCAGTTCGGTCACGAAAAAGTCCAGAAATGGGGCGATTGGCAGTTCAAGTACATCTATGCCATGCTTGAGAAAGATGCTGTCCTTGATACGACCCCTGACTCCGACCGTTATAGCGGCAAGACCGGCATGAGAAGCCACGAAGGCGCGCTTACCTTTGGCCTGGCAAAAAACACGTTCCTGGGTATTGATGTTTATCGTTCCTGGAATATTGCCGGGACATCAAGGAAGGCCCCTGAAACTTTAGTCCAGGTTGACTGGAACCTGAAGTTCTAATGATATCGTCGACGCCTCTTTGCAAAAGGGAGGTTTTTATTTTACACAGATTTAACATGGATTTAATAGGGGCATCATATAGGTCATTATAATAATAAAGATAAAAAGGAGGGCAGGATGTTGATAAGAAGAATTCTTTTATTTTTCGCAGTGTTTTTTCTTGTGGCACCGGCTTATGCGGCGAAAGACAAAAATTCCATCCAGGTCAAGGGGTCGGATACGATGGTGAATTTAGGCCAGGCGTGGGCCGAGACGTATATGCAGGAGAGCCCAGGCGATTTTGTGGCGGTGACAGGCGGCGGCTCGGGTACGGGGTTCTCCAGCCTCATCAGCGGCACCTGCGATATTGCCATGAGCTCAAGAAACATCAAAGACAAGGAGATCTCCCTGGCGAAACAAAAAGGCATTGATCCGAACGAGATCAAGGTCGCCCTCGACGGCTTGGCCGTCGTCGTCAACCCGGGGAACCCGGCAGACAGGCTGACCATCGATCAGCTGGCGCAGATTTTTACCGGCAAGATCACCAATTGGAAAGAAGTGGGAGGGGAAGATAAGAAAATCGTGATTCTTTCGCGTGAAGTTAATTCCGGAACGCATGTGTATTTCAAAGAACACGTGCTCAGGAAGGGCGACCCCAACAGCAAAGAAGAATTCGCGCCCGGTGCGCTATTATTGTCTTCGTCTCAGGCCATCGCCGATGAAGTGGCGGGAAATCCCTCGGCCATCGGATACTACGGCATGGGATATATTTCGCCTAAACAAAAACCGGTGATGGTCGCCAAGGACGAGACATCGGCTTACGAAGCGCCGACCATAGAAAATGTCATCAATGGAAAATACCCGATATCCCGGCCGTTGTTCCTCTATACGAACGGCCAACCGCAAGGGCTTGTTAAAAAGTTCATCGATGCCTGTCTTTCAAAAGAGGGCCAGGCGATCGTGTTGCAGACGGACTTTGTTCCCATCAACGGTTAACGTGTCCGGCCGGAGCTGCCAGGTTCCCCATGCGTAAATTCAAAGAGTTCGTTATTGAGAAGCTCATCCTTTTGTGCGGCCTTGCTTCTATTTTTTTCGTGATCTTGATATTTCTCTTTTTGCTCAAAGAGGGGCTCGCGCTGTTTAAGATCGAAAGCCCCTTAAAATTCCTGTTCGGCAAGAGCTGGTATCCCATTTCCGAGCCTCCCCGATTGGGGATACTTCCTTTGATCCTCGGTTCTTTGCTTGTGACTGCCGGGGCGGCCGTCATCTCCGTGCCCATCGGCGTCGGCTGTGCTGTTTACATTGCCGAGGTGGCCCCTCTGAGAATAAGGGAGGTCCTTAAAGCGGGGATAGAATTGCTGGCCGCCATCCCCAGCGTTGTTTTGGGGTTTATCGGGATGGTGACACTGGTGCCCCTGGTTAAAAACATGTTTCATTTACCGACAGGGCTGACGGCGCTGTCGGGTTCTATCATGCTCGCATTTATGGCGATGCCGACGATCGTTTCCATTGCCGAGGACGCCCTGTATTCCGTCCCCAAGACGTATAAAGAAGGCGCCTTCGCGCTGGGGGCGACGCACTGGCAGACCATATGGCGGGTCATGCTGCCTGCGGCATCAAGCGGGATCCTCGCGGCGGTGATGCTCGGCATAGGCCGCGTGATCGGCGAGACCATGGCCGTGATGATGATCACGGGCAATGCCGCAGTCATCCCCCGGAGTATTCTGGCGCCTGTGCGGACATTGACCGCGACCATCGCCGCTGAAATGGGGGAGGCGGTTGTCGGGAGCGAGCATTATTTTGCCTTGTTCGCTATCGGCATTGTTTTATTCGTCATCAGTTTTGCGATCAACGTCACAGCCGACCTGTGTTTACATAAAAAACAATCATGAGCCATCCTCATCGGACGCAAAATATCGCCTTTTTCTTTTTGCTTTTAGCCACTCTTTTGATCGTGGTCCCTGTGGGGCTCATTGTCGTTATTATCGTCCAGAAAGGGCTGCCGGCCATCAACGGACAGTTCCTTTTGGATATCCCGCGTCAGGGCATGCGGGCCGGCGGGATATTCCCCGCGATCGTCGGGACGGTATATCTGGTCACAGGGGCGATCATCTTTGCTTTGCCGATAGGGCTGCTTGCGGCGATCTATCTAAGCGAATATTCCAGGGAGAATATGCTGACCCGGCTTATCAAATTAGCCATCGTCAATCTGGCCGGCGTGCCTTCGGTCGTTTATGGGCTTTTCGGCCTGGCTCTTTTTGTGGTGTTTTTCAAGTTCGGCGCGTCCATCCTTTCGGGGTCTCTGACCCTGGGGATCATGATCCTGCCGATCATCATCACAGCCTCGCGCGAGGCCCTGGAGAGCGTGCCGTCTTCTTTCCGTGAAGTGAGCCTGTCTTTGGGTGCCAGCAAATGGCAAACCATACGGCATATCGTTTTGCCTAACGCCATACCGGGGATCCTGACAGGGACGATCCTGGGCCTGGGGAGGGCGGCCGGTGAGACAGCGCCGATCCTTTTTACGGTCGCCGCTTTTTATCTGCCGCGACTGCCTCATTCGATCTTTGACCAGGCGATGGCCTTGCCCTATCATCTCTATGTGATCTCGACTCAGGTGCCCAATGTCGATGAAAAGACAAGATACGGGACCGCTTTCGTCCTTCTGGCCCTGGTCCTGGTCATGAACATCATCGCCGTCGTCATCCGCACCAAATTCAGAAAGAAGAAAAAATGGTAATCCCCTTCAGAAATAAAATATCGGCGGTCCGCCCCCCGGCAGAAAACAGGGGATCGATTTCCGGCGGGGTAAAATTTGAGGTTCGCGATCTCAGCGTATGGTTTGGTTCTGTTCGGGCGATCAGGCGGGTGAACATGGAGATCTGGTCCCATGAGATATTAAGCGTGATCGGCCCCTCCAACAGCGGGAAGACTACTTTTTTGCGCACGCTCAACCGCCTGAGCGATCTTCATACGGCCTTCAGGATGTCCGGAGCCGTTGAGATGGACAAGAGGGACATCCGGGAGATGGACGTGGAAATATTACGCCGTAAAATAGGCATGGTATTCGCCCTTCCCCTGCCTCTGCCGTTGTCTATTTTCGAAAATGTGGCCTACGGGATAAGAATGCAGGGCGTAAGAAATAAGCATGAGTTGGAACAAAGGATAGAAGAGGCGCTCCGGCAGGGATATCTCTGGGATGAGGTCAAGGACAGGCTGGATGAGTCGGCTTTTAAATTATCCGGCGGCCAGCAGCAGCGTTTGTGCATCGCAAGGACGTTGGCGGTCCAGCCGGAAGTGATTCTTTTTGACGAACCCTGTTCGGGGCTTGACCCTGTTTCGACGGCAAAGGTCGAAGATGCCATGGTCGAGCTCAAGAAGAAATATACGATCGTCCTGGTGACGAACAATGTCAAGCAGGCGGCCAGGGTCGGGGATAAAACAGCTTTCTTTTTAAGCGGCGAGCTTGTCGAGCTGGATAAGACCGACAGGATCTTTACCGCACCGCAGGACCGGCGCACGGACGATTACATCAGCGGGAAGTTCGGTTGATATCATGGGTAAAATAGTCACGAAACATCTTCACCTGAGGTACGGCGATTTTCACGCCTTGAAGGACGTGAATATTTCTTTTGAGCCGAAGAAGATCACGGCCATCATCGGCCCGTCCGGCTGCGGCAAATCGACGCTGCTCCGGGTCTTTAACCGGATGAATGACTTGATCGAAGGCGTCCGCGTTGACGGAGAGGTGTTGATCGACGGCCGGAATATCCTGGATCCGCTGATGGACTTAGTTGCATTGCGTAAAAAGGTGGGCATGGTATTTCAGCGCCCGAACCCGTTCCCTTTATCCATTTATGAGAATATTGTTTTCGGAGAAAGGATCCACGGCGACGGTGCCTCGCGGGATGAACTCGACGGGATCGTTGAACATAGCTTGAAAAGCGTCCTTTTGTGGGATGAACTGAAAGACAAGCTTCACGCCTCGGCGCTGTCGTTGTCTTTGGAGCAGAAACAGCGCTTGTGCATTGCCCGGCTCATCGCCGTCAAACCGGATGTGCTCTTGATGGATGAGCCTTGTTCGACCCTGGACCCGCAGGCCACGGCCCGCATCGAAGAATTAATGCGGGAACTCAAACACAGTTATACTATAATGATAGTCACGCATAACATGCAGCAGGCCGCGAGGATTTCGGATGATGCGGGTTTTATGCTGCTGGGTGAATTGATCGAATTCGGCAATACAGTCCAAATATTTACCGCGCCGCAAGACCGGCGCACGGAAGATTATATTACAGGCAGATACGGTTAAAAGAGAGGGTGAAAGAGAGGCTGACCGATGGAAAGACATTTTGATCAGGAATTAAAAGAGTTAAATGAGGACATCCTTAAGATGGGCGCCCTGGCCGAGGAGGCCATCTATAAATCTGTCGAGGCGCTGAAGAACCGGGATCTGGAGATGGCCAAAAGCGTGATCGGTCATGATGCCGTTGTGGATCAATTGGAGCTGACGATTGACGAAAAGTGTATCGACCTCATCGCGCGCTACCAACCCATGGCCAAGGACCTGCGTTTTATCACAACGGGGATGAAGATCAACGCAGAGCTTGAGCGGATAGCGGATATAGCGGTGGATATCGCCCAACGGACCCTCGAATTGGTTGAGAAACCGCTTTTGAAGCCCCTCGTGGACATCCCGAAGCTCACCGCGGTGGCGCAGAAAATGGTGAAGGCGGCCATAGATTCTTTCGTAAGAGGGGATATCGCGTTGGCCAAGGAGGTCTTGTCATCCGAACCAGAGGCAAATCAGTTGAGAAACTTAATCCATCAGGAACTTGTCGATGACTATATGGTCAAAGATTGTTCTTCGGCGCCGCGGGCGGTGCAGTTATTGCTGATCGCCCGTTTTTTGGAGCGTATTTGCGACCATACCACGAATATCGCCGAAGATGTCATCTATATGGTCCAGGCAGAGGTTGTTAAGCATCATCCGGAAAAATTGAAAGAAAACAATTGATCTGCCCGCCCGGGTGAGGCGATCCGGTTTGTTTGCTCCGGCCCCCGGCCTGCCCGAACACCCTGCGTTAAAGAAACACAAAAAGAAAAAATATTGACAGGCCGGTCAAACGGTTATAACATTATATCTTTCTGAGTGCATATATACAGGTTCGTGCGTGTGGAGTAGTATGAGACAAAGACGTCCATATGATCTTCTGGGGACGTCTTTTT
>JAQUOM010000059.1 GCA_028717105.1 Candidatus Omnitrophota bacterium
CCTGGCCGGTGATCGTGCGGAGATCCGCTAAAAGAGTTATCGGCGTCGGCTGTTTTATCCTTCCCGCAATTGTTTTTCCGCATCGACTTCGTCGCGATTGATCAGCCGGATGGCCTGCGTGACCTTGTTTTTCATGTCGTCCGTCAGGCCCTTGATGTCGAGCATCTCCTTGAAAACCTGCAGGGTCATGCGGAAGTAACGCACGATTTCTCCTTCGTCCGTATCGGTCAATCCCGAGATTTTTTTGAAGTCTTCGCCTTTCATCCAGGCTTCCATGGCTGCCGACAGGTACCACCAGAGCCTTTTGGAGACGGGATAGATCCTGTGCCGTTGTTCTCTGGCGCGCAGGGTCTCGTAGAGCGTGTCGCTTTTTTGTTTGATGGGGCGGCAGCATAGGGGCAGTCGGAGAGGGGGTTTCTGGTTCCTCCTGGGCTCGAAGACAGCCGCCGCCGCCAGGCTCCCCAGGGTATAGACATCCAGGGAAGGCAGGATGCGCTTTTCATAGAGTTCCGAAATGATCAGTTCGTAGCCGTAGATCGCCTTGGCAAAATGCCCTTTTTCCGTGAGGACTCCGTCCCTGATGAAATCGAGTTCTTTTAAAAGCCTGAGTTTTGCCTCCAGCAGGCGCGCCGCTTCTTTCTGTTCGTTCTTTCGGGAGTGGAAAAAGTGGAAGGAGAGCGGATAAATGTCGAGGAGACGGTCTTTGTGTTGTTCAAAAAGATTGAGGATTGTGGCGTAAGACGTATTGAATTGGCTCCTGACGTCCTCGGGGCGCCCATAAACGATGCGCCGGATTTCCTCGGGCCTGACCCTGGACGGATGGATGCGGCAGTAGACGAAACCTTCCGTGTCGATCCCGCGCCTGCCGGCGCGGCCCGCCATCTGATAGAAATCCCTGGTTTTCAGGTTGCGCGCGTAGCGGCCGTAGATTTTTCTGACATCGTCGAAGATGACCGAGCGGCTCGGCATGTTGATACCGAGGGCAAACGTCTCCGTGGTAAAGATCAGTTTTAACAGATGGCTGGTAAAGAGTTGCTCGACGATTTCTTTGAGCGTGGGCAGCATTCCGGCGTGGTGGAAGGCGATCCCGCGCCTGACAAGGGGAAGGATACTTTTTGCCGATGCGTCATCCCGGAGGTCGTATCGTTGACAAAGCCGTTCGAAGAGTTCCATGATGCGCGTCTCTTCTTCGTGCGTCAGGAAGTTGCGCTTGCGCAGTTCCCATGCGAGCTCTTCGGTTTTTTTCCTGCTGAAAGCGAAGTAGATCGCAGGCAGCCCCCGGTTGCGTTCGATATGGCCGATCAGGGTCTCCATGCGGTTGGGCCTGACGGCGTCATAAGGCGAGCGGCTCGCGTCGATCTTGTCGGCAATCCGGTCCTGGCTGTGAAAGAAGATGTGGAGGGGGACCGGCCTGTTGTTTTCTACGACGACCTTGACATTTTTTTGATGGATGGTTTGCAGCCAGGAGGCAAATGCGTTGATGTTGGGGATGGTCGCCGACAGTCCCAGGAAGTTCATGTGCTCCGGCAGGAGGATGAGGGACTCTTCCCATACTGTGCCCCGTTCGGGATTGTCGATATAATGGATCTCATCGTAGATCACCCATGAGTATTTTTTGAGGGTTTCGGGTTCATCGAGGATCCTGTTACGGAAGATCTCGGTCGTCATGATGAGGACGGGTGCGTGGGGATGGATGGAGATGTCGCCGGTGACGATACCGATCATTTCTCCGTATATCTTTCGGAAATCCCTGAATTTCTGGTTGGAGAGGGCTTTGATGGGTGCGGTATAAATGACGCCGGTATGCCGGGCGATGGATTCCGTGATGACGTGTTCGGCGATGGCGGTCTTTCCTGCTCCCGTCGGGGCGGAGACGACGACAGAACAGCCCTGGTTGATCAGGCAGATGGCTTCTTCCTGGAAACGGTCGTAGATCATAGAGCCATTATAAGGAATAACGCGCCAAAAAGAAAGCCTCGTCATGAAGGCTGGACCCCTCATTGTTTTCCATTGGCTTTTTTTTCAGGAAAAGATATAATAAAGTATTCCTGGAACAAAGAAAGGGTTTTATGCCGTCCAAATCCTGTTGCAAGACCATACCCGGAATTTCTTCTCTCAAGCGCAAGTGCGCGAGGATCCATGCGAAAATCGCCTATCTTCAGGCAGCCATGGAGAAGGTCCATGCGAAGAATGCGGCGAATCTCGCCTGGCGGGGCCTCTTGAAAAACGCCGTCAAAGGCATGGATGCCGCTCTGGATGATTTAGAAGACCGGCTTGAACATATCCGGGCCGAGATCAGGGAGATTCTCCCTCTCATTATCGTTTTTTTTCTTTCCGTTTCTGTATTGACGGGATGCGCGCACCTGAAAGAAGGGGCCAAGACAGTCTGGGGGACGTCGATTTCCCATCTTGAAAAGGCGAGGGCCAAGGCAAAGATCGTCGTGGTCAAGACCGGTCGCCCGGAGGCCTTCGAATGGTCGATGAACCTTCTCAGGGCCCAGGGAGCGAACGTCTATATGACGGGCCCGGACAAAGAATATTTGGCGGCGATGAACTTCGCCGGCTACGTAAATACGACACAGGTGGGTTTGTTTTTTACGCCGGTCGATCCGGCGACAACGAAGATCGAAGTGGCATCGCTGAGCCCCTGGCTAGCTCAGGATGTCGCTGTGCTCCTGTCAAATGCGAACACATTTGACAGAAAAACAGGAACATAGCGCGCCGGCGATTTTTTGAGATGCGGTAGGGCCTGTTTTTTCCGCCCGATGAGGGGGGCAAGGGGGCCGAGGGATATGGAAGGTCGATTTAAAACGAAGATGCGGGGGGATGTCTGTACTTAAAAAAGGAGTGGAGGATGAAGAGAGCAGTGCGTCGTGTCATGTCGGCAGGTTTGGTATTTCTTTTGGTTTTATCCTGCGCGGTTTCCCCTGTGTTCGCAGAGCGGGCGCAGGAAGGGATCGGCCAGTGGCTGCAGGAAATCGGGTTTTTCGGGGGATATATCAGCGCGGACCTGAAGTACCAGGATGATATGGAAGCGGTCCCTCTGGGGGTGCGCTTTGGTTTTGATCTCAAGCCTTTTACGAAGAAGTTCGGCTGGGAACCCAAGGGCATGTTCGAGCTTCTCTATGAAATCTTTGCCAGTTCCATCTTTGCGCCGCACGCGAACGCAGAAATGGGGGCGGGTTTCATGCTGCGTTACTCCTATCCTTTGACACAAAAGTTTTATCCTTATATTGAGGTAGGGTCCGGCTTGTATTACATGACCCTTTCGACCTACGAGCAGTCGACGCAGTTCAATTTTGCTTCCGCCGGCGGCGCGGGCCTGACATATTTTTTAAGGGATGACTTTGCGATCAATGCGGGATACCGGCGTCGGCACGTGTCCAACGCGTCTATCAAGGAGCCTAACGGCGGTATCGACGCGAATATGTATATCGTCGGTGCATCGTGGTATTTTTAATGAGGACATCATTTACGAAACCGCTGCCGAGCGCGGCAGGTGAACGTAAATGATCCGTGATCCGTCCGAATTTAATCCTCGACGTTTTCCTGTGAATATTGTTCGGGTAGGCGTTAAGGATCTGGTTTTAGAAAGAGAAGGTCAGGAGGCAGAATATGACGCTTGAAGAGAAGATCATGATCGATTTCAAGGACGCCATGAAGACCAGGGACCAGGCCCGCACGCAGACATTGAGTTTCTTGCGTTCGGAAATGAAGTATTACGCGATCGATAAGAAGAAGGACAGACTTGACGACGCGGATGTCGCGGCGGTCATCAAGAAACTGGCCAAGCAAAGACAGGAGTCTATCGCGCAATTCGAAAAAGGTCAGCGTCTGGACCTGGCAGATAAGGAAAAGAACGAATTAAGCATTTTGAAAAGTTACCTGCCGCAGGAGATGTCTTGCGCGGAGCTGGAGACGGTCGTTCGATCCGTGATTTCCGAATTGGGCGCGGCATCTCTCAAGGACATGGGTCGCGTGATCAAAGAGGTCCAGGCCAGGACAAAAGGCGCCTGCGACGGCAAAATGATGAGCGATCTCGTCAAGAAGGGATTAGGAGGCGTTTGATGAAGGCCTTGATGAAAATCGTTGTCCTGTTTTTGCTTTTTCTGTCCGGCATCGTCTTGTTCCGGGAACCGATCGTCAAGGTCCTTGTCGACAAGGTCGGCGAACAGTTAACGGGATTTTCCGTTGAGGTCGGCCGCCTGAAGCTCGGCATCAGGGAATCCGTAGTTGATATCGGGGACATGAAAGTGTATAACCCCGCCGGGTTCGACGACAGGATTTTTTTGGACATCCCGGCGCTTTATGTGCGCTATGACTTGGGAAAGGTTTTGAAGGGTGCCTATGATTTAAACGAGCTTGCGCTTTATATCCGCGAATTCCAGGTCGTCAAGAAAGCGGATGGCACAAGCAATGTCGGCCGCCTCAAAGACAGCATCGTCGCTCTTAAGCCGAAACAGGAAGGCCCCGCCAAACTTCCTCCTGTCAGGGTCAAGACGCTCCAGCTGAGGGTGGATAAGGTGGTTTTGAGGGATTATTCTGTCGTGCCTGCGTCCGTCAAAACGTACGACATCAATCTTGATAAAAAATTCGAGAACATCGACGATCCGAAGAACCTTATACGCGTCATTCTCGTAGAATCGTTGCTCAAGAGCGGCGTCAAGGACCTCGCCGACATTAACGTCAAAGGATTGTCCGACAGCGTCACGTCCGTGTTGAAGACCGGGACAGACCTGGTTTCCCAGACGACCCGGACGGCGCAGGATGTGGCCATGAAAACCGTGGACCAGGCCACAGGGATCGTCAAAGAGACCGTCGGTCTTTTCGGAGGCCTCCTGCATGCCACGAATACGACCGATTCAAAGAAGCCTTAATTGTTGAACAGCCGGGCGTTGTTCTCGCCGCAGCCATCGCGACCTTCGGTGAAAAACCATCATCTTCCCCTCCAGAAGTGTTTTTTATTTTGCCGCATAGACCCCGTTTATCTCTCGGCGATCAGGGGTTTTTCTTTCGCGCGCACGGCGGCGGCGGGGGATTCGATCTTCCGCGAAGGCGAACCCGCCCTGGGTTTTTTCGTTGTCTTGAGCGGGCGGGTCAAGGTCTTCAAGCTGTCTGTTTCGGGCGAAGAGAGAATCCTGCATATTATTTCCGAAGGCGGCGCTGTGGCTGAAGCCGTTCTTTTCAGCGGTATGGCCAGGTATCCGGCCTTTGCCGAAGCGCTTGAAGATACGCAGCTCCTTTACGTCCCCAGGAGGGATTTTCTGGATTTGATGAAACGGCATTTCGATCTTGCGCTTTCGGTCCTTGCTTCCTTAAGCGAGAAGCTGAGGTTTTTTAACGGCCTCATTGAAGATTTGTCCTTAAAAAGCGCTTCCTCCCGTCTTGCCAAATATTTTCTGGATATGGCCGTTCAGCTCGACAGCGATCGTTTTGATCTGGATATCAACAAGAATGAGTTGGCTGCGAGGCTGGGCATTGTTCCCGAAACCTTTTCCCGTATCATCCGCCATCTGTCGAAAAAACGCATCCTGCGTCTCCGCAAAAAACACGTCCAGCTTTTAGACCGTCCGAGGCTCGAGCGTTTGAGCTCAGGCGAACCCCTTGCATAGGTCTCCGTGTCCCGCCGTTTCCCCCTGGACGGGGCAGTCCATGAGCCTCAAGTTTCAGTTGCCGCCGAGCCGTCAAGCTGACAAAGCGGCCAGCTGACAAACGATGGGCACAAGGGAAGGGCTCGTCGCCCTGGCGCCTTGCAGCCGGCGCTTGAAGACTATTTTTGGATCCTTGACTTAAGTCAAGGATGTTTTTTCCTTTCCGCGTTATCCTCGTTTTGTGAAAGGGGGAAAGACCATGAAACCAGCGATACAGGCGGCAAGGAAGATCATTGAGATCGACGAAGATAAGTGTAACGGCTGCGGCCTTTGTATCCCGAATTGCCGGGAAGGGGCGCTTCGAATCGTTGACGGTAAGGCAAAACTTGTGAGCGACCGCTATTGCGACGGCCTGGGCGCGTGCCTCGGCGTTTGCCCTCAAGGCGCGATCCGGATGGTTGAGCGTCCGGCTGAAGCGTTTGATGAAAAGGCGGCCGCAGGACAAAAAGAAATGCAGCCGTCCGGCGATGGCGCGGCGGCGGGCCGCTGCCCGTCGACAGGAGGATGTCCGTCGGCCCGTGCCTTAGGCCTGACCAGGCGTCTTCAGGAGAAGCGGGCTTGCGCAGGGGCCGGCAAGAAAACAGAAAACGCCGTCTCTGAGATGATGAATTGGCCGGTGCAGTTGGCGCTCGTCCCTGTTGACGCGCCGTACCTGCAGGACGCGGATGTCCTGCTTGCGGCTGATTGCGTGGGGTTCAGCTATCCGGATCTTCATCAGGGCTTGCTTTCAGGCAAGGTTCTTTTGGTAGCTTGTCCCAAGCTGGACCGGGCCGATCTTTACGCCGATAAGCTGGCCCGGATGTTCCGACAAAACCGGATCCGTTCTTTGACGATTGCGCGCATGGAGGTGCCCTGCTGCGGAGGGTTGAACATGATCGTGGAGGAAGCATTGGCCCGCGCAGGCCAACAGATCCCCGTTGAGACGGTCATTGTGACGATCGAAGGAACGGTAAAGAATTAATAACACCGAGGCACAAGAAAATTACCAATGCCCAATTTCCAATATCCAATGAAACCCCAATTTTTAAAATATCCAATTTGTTCCTTGGTCTTTTGTTTTTTGATTGATTATTGGAAATTCAACGGGTGACATGGTGGATGCCTTTTTACAGCCAGACAGGGTGACCTAAACAGAAAGGAAATGACAATGAGCATGTTCTGTTATCAGTGCGAGCAAACAGCGAACGGCGCGGGATGCACGGTCAAGGGTGTCTGCGGAAAAAATGAGGACATTGCGTCTTTGCAGGATACCCTGATTTTCGGTTTAAAGGGCATCGGCGCCTACGCCTATCATGCCCGCGAGCTGGGGGCCAAAGATGACGACGTCGACGCCTTTATGCACGAAGCCATGTTTGCGACGTTGACCAATGTCGATTTTGACATCGAGCGGTTCTTGGGCCTCGCGTTGAAATGCGGGCAGGTGAACCTGCGTGTCATGGAGCTTCTGAATAATGCGCACGTGAAACGCTTCGGCGAACCCCGTCCCGCAGAGGTCGAGACAGGGACGAAGGCAGGACGGGCGATCCTTGTGACAGGGCACGACCTTTTGGATCTTTATGAGCTCCTGAATCAGACGCAAGACAAGGGCATCAACGTCTATACGCACGGCGAGATGCTGCCGGCCCACGGCTACCCGGAGCTGAGGAAGTTCAAGCACCTGGTTGGAAATTTCGGTAACGCCTGGCAGGAACAGAGGAAGGATTTCGATGAATTCCCCGGAGCGATCCTGGTGACGACGAACTGCGTCATGATCCCTAAAGATTCCTATCGCGGCCGGCTTTTCACGACCGGGATCGCGGGCGTCGAAGGGGTGCGGCATATCACGGGCAGGGATTTTTCCGAAGTCATCGCCGCGGCCCAAAAACTCCCTGCGTTGGGAGAAGCACCCGGCAAGAAGATCGCGACAGGTTTTCACTACACGGCGGTGCTTTGTCTTTTGGATAAGATCGTCGCCGCGGTCAAGGCCGGCAAGATCCGGCGCTTTTTCCTTATCGGCGGATGCGACGGCGCCAAACCCGGGAGAAACTATTATACCCGCCTGGCCGAACGGGTGCCCAGGGACTGCGTGGTTCTGACCGTTGCCTGCGGAAAATACCGTTTTAATAAAATGGAGTTTGGTGCGATCGACGGCATCCCGCGGCTCATCGATGTCGGGCAGTGCAATGATGCTTATTCCGCGATCCAGATCGCGCTTGCTCTCAGCAAGGCGTTCGGGGTCGGCGTCAATGAGCTGCCTTTGTCGGTCGTCCTTTCCTGGTTTGAGCAGAAAGCCGTGGCGATCCTTCTGACGTTGCTGTCGCTGGGTGTCAAGGGGATGCGGATCGGGCCGACGCCGCCTGCCTTCCTGACGCCGGGGGTTTTCAAGGTCCTGCAGGAGAAGTTCGACCTCAAGCTTATCACGACGCCCGAGCAGGATTTGCAGGCGATGTTGGGCGCCCTGCCGGGCTGAAAGAATCGGGGAAATTCAAAGAATTTTCTTGATTAACAAAATAAATTCGTATAAGATAACAGCAATCAGGCCGAACCCCGTCAGAAAAATGTATTTCTGACGGGGTTCAGGTTTTTTCGACAAGGAGCCTTCCTTAAAAGAGATGGAAATAAGAAAAATCATGGTCTCGTTTCCTCAGGGGCTTGACCGCTATGGCGACGGTTCGCTTGAAGTTGTGCCGTCTACAGGTCAGGCTTATTTTTTTAATGAGGCCGCGACTTACGGAACGAGGGCGATAACCCGAATGAACGTAAGCCGTCGGCCGAATTAGCCCCGTACGCCAACGAAGTGAATTTCGAAGAAATTTACGAAGTGTATCCGGCGTATCGGGGTAACCGATCAAGACCTGTTACGGAATGAACGAAGCCTTCCGTGCCAAGGCGGGAATTCAGATGATTTTAAATACGCCTTATTATTTGATCGACGAAAAAAAGTTGCTGAAAAATCTCAGGGTTATCCAGCATATCCGCGAGGTATCCGGCGCCAAGTTCGTTCTGGCGCTCAAGTGTTTTGCGGCGTGGAGCGTTTTTGGCCTGATGAGACGTTACATGGACGGGACGACTTCCAGTTCTGTCTATGAAGCGCGCCTCGGGCATGAAAAATTCGGCAAGGAAGTCCACGCCTATTGCGTCGCTTTTTCCGATGACGACGTCAAAGAGGTCAGCGGCTTCGCCGACAAAGTCATCTTTAATTCGTTCACACAACTTGAAAGGCTGGGGCGTTTGGCCCATCCCGATACAAATACCATGCGTAACGGGGCTCAGGGCTGCCGGATCGGCGTGAGAGTGAACCCCGGCACCAGTTTTTCCCGTTTCGACCTCGCGGACCCGGCGAGGAAATATTCGCGCCTGGGTGTCACGGACCGGCAGGCTTTAAAAAAAGCACTGCCGCGCCTGAGCGGCGTGATGTTCCATTACAATTGCGAGAACGATGATGTCGAACATTTTGCGCGGCACCTGGACCGCATCGGCCGCGTTTATGGGGATGTGTTGAAGCGCCTGGAGTGGGTCAGCATCGGTGGCGGATTTTATTTTACCAAAAAAGGATATCCTGTCGGTAAGTTCTGCGAGAAACTCAAGGCATTCGGCCGGACGTTCGGCATCCAGGTCTATCTGGAACCGGGTGAAGCCGCCATCACGCAGGCGGCGCAGCTTGTGACGCGGGTGCTTGACGTCGTCCGTAACAAGATTGACATCGCGATCGTCGATGCGTCCACCGAAGCCCATATGCTTGATTTGCTGATCTACCGTCAGAATGCCAGGCTTCGGCAAGAGCTGCCGGGACGTTTCCCATACATGGTCGCCGGCCGGTCGTGCCTGGCAGGGGATATATTCGGCACGTATCGCCTGGACCGCCGGCTCAAGGTGGGCAGCGAGATCCGGTTTTTGGACGCCGCCGGTTATACGATGGTCAAGAAGAACTGGTTTAACGGCCTTCAGATGCCGTCTATCGTCGTCAAACGCCTTAACGGCTCTACGGACGTCGTGCGGAGGTTTGGCTATCGGGATTACGTGGCGAGCCTTTCTTAGAACAAGGATGCCCTGCAGAGGATGATGTGTTTTTTCTGTTTTTGTTCGTGACCTGTGACAAGTGAGGAGCCAGAGGAGGTTTTTTGAGATGAAGAAAAATGTACTCATTGTCGGGGCTGGCGGCGTGGCTCATGTGGCGGCGCATAAGTGCGCACAGCACAATGACGTCTTGGGCGACATCTGCATCGCATCGAGGACTCTGGCCAAGTGCGACGCCATCATCGAGAGCGTCAACAGGAAGGGCCATCTCAAAGACAAGGCAAAAAAGCTTTATTCCTGCAGGATCGACGCCCTGGATGTCCCTTCGACCGTCAAACTGATCGAAGAGACGCATTCCCAGATCGTTATCAATCTCGCCCAGGCTTACGAGAATATGTCGCTCCTTGAGGCCTGTATCCAGGCCGGAGCCGCTTATATGGATACGGCGATCCACGAAGATCCCGCCAAGGTCTGCGAAGATCCGCCCTGGTATGCAAATTATGAATGGAAGCGTAAAGACCGCTGCAAGGAAAACGGGGTCACGGCCATCCTCGGCGTAGGTTTCGACCCCGGCGTGGTCAACGCTTACTGCGCCCTGGCCGTGAAGCATTATTTCGACAAGATCGATACGATCGATATCCTGGACGTGAATGCCGGCAGCCACGGCAGATATTTTGCGACGAACTTCGATCCGGAGATCAACTTCAGGGAGTTCAAGAAGGTCTGGACA
>JAQUOM010000060.1 GCA_028717105.1 Candidatus Omnitrophota bacterium
GGCCTACGCGCGTCTTAAGGAGCAGCTGGCCCTGGCATGTACTGCCAACCCGCAGCGCCGTTTTACCTATCTCATGGGGCAGCTGCCAAACGGAGATGTTTTCTTCTTTGTGGATTCCGAACCATCCGATTCTCAGGATTACTCTCCTCCCGGACAGGTTTATAGCGAGATCTCGAAGCCTATGCATGATGTTTTTACGACAGGCCAAGAGGTTGTTGTAGGCCCGGCATCCGACCGCTGGGGCACGTGGGTGAGCGCGGCGGTTCCGGTTGTCGATCAGCCGACAGGTAAAATGATCGCCGTATTAGGCATGGATATCAGTGCGCGCGACTGGATGACGCGCATCATTTATCATTCTCTTCCGCCGGCGATCGTGACGGTGTTGATTTTTGTCCTTTTGGAAGGCTTTTTGCTCATTCAGAGAAAGAACGAGCGGGAAAAGATACGGCTTGTGGCATCCCGGATGGCCCTGCAGGCCAGCGAAGAGAATTTCAAGCAGCTGTTTGAGAATATGGCAGACGGCGTGGCTATTTTCCGGGCGATCGATGCAGGAAGGGATTTTGTCTTTGTCAACCTCAACAAGGCGGGAGAAAGAATATCCCAGGTTAAACGGAAAGACGTTATCGATAAGAGGATGACCGAGGTATTTCCGTCGGCGCAAGACATCGGTCTTTTGGAAACCATGCGCCGGGTCTGGAACAGCGGCGTATCGGAATACCTTCCGGGCGTCCTTTATAAAGACGAGCGCATCGAACATTGGACCGAGAATTATGTATTAAAATTGCCTTCGGGCCTCATTGTATCGATCTATTCAGATATCACCAAGCGCCGGCCGGCTGAAGACGAGATCAGAAGCCTGGCGAAATTTCCCACCGAGAATCCCAGCCCGGTCCTGCGCATTGCCGTAGACGGCAGGCTGATCTATGTGAACCCTTCCGCCCTGAAGTATCTGGCGGACTGGCATCTTCAAGTCGCCCAAGCGGCTCCATCCATGTTGCGGGATTTGGCCTTTCGGGCATTAGAGAGCGGTTCAGAGCAGCATTGCGATCTTGTCTGCGGCACGCAGGTGTATTCTTTCCATATAACGCCGATCGTTGAATTCGGTTATGTCAACCTTTATGGCAATGACATTACCGAGCTCAAAAAGATAGAAGAAGAGTTAAAGAGAAAAACGGAATTTCTTGAAGCCCAAAAAGAAGCCTCTCTCGATGGACTGCTTGTGATCGATGAAAACGGGCAGAGGCTATTGATCAATCAGCGCCTGCTTGACTTGTGGCAGGTGCCGCAGGATGTCATCAACGATACGAACGATGAAGCGCTCCTGCAATATGTCGTGCAAAGGACGACAAACCCTCGGGAGTTCCTGGACAAGGTTCATTATCTCTATGCCCACAAAAACGAGACAAGCGAAGACGAAGTCGAGTTTAAAGACGGGAAGGTTTTTGACAGATATTCGTCGCCTGTCATAGACAAGAACGGAAAATACTTTGGACGCATCTGGACCTTCCGCGATATCACCGAGCGCAAGATGGCGGAGAAAAAGATACTGGAATATACCAAGCGTCTGGGGTATCTGACTAAATATGCCAACGATCTGATCATCCTCCTTGACGAGAATTTTAACCTTCTGGAAGTCAACGAGCGCGCCGAGGATGTTTACGGTTATACCCGCGACGAGCTGATCGGGAAGCATGCAACTTCTTTGCGCGCACCTGAAGTCCGGGAGATGTTCGGACCGCAGATTGCGCCGGTCCATGAGGGAGGCCGCGTCCTTTTTGAGACGGTGCATGTGCGCAAGAACGGGGAAAAATTTCCGGTTGAGATCAACGTCAACACCTTCGATGCCGACAAGAAGAGGTTCTATCTGGCTGTTATCCGCGACATCACCGAGCGCAAGAAGGCGCAGGAAAAGTTAAGCCGGGCCCTGGAAGAGGAGATAAGGCTGCGTGAAATAACGACAAGCATGCTGGAAGACAACAAGCAGATCAGGGCGAGGCTGGAAAAAAGCCTGGAAAAACTCAAAGAGACCCAGGTCCAGCTGATCCATGCCGAGAAAATGGAGGCCGTAGGCAGGATGGCTTCTGGTATTGCGCATGAGGTCAAGAATCCCCTGGGGATCATCCTGCAGGGGATCAATTATCTTGAGGAAAAACTGCCGAAGGAAGAGGGGAATTGCCACGATATCCTCGGCATGATGAAGGATAGTATCAAGAGGGCCGACGGCATTGTCCGTGCCGTTCTCGATTTTTCCCGGGGAGAAGAATTAAAAATGGAACAGCAAGACATCAATCCCGTGATCAAAAGCTCTCTCGAGCTCGTGCATCACAAACTCAGGCTTAATTCCGTAGAGCTCGTATGCGAGATGGGAAACGATCTGCCTAAAACGCTGTTAGATAGCGGCAAGATGGGGCAGGTGTTCGTCAATTTATTCAATAATGCCACAGACGCGATGCCGAAGGGCGGAAAACTCTATGTCCGTTCTTACGTGTCGAAACTCAAGCCGCCGGCACACAGGACCGGAAATAAGGAAGACCGGATCTTTATGCCGGAGAAGGAAGCGATCGTCGTGGAAGTGGAAGATACGGGCGCAGGGATAGAGGAAGGGTTCATCCCTAAGATATTCGACCCATTTTTTACCACAAAGAACCGGACGGAAGGGACCGGTCTCGGGCTTTCGATCGTTAAAAGCATCATTGACCTGCACCAGGGTTCGATCACTGTGGAAAGCCAAAAGGATAAAGGGACAAAATTCACCATCGTCTTAAAGGTCCTCGGCGGTCCCGGGGTTTAGCTATTTATGGGGAAGGGCATCCGTTCTGTCAAAAAAATGCAAAAAGTCATAACCCCTGCGGCCATGCAGCGGTTGGACCGCCTGGCCCGGGAAAAATATGGGATCCCGTCCTTGATTCTGATGGAAAATGCTGGCCGCTCGGCTGCAGAAGAGGCCCTGTGGTTGCTGGCCGGAAAGAAGAAGCGGGCGGTCTGTGTTGCCGGAAGGGGCAATAACGGCGGGGATGGATTTGTCTGTGTCAGGCATCTTTTAAACCATGGCGTTAAAGCGGAAGTTTTTCTGATCAAGGGGGCCAAAGAACTCAAAGGGGATGCCCGGAAAAACTTTCTTATCCTTGGAAATATGGGATGCCCGATCCGTTTTTTTGAGGGAGAAAAAGACGCCCCTGCGTTACGACGCGCCCTGGGAGATGGCAGCCTCGTTATTGACGCCATTTTCGGTATCGGTTTTTCAGGCGCGGCCAGGCCTCCTTATGACAGGGCGATCGACCTCGTGAATCACTCTCGCATACCCGTGTTGTCTTTAGACGTGCCTTCCGGTCTGGACGCCTTGAACGGCCGTGCCGCCGGGCCCTGTATTCAAGCACATACGACCGTTACATTCGGTTTTTCTAAAACCGGCCTCAAAAAGAACGAAGGGCCCCGCGCTGCCGGCCGCCTTCTCGTTGTTGATATTTCCCTGCCTTGGAAGCGGCCGTGATCAGTTGAGGCAGGCAGAAGAAAGCAATTTTCAAGAAGCGCATTTTCAGATAAACCATAACGTGTTATGATAGAGGCGTTCCCGAGAGAGAGCGCTATTTTTTTATCCCTCATATACTTAGAGGAGTCGTGTAATGGTTAAGCTTATTCTCATTGCTTTGGGTGGGGCGCTGGGGGCTGTCGCCAGGTATATCGTTTCAGGCCTGGATTATAAATATTCTTATGGGATTTTTCCCATAAGCACCTTCGTGGTCAATCTCACCGGTTCTCTGTTGATAGGTCTCTTGTGGGGATTGTCTGAAGTTGTGGCTGTTTCGTCAAATACGCGGATGTTTATTTTTATCGGCGTTCTGGGAGGATTCACGACGTTTTCGACCTATGCGCTCGAAAATTTCAATTTATGGCGTGACGGGGAACATGCCATTGCTTTGGTTAATATTTTTCTTTCCAATATTCTGGGTATTGCCATGGTATTTGCCGGTTACTGGGCCGCCAGGATGATTATTAATTTTGCGAAATAGGGGAGGGGAGCGATGAAGCTGCCGCAGGAAGGGATGCTGCTGAGGATTTTTATAGGGGAAAGCGATGTTTATCAGGGGAAGGCCCTTTATGAGCAGGTCGTCCTTAAGGCCAGGGAATTGAATCTGGCGGGCGCCACGGTCCTGCGCGGGATCATGGGTTTTGGCGCTGACAGCCGCATGCATACGGCAAAATTGTTACGTTTATCCGAAGACCTGCCCGTGGTCATTGAGATTGTCGATACGGAAGAGAATCTTAATAAGATCCTGCCCTTTCTCGATGAAGTTGTCGTCGAGGGGCTGATGACATTAGAAAAGGTAAGGGTTGTTAAATACAGGCATAAATAGGATTGTCCGGCATTTTTGTTTTTTTATGTTGAGATCAAAAACATTGAGTATTTCCATTGCGTGTCCTGCTGAAACCGTTTATGGGTTCGTGTCGGATCTCGCGAACCTGCCGAAGTGGGCGACGACTTTCTGCAAGTCTGTCCGGAAAACGGGCGGCGGCTGGATGATCGGGACGCCGCAAGGCCCTGTGAAGGCCAGGATCGCCCGACAGAACGACGGGGGAGTCCTCGATCATTTTTTAACCCCGGTTTCAGGCAGGGAAGTGTTTGTTCCCATGCGTGTCGTATCCAATGCTGCGGGGAGCGAAGTTATCTTTACGGTTTTCCAGCAACCCGGCATGCCGGATGAAAATTTCGCCAGGGATATCGGATGGGTGGAAGAGGATTTGAATACCTTAAAGACGATAATGGAGAGGCAGGTGTCTGGTGCCGATATCGATTGAAATAACCCTTCTTTGGGTGTCCCTGCTGATTTTAATCAGCATATTTTCCAGCAAACTTTCGGATAAGTTCGCGGTTCCGGCATTGCTGCTGTTTTTGGTCATCGGGATGCTGGCGGGGTCCGAGGGCCCGGGCAAGATCTATTTTGACGATTTGTCGCTGGCTAAAACAATAGGGACCGTTGCGCTTATCTTTATTATTTTTTCAGGCGGCATTGATACGAACTGGAAGGATATCCGTCCGGTAGTCTTGCCGGGTTTTCTTCTTGCAACCGCCGGCGTCTTTTTAACGGCCCTCGTTGTCGGTTCCTTCGCTGTTTTTATCCTGAAATTTTCTTTATTGGAGGGATTATTGCTGGGCTCCATTGTTTCATCCACAGACGCGGCGGCTGTCTTTAGCATCTTGCGATCCAGGCATATCAGCTTGAAGAGCCCCTTGAAGCCGCTTTTGGAGTTGGAATCTGGCAGCAACGATCCCATGGCCGTTTTTTTGACGTTGAGTTTTGTCAGTATGTTGACAACGAACAATATGAGCACCGCCTCGCTCGTTCCCCGCTTTGTGCTGGATATGGGCGGCGGTGCGCTTGTGGGATACGCGATGGCGAAAATGAGCGTCGGGCTCATCAGCCGGATCAAGCTGGAATACGACGGTCTTTATCCTGTTTTGACGGTTTCACTGGTATTGCTCGCTTATTCCATAGCCTCCATTTTAAAATGCAACGGTTTTTTGGCAGTTTATCTGGCCGGATTGGTGATAGGGAAGCACGAATTTTTGAACAAAAAGATGATCATGAGGTTCCACGACGGCCTGGCATGGCTTATGCAGATCGTGATGTTCTTAACGCTGGGCCTCCTGGTTTTTCCTTCGCATCTTTTTGCGGTCATGGGGTCGGCCCTGATGCTTGCGATCGTCCTGATGGTCTTTGCCCGTCCGGTCAGCGTTCTTCTGTGTCTCCTGCCGTTCCGGATGAACTTCGGAAAAAAAGCCATGGTCGCATGGGTAGGCCTGAGGGGTGCGGTCCCGATCGTCCTGGCCACCTTTCCTTTATTGGCGGGTATCCCGCAGGCGGATACGATCTTTAACGTGGTGTTTTTTGTCGTCCTGACCTCTGTGCTTATTCAGGGGACGTCTATTCCGTTTGTTTCCCGGATCCTGAATGTCAGCGCCCCTCTTGCCAACAGGCGCCATTACCCCATTGAATTTGAAAAGATGGAGGGCATCGATGCCGAGCTGACTGATTTGATCGTTCCTTATGCGTCGGTGGCCGTCGGCAAGCGCCTTATGGATTTGAACATCCCGCAAAAATGCCTGATCGTGCTCATTTCCCGCGGAGATAAATATGTGATCCCTGCCGGGCAGACGGTCATCGAGGGCGGCGACGTCTTGCTGGTATTGGCCAACGAGAAAGACCTGGCCGCATTGCAGAAAACGCTGGCCGACCTCAGGGAAGAAGAGAAATAAACGGCAGCGATCTTTCCATTTTGTTCGTCCGCAACGCTTTGGAGGAGAAGCAGGGTATGGCCATCTTGTTAATAACTATCGTCGTCACGATGGGTATTTCGTTCTTGTGTTCGGTCCTTGAGGCGTGTCTTTTGAGCTTGTCTCTTGCCGATATCGGGAGGATGGCGGAGAAAAGGCCGTTGGCAGCCAGGATATGGAAAAATTTTAAATCAAATATCGAAAGGCCCATTGCCGTCATCCTGATCATCAACACATTTTCTCATACGGTGGGGGCGGCTTTGTCCGGCGCAAAATTTGAAGAGCTCTTTGGGCCCAAATGGATCATTGTATTTTCCATTGCCTTTTCCTTGGCCATGATACAGTGGACGGAAATCCTTCCTAAAACACTCGGCGTCAGGTATAACAAGGGCATCGCTGTTTTGAGCGCCTCGCCTCTCAAGTATCTTGTTTCTTTATTCAGTCCTTTTGTTTCGGTCGTCCATTTTTTAAACCGGCCGTTTGAATACAAAAAGGGCAAAGGGGCCGAATCAGGCCCGATCGAAGACATATCGGTCCTTGCGCGCTTTGCCGCACTCGATAATATTATCAATAAGGACCAGGAAACGATCCTGTCTCAGACCGTCAAGCTTTCGGAGAAGAGGGTTTCGGATGTCATGGTTAAGCGCGAAGAGATGAAGGATTTGTCTACGGATATGTCTTTGACGGATGCCCTTCTTGAGGCCCACTTGCATCATCATACGCGTTTTCCGTTAGTCAGGGGCGGCAACAAGGACGATGTGGTCGGATACGTTAATTTTAAAGATATTGTGAGCGCTCTTCAGACGAACCCCAGGGATCCCTCGCTTCAGGGGATCTGCAGGCCTGTGCTCGAGGTAAAAGAAAATGAATCCGTGGCAGGCCTTCTCGGCAAGATCAGGAGAAGCTATCAGCATATGGCGATTGTTCGTCATGAAGATGGAGGGGTCGCCGGACTCGTGACCCTGGAAGACGTCATAGAAGCCATTATGGGGGATATAGAAGACGAATACGACCTGCTGCCCGCCTATGTTTATCAGATCGCGGACAACAGATGGGTGGCAGGCGGAGGGGTCGATCTTGAAACTCTCAAAGAAAAAACGGGGGAAGATATCCCTGTTGTGAAAAAATCATTGAACTCGTGGCTTATGGAATTATCCGGCAAGGCGCCGCAGGCGGAAGAAGAGGTCCGTTATAAAAACTATGTGTTTATTTTAAGAAAGATCCGGCGGTCGCATATTTACGAAGTGATCTTAGAAACGGGAAGGGCATGATTTTTGAGAAGGCGGTGCCGGTTCTTTAGCCATGTCCAACAAGGGCGTCAGGGAAATCATATCCGTTCTGGCAGGCGTTTTTAAGGCGCATCATGCCCCGCATGAAATCGCCCTGGGCGTGGCTATCGGCGCTTTTATCGCCATTCTTCCCCTCTACGGCCTTCATACGGCGCTTTGTGTGATAGCGGCGATTCTTATCCCCAGGGCCAATAAATTGGCGATATTGCTGGGTACGAATATCTCTTTGCCTCCGACCATAGCGACGATCACCTGGACGTCTTACGATATCGGCCGTTTTTTGCTTGCCCGCGAAAATTATCCGCCTCTTTCCTGGGATTATATCAGGAATTTTAACCTTTCGAGGTTTAGCGAATTCTATTATCCTTTGTTTATCGGCAGTGTGGTCTTGGGGCTGCTGTGCGCCGTGTTTTTTTACGCGATTGCGTGGGCCATCGCCCGCCATTTTGAAAAAAAGCGTCTTTTTGAAAAATGATGCTGTCGATGATCGCTAAGGACCGTTTTTTTAAGAAGAATATCCAAAAGGACGCATGATAAAATGAGAGCCGCTGAGAGGATTTGAACATGGTCAGCACGGGAGACAAAGGGTTGGACCAGGTCATCACCGGATTGCAGCTGGGCGATAATGTCGTCTGGCAATTGGATTCCATTGACGATTACCGGGGTGTCGTCCTTCCTTTTGTGAAAAAAGCCAGCGGGGAGAAGAAGAGGGTTGTCTACATAAGGTTCGCCAGCCATAAGCCCCTTCTGAAAAAATCAAAAGCCGTTATCGTTTATACGTTGGATGCCTCGACGGGGTTCGAATCTTTTTCGGCCCAGATCAATCGCATCATCCAGAAAGAAGGCGAGGGGGTCTATTACGTCTTCGATTGCCTTTCGGACCTGCTTTTTGCCTGGTCTAACGACCTGATGGTCGGGAATTTCTTTAAGATTACCTGCCCGTTCCTTTTCGAGCTGCATACGATCGCCTATTTTTCGATTCTGCGCCACCGGCATTCCTTTATGACGGTGGCGCGTATCCGCGACACCACCCAGCTCCTTGTCGACGTCTACCATCACAAGAACAACTATTATATCCATCCGCTGAAGGTCTGGAACCGTTACTCTCCGACGATGTTTTTGCCCCACATTAGAAAAGGCGGCCGCTTCGTCCCCATCGCCAGCAGCGGCGATACGGCCCGTCTGTTCTCCAGCGTCTTTAAAAGCGGCGAGAGGAGCGTTAAGCAGAAACTGGACTACTGGGACAGGCTTTTTATGAAAGCCGAAGACCTTTGCAGCCGGGCAGGCGTCTCACGCGCCAAAAGGGAACAGCTGGCCGACCAGATATCCAGGCTTATTATCTCGCGCGACGAGAAAATATTGCGGCTGGCCGAGGATTATCTGACGTTGGAGGATTTTTTGACGATCAGGTCGCGGATGATCGGGACCGGCTTTATCGGCGGCAAGTCGGTCGGGATGCTGGTGGCCCGCAATATTCTTCTGAAGGAGAAAACGCTCCAGGCGGAGAAGTTTTTTGAGCCGCACGATTCTTTTTATATCGGCTCGGACGTTTTCTATACCTATATCGTTGAGAACGGCTGGTGGAAGGAGCTGATGGCGCAGCGGACAAAAGACGGTTATTTCAGGCTTGCCCGCGGCCTGCGGGAGAAGTTGTCGGGCGGCATTTTTCCCGAGGAGATCAAAGAGCAATTCCGGCGTATCATCGATTATTTCGGTCAGTCGCCGATCATCGTGCGTTCCAGCAGCTTGCTGGAAGACAGCTACGGCAACGTCTTTGCCGGCAAGTACGAGAGCGTCTTTTTGGTCAACCAGGGGACGCCGGAAGAGCGGTTGGCCGCGTTCATCGGGGCCGTCCACAGGGTCTACGCCTCGACCATGAGCGAGGATGCCCTGGCTTACCGGCTTAAGCGGGGGCTGGACAAGGTCGACGAGCAGATGGCCTTATTGGTCCAGCGCGTCTCCGGCGCCTTCCACAAGGGATATTTTTTCCCGGATGTCGCCGGCGTCGGGATCTCCTATAATACTTTTGTCTGGAATAAGTCCATGGATCCGGAGGCCGGGATGCTGCGTCTGGTCCTCGGCCTGGGGACGAGGGCCGTTAACCGCGTCGAGGGCGACTATCCGCGCATTGCGGCTTTGGATGAGCCGTTGCTCAAGGCCCATGCCGGCGCCGGAGACGCGCAGCGATTTTCCCAGCACGACGTAGACGTGCTCAACATAAAAGAAAACGCCTTTCAGACGGTTTCTTTGGACGATCTTCTTGGCAAAAAGATAGATGTGCATCTGGATCTGATAGGGACAGAGGATCGCGAGGCCCAGGGCGCGGATGGCGCGCAGGAGCCTCGCTGGATCATTACCTTTGACAGGCTCCTGTCGCAGAACGGATTCAGGCAGAAGATGCAGAAACTCCTGAAAGTCCTGGAGAAGGCCTATGGATACCCTGTCGATATCGAATTTACCGTGAATTTCAAGGAAAGAGGGGAATTCCAGCTCAACCTTCTGCAGTGCAGGCCTATGTTGACCA
>JAQUOM010000061.1 GCA_028717105.1 Candidatus Omnitrophota bacterium
TTCATGTTTTTGCCTCATTGATCAAAACATAGACGTGATGCATATTTATTTCCACATGGCTGAACCGCCTCGCCAGCTTCGCTGGCGGGCGAGATCTCGCCATTTTTCGCAAAGCGAAAAATGGCGGAGAGACAGGGATTCGAACCCTGGGGCCCAGTTGCCCAGGCCAACTGCTTAGCAGGCAGCTCCGTTCAACCACTCCGGCATCTCTCCAATTTCAGCCTGCAAAGTCAACGCCCCTATTATATCAAAGTGCTTCACAGCCTTCAACTTACAAAAAATCACCCGATTTTTTTCTTGAGTGTATCCAACAAAGACCGAAAAGAATTCTCAAAGGCCTTCAGTCCCTCATTCTGCGCTTCGCGGCAAACCATGTCCAGGTTGATACCGCATTGCTCGATCTCCGCCCGCAAAACAACAGCTCCTTCCAGGTCGTCCTCGAGAGTGAAGCCCAGACGCCCGTGGTCTTCATAAGCCAAAACCGTCTGGTGCGGCAGGGTATTGACCGTATCATGCCCAATCAGGTTATCCACATAGAGGCAATCGCTATAAGCAGGATTCTTCGTGCTCGTCGACGCCCATAAAGGCCTCTGGATCCTGCCTCCTTTGGCCTTGATATCGCCGAACCTGTCATCCGCAAAAAGTTGTTTAAACCGCTGGTAGATAAGTTTGCAATTCGCAATGGCTATCTTCCCCTTCAGACTTTCCATGGCGGCTTTCTTTTCAAGGTCCATTTCCCGGCCGATAAAAACATCCAGGAGGCCGTCCACTTTGGTATCGATCCGGCTCACAAAAATACTGGCGACGGAAGAAACATGCTGGATATCCTCCCCCCGGCGCATCCTGTCGCGCAAACCATCCTGGTAAGCCTGGGATGCCAGCTCATATTGCTCTTGGGAAAAAATGAGCGTCACGTTAACGCTGATGCCGTCGGCAATGAGCGCGCGTATTGCCTCAGGGCTCAAGCCCGTTCCCGGGACCTTGATCATGATGTTCTTGCGTCCGACCTTATCGTAAATATACCGGGCATATTCGATGGTCTTGTAGGAATCATGGGCGTATTCCGGTAAAACCTCGATGCTGACATAACCGTCCGCCCCCCTGGTCTTCTCATAAACGCCCATAAGAAGGCCGGCCGCGTCCCGGACATCATCGGCCGTCAATTCATCATAGATGGCATAGAGGTCTTTCCCCGCGGCTTTCAGCCGCCGGATTTTCTCGTCATAGACATCCGAAGACCCAATGGACTTTTCAAAAATTGAAGGATTCGACGTCACGCCCATGATGCCCCTGTCGATGAGGCCCTTGAGTTCGCCGCCATCGATCAGGCGGCGATCAATATTGTCGTACCACGGGCTCTGGCCGAGATGATGCAGTTGTCTCAATCTGCCGGTGTTGTGATTCATCGTTATTGTTGTGGACTTCTGCGTGCCCTTTGAAACAACGGGATTTCTGTGCACCGATTAAAAAGCTACCCTATTTTACTGCGTGCCCCTGTCTTTTTGAAGGGATTTTTTTAAAAACGGCCGGGAAGGATCATGCCTTAGAAAAACTCTTTGAGGAGGTCTTTGAGGCGTGCAGGGTTCGGCCCCTGGGAAAGAATAGATGCTTCCCCCATGAGGCCGCAGGCATCTTCATAGGACGAACGCCCGTCCCGATAGATGACCCCCACCGGGATCTTATCGCCCCACTGGAGGGCCTTTTCAAATGCCCAAACTTTGTTATGAACATCATAATCTTGCGGCAGGGGTTCTATCCGTTGTTTATACCAGGAAAAATTATTCCTTTTATTGAAAGTGACGCAGGGTTGAAGCACATCGACAAGCGAAAACCCTTTGAATTGAACGGCTTGCTGGATCATGGACGAAAGATGCTGTTTATCCCCGGAAAAGCTCCGCGCCACAAAACCTGCGCCGAGGGCAACCGCCATCGCCAGGGGATGCAACGGCTCGTTAATGACGCCGCGCGGCTGGACCTTGGTCGTAAAACCGATATCGCTGGTGGGAGACGCCTGCCCCTTGGTCAGTCCGTAGACCTGGTTATCGTGCACGATGACCGTGATATCGATATTGCGCCTGATGGCGTGGATGAAATGATTCCCGCCCTCGCCGTAGATGTCTCCGTCACCCGACGTCACGATGACGTGAAGGTCCTTATTGGCCATCTTGATCCCCGTGGCCGCCGGGATGGCCCGGCCATGGAGGCCGTTGAAAAAATTACAATTCAAGTACTGGGGCTCTTTGGCCGCCTGCCCGATCCCGGACACAAGGACGGTCTTGTGCATGTCCAGGTCCAGCATGACTAGAGCATCTTTCAGGGCATCCAGGATACCGAAATTCCCGCATCCCGGACACCAGGCTGTCTGAAAATTTCCAAGGTCTTCAGGGCGCATCAGCGTCGCCCTCCCTTCTTGAGCCTCTTGTAGGCGGAAACGACTTCTTGGGCGGTAAACGGCAGCCCATCATATTTAGAGATACGCCGGGCCATGGCGATACCGGTCGTGCGCGTGATAAGATTTGCAAACTGGCCCGTAAAATTATTCTCGACGACGACAGCAAACCGCGCTTTTTTCAAAAACCCGAAATGCTTGCGGTCAAGAGGCCACAGGTCCTCAAAATGGACCGCGGCCGCCTTGATGCCGTCTCGAAGGAGATTATCGGCGGCTTCACGCAGGACGCCGCGCGTCGATCCCCAGCCGATCAAAACGTCCCTGGCGTCCTTCGGGCCGTACCAGGACGGCCCTTTCATCTCTTTCAATAAGTCCACTGTCTTGCGATTGCGTTTTTCGACCATCCGGGGCCGCGTGACGTCGCAATCTTCCGTGATGCGGCCGTCCTCATCGTGTTCATCGCTGTCCGCGGTGACAAAACAATAAGGGTTCCCCGGCAAGGCGCGCGGAGAAACGCCGGATTTCGTCAAAAGAAAACTCTTGTAGCCCTGGACGCGCTTTAAGTCCTCTTCGGACATAAGATGGCGCTCGATGACGACGTCTTCGGGACGCAACGCATCGATCGACGCAAAAGAATCCGCCAAAGACTGGTCCGTGAGGATGATCACGGGAATCCGGTACTTATCGGCCAGATGAAAGGCCCTGGCCGTAGCGTAAAAACACTCTTCGATGCCTGCCGGCGCCATCACCACGCGTGCGAATTCTCCATGCCCGGCGTGGATCGCGAACTCCAGGTCTTCCTGCGCGGTCCTCGTCGGCAATCCCGTAGCCGGCGCAGGCCTCTGCGCCAGGACGATGACGATCGGTGTCTCGATCATGCCCGCCAGACTCAATCCCTCCGCCATCAGCGCGAATCCGCCGCCGCTGGAGGCCGTCATCGCCCGCAGGCCCGCAAAAGAAGCGCCCAAAGCGATATTGATCGAGGCAATCTCGTCTTCCGACTGCTCGACCACCATATGAAAATCAGCCGCCTTGGAAGCCAAATATGTCATGATCCCCGTCGAAGGGCTCATGGGGTAAGCGGAGATGAACTGGCATCCCGCGGCCAGGGCGCCCAGGGCAACGGCTTCGCTGCCGCCGATAAGCATCTTCGGCGCTTGACCCGGCGGGCCGAAACCGGCCCGCCTTTTGCCTTCGTTTTTCTTGAGAGCGAAATCATATCCGGCCTCCGCGGCCTTCACATTCGCCTCTCCTGTCTGCGCGTCTTTTTTTCCGAAACTCCGGCGTAAAAAATTAAAAAGTTCCGACGGATCGCAATGAAGAAGCCCAAGCACGGCGGCGGCGGCAACGGTATTGGCCATGAGTCTGTTGCCGCCGGCCCGGGATGCCAGCTCTGCCATCGGCACATCCAGCGCCGTCCGGCTCGGCACGGATAACTCTATACTCTTGGAATCGAAAATGACGACGGAATCTTCGGTGAGTTCTTTAAAATGGCAGGCGCTCTCTTTATCGAAGGCAACAAGGATGTCCGTCCGGGCGCAAGGGGCGTGAACGGGACGGTCGGAAACACGGATCGAAAACCAATTATGGCCGCCCCGGACGCGGGATTGTACGACCTGGTTGGCGAAAACGTGATAGCCTCCCCGCGCAAAGACGCGCGACAGAAGACCGCCGATCGCATGCAATCCCTGGCCGGCCTCGCCGGCAATCTTGATCGTCAGATCGACGTTAGCCAAAGAACTTTTCGCCTTGCGCCCAATTGGCACCATCCACCTCATCAATAACCAGATAAGTGGCTTCCTTAGGTTTCCTGGCGACACGCAAGAGCGTATCGGAGAATTCTTTTGCAATCTGCTCTTTTTGCTCGCGGGACAACTTCCCGACAACCTTGAGGTTTACAAAAGGCATGGCCTGCTCCCGGCTCTTCAATCCCCCGCTGCCAGCCCTGCAGATCTGTCCAAAGGCCAAAGACGAAGGCTCTCGAGCTCTGTTGGTAGTTTATCTTAAAAAACCAAACGAAAAAAGGACCGGAATCTCCCTTTTATTGACTGTTTTCTACAAAGGGGACTGAATAACAAAAATCGCATTTAGGGCCAAGAGGTTCGGCAGGACATGGATCAGCCGACGACGGCCAAGGAAGTATGTTTCGAGAACGCGGATATTCTTTTCTGCGCAGAAGTTCTTAAAATCGCTGATGCTCAGGAAATGAAGGTTCGGCGTATTGTACCAGCGGTAAGGCAAAGACAGCGTCACAGGCGCCAGGCCTTTAAAAAATAAACACAGGCGAGCTCTGAAAAAAGCAAAGTTAGGAAATCCGACGATGACTTTTTTACCGACACGCAAGGCCTCTTTTAAGACAAAATCGACTTTTTTGACCTCCTGCATGCTCTGGTTAAGAATGACATAATCAAAGGACTTATCCGGATACTCGATCAGGCCCGAATCAATGTCGCTATGAAAAACGCTTAAGCCCTTCTCAACGCATTTATAAATCGCCTCTTCGGAAAGTTCGATACCCTGCACCTTGGCATCTTTTTCCTTAGCCAGGAAGTGAATCAGGTCACCCGTTCCACAGCCCAAATCCAGGACCCTTGAGCCGGGCTCGACGATCTGATAGATGATCTTATGATCAAGGCGGACGGCATTGAATGTCATCGGACGTTATACCCCTTATAGGTCTTGTCCAGGAAATGCTTGATCAGATGCGTCTCTTCTGCGATCTCAAGCAGGAAAGCATCGTGGCCGTAAGTGGAATTGATCTCACAATATGTGGCGTCGGCATGCCTCATCTTCAGCTGGCGGACGATATCCTGGGACTGATATAAAGGATAGAGCCAGTCGGAGCGGAACGCGATCACCAGAAACCTCGTCTTGACCTGACGGCCCGGCGGGATCAGGCGGCCGCCGGAAACATCAAAGTAATCCATCGCTTTGGTGATATACAAATAAGAATTGGCATCGAACCGCTTGACGAAGTTGTCGCCACGGTAACGCAAATAGCCCTCCACCTCAAAGTCTGTCGTAAACTTGAAACTGTAATCTTTCTCTTTGAGACGGCGGGAGAATTTTTCTTCCATCGAGGTGTCGCTCATGTAGGTGATATGCCCGATCATGCGTGCGACCGCCAAACCCCTCTCCGGCTGGCCGTGGCCGTAATAGGCGCCTTCTTTCCACTCCGGGTCAGCCATGACCGCCTGGCGCCCGACCTCGTCGAAAGCGATCTGCTGCGGAGAGTGCTTCATGGCTGTCGCGATGGGAATGGCGCAACGCACGCGTTCAGGGTATGATGCCACCCACTGAAGCACCTGCATCCCGCCCATGGAGCCGCCGCAGACACACAACAACTTGTCGATCCCCAGGTGGTCTATGAGATGCCTCTGGGCATCAACCATATCGCCGATCGTAATAATAGGAAAGCCCAGGCTATAGGGATTGCCTGTCGCGGGATCGACCGACGACGGGCCGGTAGATCCTTTGCAGCCGCCCAAACAATTCGAACAGATGACAAAATATTTATCTATGTCAAAGGCCTTGCCGGGCCCGATCATCGCGTCCCACCAGCCGGGATCGCTTTCGCCCGGATGGAACCCCGCCGCGTGCGCGTCGCCGGACAAGGCATGACAGATCAAAACCGCATTTTTCTTGTCGGCATCGAGCTTGCCGTAAGTCTCATAGGCCAGCGCGATAGGCCCAAGCCTCTGGCCGCCCTCCAACAAAAGCTCGTTCGGCGGTTCGGCGAAGGTAAAATATTGGGCCTCGACGACCCCTAGTCTATTTTTTTTGTCCATATCCTTTTCGGTCAACTTACTGCCTGTCCGGTCTTCGCCTAACATCAATTGAAAATTCAAGGTTGTGCTCGACACCGGCCCGCTCACACCCGATCGGCCACCGGTAAACCCGGCCTGGCTCGCCTTCTCGCCAGGAGTCGCCAACCGTGTTGCGGCTTACCCGCCGCAACTGCGACCCCGCGGGCACGCACAGCCGACGCGACTTATTCGCCGCGTCATGCGCCCTGAAACAACCACGTCGATAAATATCTCTCGCCTGTGTCCGGCAGAACGACAACGATCGTCTTCCCCCTGGATTCTTTTCTCCTGGCGACTTCCAGGGCCGCCCACATGGCCGCGCCGCTGGAAATCCCGACGAAAATCCCCTCTTCCTTTGCCAGGCGGCGGGCGATCGACGCGGAATCTTCGTTCGAAACCGCCATGACCTCATCGACGATCTCCCGCATGAGCACCTGCGGGACAAACCCCGCACCGATCCCCTGGATCTTATGGGCCCCCGGCTTGCCTCCGGAAAGAACAGGAGAATCCCTGGGTTCAAGTCCTATAATCTTAACAGAAGGCTTCCTTTTTTTCAAAACTTCTCCTACCCCCGTGATCGTGCCGCCTGTGCCGATCCCGGCGATAAATATGTCCACCTTGCCGTCCGTATCTTTCCATATCTCTTCGGCCGTCGTGCGGCGATGGATATCGGGGTTCGTCGGATTATTGAACTGTTGCGGCATATAACTGTTGGCCAGCGTCTTGACGAGCTCCTCGGCTTTTTCCACCGCACCCTTCATTCCTTTCGTGCCGTCGGTCAGGACGACCTCTGCGCCGAGGATCTTGAGCATCTGCCGGCGCTCGATGCTCATTGTATCCGGCATAGTCAGGATCAACCTGTACCCCTTGGCCGCCGCCACAAAAGCCAGCGCGATCCCCGTATTACCGCTTGTCGGCTCGATAATAACAGAGTCTTTTTTAAGATAGCCCGCCTTTTCTGCGGCCTCGATCATAGCGAAGCCGATCCTATCCTTGACGCTGGAGAGCGGGTTAAAAGATTCCAGCTTCGCCAAGACCGTCGCCTCAAGGCCGGCGCTGAGTTTATTGATTCGGACCAAAGGCGTGTTGCCGATGGTCTGGGTGATATCGTCGTATATTTTAGACATAAATACCCCCTGCTTAAAAGTAGTCAGTAGTTAGCAGATAGTAGCCGGAGTAAAAAATAAAAACGTATTTAGCAATCTCTCTGTCTACTGTCTACTTGTTTTAGACAATGCCTGTTCGATATCCGCCAGGATGTCATCAATGTGCTCGATCCCGATGGAAAGGCGGATGAAATCCGGCGTCACGCCCGTCGCCAGCTGTTCCTCGGAGCTTAATTGCTGGTGCGTCGTTGTCGCCGGATGAATAGCCAGGGTTTTGGCGTCGCCGATATTAGCCAAGTGCGAGATCAACTCCAGGCTGTTAATGAATTTTTTTCCAGCCTCAAGCCCGCCTTTAATGCCGAAACCGATGATCGCGCCGGCGCCCTTGGGCAGATACCTGGTGGCACGCGCTTTTTCGGGGCTCGAGTCGAGACCCGGATAGTTGACCCACGAAACCCTGGGATGTTTTTCCAAAAATTTCGCCACGGCCAGAGCATTCTCCGAATGACGGATCATCCGCAAAGGCAGGGTCTCCAAACCCTGAAGGTGCAAAAACGAATTGAACGGCGAAATCGCAGGCCCCAGGTCCCGCAACAAGGCGACGCGCGCCTTGATAATGTAGGCTATGTTCCCCAAAGGTTTAAGCGCTTCAACAAAATCTATCCCATGATAACTCGGATCAGGGCCTGCGATGAGCGGGAATTTGCCGCCTTTGGCCCAGTCGAATTTTCCGGAATCGACGATGAGGCCGCCGAGGGACGTCCCATGCCCGCCGATGAACTTTGTCGCGGAATAAACCACGATATCCACGCCGAAATCGATCGGACGCAACAGATACGGCGTCGCCGTATTGTCCAGGACAAAAGGCACGCCGTTTTTGTGCGCGACGGCCGCAATACCCTCAAGATCTGCAACATCCAGCTTCGGGTTGCCGACAGATTCCGCATAGACGGCTTTGGTCTTGGGCGTGATCGCCTTCTCGAGCGCCTTCAGGTCGTTTGATTTGACGAATTTAACCGTAATGCCAAGGCGTTTGAAGGTGTAATGAAAAAGCGTATATGTCCCGCCGTAGAGGTTATCGGCTGAGACGATCTCGTCCCCTGCCTGGGCGATATTCAGAAGCGCCAGCGTTATGGCTGACTGGCCGCTGGCAACAGCCAGGGCCCCGGCGGCGCCGTCCAAGAGCGCGATGCGCTTCTCGAAGACATCGGTCGTCGGATTCATGAGGCGCGTATAGATATTGCCGAACTCTTTTAAGGCAAAGAGATTAGCGGCGTGTTCCGTGCTCTTGAATTGATAAGACGTCGTCTGGTAGATCGGCACAGCCCTCGAGCCCGTGGCCGGGTCGGATTCCTGCCCGCCATGGAGCGCCAAGGTCTCAATTCTCAATTGTTTTTCGTTCTTCGCCATTTTTCCTCCAGGCCCTCCTGTGCGTTAACACACTATTATCCCCAAAATCACGATCCCTCTCAACAGAAATCTCTTTGAGGGCACACCTTCTTGCCTCAAATACAGTAGGTCAACGGCCCCTTATGGATCTTTGCGGCCAGTTCTTCGAACGTGACATGATCGATGACGCCGGATGTCGCCGCGGATACGTCCTGCCACACTTTCCTGAATACGCATTTATAGACGTCACGGCACGCCGTATATTCATGCCGGACGCAGGCAATGGGTTCTATAGGGCCTTCAATGAATCGGACGACATCCCCGACCGTGATTTTGTCCGGGGCCTTCGCCAATAAAAACCCTCCCACCTTACCTCGCCGGCTTTCCACGAAACCGCCTTTTTTTAAATCCGTCAGGACCTGCTCTAAAAATTTGACAGGGGCATCGATGCGCCTGGCCATCTCATGGATCGTCACCAGTTCTTCTCCATAATGTATGGCCAGATCAAGAACAGCCTTCAGCGCGTAATCTCCTCTATATGTTATCTTCATGGCTAATCCATTAAATCTATAATCTCTATTAACATAGTAGAGTTTACACGACAATAAAAAATTGTCAAGTTTTTTTTAGAAACTTTTGGGCGGCTGGTTTCTTATGAGCTGCCGCCGACGCCCTCTTAAAAAAATCCACCGCACTCATGCTGAATGCCTCCAAGACTTTGACGGTCCCGGCAGCCATAGGGTATTTTTTCAGTTTTCCTGCACTGACCCATCGGTGCTTTCGATCCACGGCCGGATCGGGTTTGACCCGGCATTCCCAGGCTGAAAGCCGGACGCTGAAACGGGTGTAAGCGTGCCGGACCGTTGCCGCGTGCCGGGCCTCGGCCAGATCGACGCCCAATTCTTCTTTAAGTTCGCGCGCCAGGGCCTGGTTTGGAGCCTCCCCCTTTTTTATCTTCCC
>JAQUOM010000062.1 GCA_028717105.1 Candidatus Omnitrophota bacterium
GCGGCATGAGGCAGGGCGATCTTTGCCTCAATCTCTGCTCTTATGAGCTCAACAGCGGGGGGCGCATCATGGAGCAGGCCTTCAGGGCGGCCGGCGCCGGCGTTATCCCGATGGGCCCCCTGATGGGTTCCGAGAAACTCCAGGAAGCCGTGCGTCTCATCAAGACCCTTAAGCCCAACATCATCAACTCCTACACGAACCAGATCTACGACATTTTCCGCATTCTGAAAAGAGACCATTCCGTGAGATACAGCATTTTGAACGGCGAACCGCTCTATCCGTGGTTCAAAGACCGCCTGAGCGCCGTTTCAGGCACGCGCATCTTCGATCACTACGGCGCCATGGAATTCTCGGGCTTCGCTATCGCCGACTCTCCGCGGGACCCGGACATGCGGCTTTACGAAGATGGGCTTTTCTTCGAAGTTCTGCAGGATGACGGCAACATATGCGCCTGCGGCCAGGGACGCATCGTCGTCACGGACCTTGAAAATACCTGCATGCCTTTCCTGCGCTATCTCTTGGGAGACCGCGTTGCCATCGTCAAAAAAAAGAAACACAAATATATCCGGGTCCTGGGACGCCAGGAAGATTCGTTTTTGATCGAAGGCAAGATCACATCCCGCAGGATGCTGACGGAGACAGTCCTGCGGCTCTTGAAACATCCCCGTTTCTTCTTGGTCATCGAAAAAGACCCAAAGAACTTCCGGGACATCCTGACATTGAACATCCCCGAACCTGACCTGCATCTCACGGATGCCCTCTTTAAAGAAATAGGGGAGCGGATGGGGCTGGCGCATCTGGTCATCATCAAGCCGCACTCAGGAAACATCCCCAAGACGTCTACCGGAAAACACCGCCATATCATCGACCTGAGGCCCCGGCCTCATGCGGCACCGGATCATCCGCAAACGTAACAGCCTGTCGCCGCTTGAAGAACCCGTATTTGCCTACGATACGAAATAGCTTTTCCAAGCCATTTTTTTTTGCTAAAATAGCTTTCATCATGCTTAGCCGATATCGTGAAAGAAAACTCATGCGTCATCATGTCGTAAAGGGAATAGCGCTGGTTCTTTTATATCTTCTGGCTGCGACGCCATCGGCGCAGGCACGAGAAGCGACGGCAGAGGAAGAACGTCTCGCAAAAGAAGAAGGCGAAACCAGAAGAAAAGAACTTGAGTTTGAACAAATCTTCGCTGCCCAGATAAAAAAAACAAAGGATACTGATCCTTTCCTGGACGCTCTCCTGCCTTACATTGCTTTTCGAAAACAGGATGCGACGATTTGCAGGACATCTCATCAGGCCAAACTATGCCAGGATAAGTACAAATGGCTTCAAAGCATCAGGAATTTCGCTCAAGGCAACTGTGCGCAGGTCAATAACAACCTCATGAAGAAAATCTGCCAAAACCTGAGCCAGAACACGTGCGCCTCGCTGCCGACGGGAGAAGCAGACATCTGCCAGGGATACCTGCAAATGGATCTGGAATCTGTCCGCAAGGGGATAGGCGAACCGGCCCTGAAAAGTTCTTTCACGATCGAAGGAAACACGAAACGTGCGGCAGCCAAGATGCTTTCGGTCTATGCAGGTTTCAAGAATTACAATTCAAGGTTTGCATGCCTGAAGTACAGGGATTCCCTCAATCTGGAGCAAGTCTTGGCGTGCGATATTCTGTTCGGCGACGAGGATCCGTACCAGACCCTTGATGTCATCATACGGGATATCGCCATGTTTGATCTGTCCCTGATGCGCGATGACATGGACTTGTGCAGCGGCATCTCCACACAGGACATCAAAAACAGATGCCAGAACCCCAAGACGCGGACTCAACGACTGCGTTAAGGACCGGGCTGTTTTGAGATGACCCCTCCACAGACCAAACCGTCAACAGCGACTTCCCGACGGATACACCTTGTTATCCCACCCCTCACGCAAAATGCCTGCGGGAATGTTTCAACGCTGAAATCCTACGTTTATTATATCCTTGCCAATCTCAAAAACTCGTCAATCTCCGTCGTTTTTAACGATCATCTTCAGGATCCTGAAAAGTTCGTGCGATACAAGGCTTTAGTATCGCGAAAGAAATATTCGGCCGCTGATGGTGTCTGTGTGGTCGTTTTCCAGGGCAACAAGGGCCCATCCCTGGACCTCCTTAAGACCTTGCGGCAAAAAAACAATCCGCCGTTCGTCATCCTTGCCGGCACATTCGCAGGCATGTTTCATGATCGCTATCTCAAAAACCGCCTGGCGCAGGTGGTCATCTTGCAGGATCCGGAAACCGCGCTTCCTCGAATCCTGAGGACGGCTCCGGAAAAATACGGCGGTATCCCCCGCATCGCCTTCCTCAAAAACAGCAAGATCTGCAGAACGAAGCAGAGAGGCAGGCACGATCTCGATGCCCTGCCGTTCGTTTCTCCGTATTTCCGTAATAACGGGACAAAGCCTGTGCCGATCCTGACGGCACGCGGATGCGGTTTCTCCTGTGCGTTCTGCGACAAAAGGTTGTTCTGGGGGAGCGGCACGAACTTCAGAAGCATCCCCAACGTCCTTGAAGAGATTGAACTGTTGTACAACCGTTACGGCGTCCGCAAGATCCAGTTCGACGACTACGATTTTTTGCTCAAGAAACAGCGTGCCGTAACGCTGTGTAACGCCCTCATCAAAAAAAATCTTAAGATCCGGTGGGAATGCGCCACCCGCCCGGACGCCGTCGACGGAAAGCTTTTGAGGCTGATGAGGCTGGCCGGGTGCCGGACGATCTATTTCGGGCTGGAATCCGGTTCTCCGCAGATCCTCAGGGCGCTTGGCAAACCCCTGGACATAAAAAAAGCCGTCGAGAACATCCGTATGGCAAAAACACATGCGATCCGCGTGGGGATATTCCTGATCGTCGGCGCCCCGGGAGAAACACCGGAAACCCTTCGGCAGACGAAAAGCGTCCTGCGGCGCCTGCCCATGGACGAACTTTTCGTAAACCCCCTGATCCTTTTGCCGGGCAGCAGGCTTTTTAAAGAATTTTTTGATAAGAACAGCCCCGCGTTCGATGATTATTTTGAAACGGACAAAGCGCTGGTCTACCCTTGCGACTGGGGTCTTTTGTCGAAACACGTTTCCCCGCTTGCCCGTTTCTTTGAGGTGAAGCCATCGCTTACGACCTGAACTTTCTGCGATTTTTGACGGCGGAGCTCCCTTTAAGCACGTTCCAGCACCGCATGCTGCGGCCGCTCGCGACCAAAGCCGAGAGCCGCAACCTGACGCCGCACATCATCAGGCATCTGGCGAAACAGACGCCTTGGTCCCGTTATCATCTCTACATCCATATCCCTTTTTGCGCGGCAGACTGCACGTACTGCCACTGCGCCCATACAATCCTCAAATCTCCCGCGAATATGGTCGTCTATATCGAATCCCTTTGCCGGCAGGCAGACGCTTACGGCGCCCTGTTCGACGGCACCGAGATACAATCGCTGTACCTGGGCGGAGGAACGCCTTCGCTCTTGACCGCACCCCTGATCGAAAAGCTCCTGCGCCGTATCCGTTCCCGCTTCCGTTTTGCGCCTCATGCGCAAGTGGATTTTGAAGCGCACCCGGCCAGCCTGAACCTTCACAAACTCAAAACGCTGAAAACCCTGGGGGTGAACCGCCTGACTCTCGGCGTGCAGAGCCTGGATCCGAAAGTCCTCAAGGCGATCCACAGACCTCAATCCATCCAAAAGGTCTACCGAAACGTGCAAGATGCCAAACGGCTGGATTTCGGATGCCTGAACATCGACCTTGTCGCCGGCCTGCCCGGCCAAACAACGCAGAGTTTCGTTTCCACGCTGCGCCGGATCATCGATCTTAAACCGGACGTCATTCATTTGATCCCGCTCTGCGACCTTGCCGCTATCCGCGGCGACAACCAGATACAAAAGGATATCCCCGCATTCCTGACAAGACGTCACCAGATGCTTAAAATAGCCAAAGATATCCTTGCCGATAAGGGCTACGCCCGGCACGGTTTTGAGGCCTTCCAGCGCAGCAAGGCCGGACAAAACTCCCAGCAGGACGATTATTTTAACCGAGGCTGCAGCATCGTCGGCATGGGGCTCTATGCCCAAACCATGCTATTGCCGGATTTCTATGCGCGATGCACATCCTTTGACGGCCGGCCGCACGACAGCTACGAATTCTGCCTCATCGACAAGACATACGCCCTGGCGACCTATCTTATCCCTCAACTTCTTGCGGGGATCAATGAAGCCGATTTTTTCCGGACGTTTTCCGCGAATATGACCAAGGTATTCGGTAAAGAATTGGGCTTCCTTGCGCGGCAGGGCATATGCTCGCATAAAGGCGGCAAATGGCGTTTCGCGGGCCCGAAAACACCCGAAGGCCTGTTTGAATTCTTTAGCCACACAAAAATCCTTTTCGGCGCGCCGTTGTTGAGACGCCTGCGCCATGTTTATCAGGGTTTCTACAAGCCGGATCGCGCGTACTCTTTTCAAAAGGACGCCTTCCTTAAGAAAATGGATGACGTATTTTTTGCCAACACGCTCTACGATGTCGGTTTCTGATAGGGATTCGTCATGAAAACACTTTTGATCCATCCTCCTTGTTCGCTCGACGAAAAGCAGAAGACGCTGCGCTTTCCGCTCGGCATTGCCTGCCTGGCATCTTATCTCAAAAGGGAAGGGCTGGACGTCAGGATCTACCATGAACCTGCTTTTTCGGCCCGGGGTCTGATGAAAATCCTCAAAGACTACCGGCCGGATATCGTCGGCTTGAGCTGCGATTCCGCCAATGCCGATATCTGTTTTGAACTCAGCCGTTCGATCAAAGCGGCCGACCATCGCATTTTGGTCGTTCTGGGGGGCATCCATGCTACATACTTCCATCGCCAAATCCTCGAACACATACCGACTGTCGACGTCGTGGTCAGGGACGAAGGAGAGGAGACCCTGGCGGAGATCATATCTTATCTTTCCAGAAAAAAAGCACCAAACCAGCTTGCAAAGATCAAAGGAGTCACCTGCAGGACGGGACGCGTCATTTTCGCCGCCCCCGACAGGCCGTTCGTCAAAGATATGGACGAAATTCCTTTTTTGGCTTACGAGCTCCTCGACATGGCCAAAATCCTTCCGCATTCCCACAACTTCGCCGATTGGTGGCAGATCCATTCCGGCCGGGGATGCTGTTATGACTGCAAGTTTTGCGCCTCGGTCGGGCAATGGAAAAGGACTCTGCGCACGATGAGCCCCCGCCGCGTGATGGACGAGATCGACTATTGCCGGCAACAGTATCATATTCAGCGCTGTTTCTTCTATGAGCTGACGTTCTCGATCAACAAGCCGCGGGTCCTCCAGCTATGCCGCCTGATGAAAAACAACGGCATCAAATGGGGATGCCGGACCCGCGTCGACGACGTGAACCCGGCCATTTTGAAAGAGATGCGCCGGGCCGGATGCGAAAGGATCGTTTACGGCGTCGAATCTTTCAGCGACCGCATGCTCAAGCTGATGGGAAAGACCTATACGGCGGCCGCGGCGGCCAAAGCGCTAAACGAAAGCCATAGCACAGGCATACAATCGTACTTCCAGGTCATGCTGGGATTCCCCGGAGAAAACGAGGAAACATTGCGCGAAACAGTGGAAGCCATTCGGGAGATCCCCAAGGGCATCATCTGCAATGCCGTCAATATTTTTCAACTCCATCCCGGCTCGCCCATGTATGCCCTGACGAAAAAACTCGGGATGATCGACGACGAGGCGTGGTTTAAGGGGTTCAAGATGGAAGACTTCATCCGCATCTACTATCCGGCGGAGTTCATCAAAAAAATCACCCGCGCCAGAGACGAGATCAAAAAGATCACCCGGCACAAAAATACAGGGACATCCTCATGACAGACAGATCGACCCTGACAGTCTTGCTTGCGTATCCGCCCGCGACTTTCGGATCGCAGGACAGGTTCATCTGTTTCCTTCTGGATTTCCTGTGCCTGGCTTCTTTCTTAAATAAACAGGGATTCCGTGTCAAAATGTACCAGAACCATCCGTTCACCGGCGAGGGTTTCCTGGAGAGCCTCAAAAAGAGCAGGCCGCAGGCGGTTGTTTTTTCCTGCGATTCCGCCAATTCTCAAAGTTGCTTCAAACTCTGCAGGCTTGCGAAAAAAACACTCAAAGGTGTCTGTGTGATCCTTACAGGAAACCACGCCACGGCCTTCGACAGCCTGATCCTGCAGAGGATCCCGCATATCGACGTTATCGCCAGACACGAAGCCGAGGAATCCCTGAGCGAACTTCTGGACCATCTTAAAAACCGAACAATAAAAAAAGGACTGCAAAAAATTAAAGGGCTGACCTATAAGAAGGGGGGGCGGGTATGCGTCAACCCAAACCGTCCGTTCATCAAGGACCTCGACGTCCTGCCTCTTCTGGATTACGACCTCATCGATATGGACAAGGCCGGATCGATCAATTTCCCCGGCTACTGGCCTATCTATTCCGGCAGGGGCTGCTGTTTCAACTGCAATTTCTGTAATTTCATCGGGCAGTGGGGAAGGACGTGCCGGTACGTGAGCCCTCAAAGACTGGCGCAGGATATCGACCTTTGCGTAAAAAAATACGGGATCCGTCGGTTTTATTTCCACGAGCTGACCTTTACCGTCAATAAAACAAGGGTCCGGCAGGTATGCCGCCTCCTGAAAGAGCGCAAGGTCCGATGGGGCTGCCTCACCCGCGTGGACTGCGTGGACAAAACCCTCTTGAAGGAAATGCGGCTGGCCGGATGCGACACCATCCTTTACGGCGTGGATTCGTTCAGCGACAAAATACTCAGGCTGATGGGAAAATCCTATTCGGCGCCTTCGGCCGTCCGGGCCCTGCGCGAAACCCGCCGGGCGGGCATAAGGGCATTTTACCAGCTCATCCTGGGATTTCCGGGAGAAACGGAAAAAACCCTTCAGGATACGGTCAGGAATGCCCGGGCGCTGCCGCGAGACATTATCTGCAACAGCGTCAATATCTACCAGCTCCATCCCGGGTCGCCCGTCTTCGATACCATGAAAAAACTCGGGATGATCGATGACGAAGCCCTGTTCAAGGGCTTCCGGATGAAGGACTTCATCCGCATCTACTATCCGGCGGAGTTCATCAAAAAGATCGCCCGCGCCAGAGACGAGATCCAGTCCATTGCCTCCGGCGCTGCAATGCAGGCATCCCCATGCCCAACGCCATGACAAAAAAGATCCTGCTCACATGCCCTCCGGTTTCTTTCGGCGCCGAAAAAAAGGCCCTGCGGTTTCCGCTCGGCATCCTTTGCCTCGGATCCTATTTAAAACAAAAAGGAATCCAGGTCAAGGTCTACCACGACCAGCCTTACACGCAAAAAGGGTTCCTGAAGGCCCTCCGGGATTACCGCCCGCCGGCCGTAGGGTTCTCCTGCGATTCCGCCAATTTTCAGACGTGCGCGGCGCTCAGCAGGCTCGTCAAAAAATTCGACAAGGATATTTTCGTGATCGCAGGCGGCATCCACGCATCGTGTTTCGACAGGCTGATCCTCGAAAAGACGCCGACGATCGACATCGTCGTGCGCCACGAAGGAGAGGAATCCCTGGCTGAAATATTAGAATCCATCGCTGCACGCAAAAGCCCGGAAAAGATCGAAGGGACCAGCTGGAGGGCCGATAACAGGGTCATCATCAACAAAGACCGCCCCTTCATCAAAAACATCGACACGCTGCCGCACCTGTCCTACGAGCTGATCGACATGGACAAAGTGGAATCCTATAATTTCCCTGGCTGGTGGCCGATCCATTCGGGGCGCGGGTGCTGTTTTAACTGCAAGTTCTGCGCTTCCGTCGGCCAGTGGAAGAGGGCCCATCGGGCCATGGGCCCGCAACGTGTCATAGAAGAGGTCGACCGTTGCCGAGAGCGCCATCATATCCGGGGATGTTATTTTTACGAGCTGACCTTCACGATCGACAAAGACAGGGTGCGCCGGATTTGCCATGCCATGAAGAGACGCAACATCCCGTGGGGATGTTACACAAATCCATCCTGCAGCGAACCGGCCCTTTTGAGGGACATGCAGCGCGCCGGATGCCGGCGGGTGATCTTCGGCGTGGAATCGTTGAGCGACCGCATGCTTAAATTAATGGGCAAACCCCACCGGTCACAGCAGGCCGTCGATATCCTGAATGAGGCGCATGCCGTCGGCATGGAAACAAGGTTTGAGATCATGCTCGGATTTCCCGGGGAAACGGAAAAAACTTTGCAGGAAACCCTGAAAGGCCTCAGGAGGCTCGACAAAGGGATCATGCAGAACAACATCTATCTCTACCAGCTCCATCCCGGATCGCCCATGTATGCCGCGATGAAAAGGCTCGGCATGATCGATGACGAAGCATGGTTCAAAGGCTTCAAGATGGAAGACTTCATCCATCTCTATTACCCGCGGTCTTTCGTCGGCAAGATCTGCCGCGCAAAGCAGGAGATCGAAGCCATGTTCAAGGATGTCTATG
Organism: Candidatus Omnitrophota bacterium; assembly: GCA_028717105.1. Lineage (GTDB taxonomy): Bacteria > Omnitrophota > Gorgyraeia > Velamenicoccales > Velamenicoccaceae > Velamenicoccus. Next base: position 8,499 of record JAQUOM010000062.1, read on the forward strand.
AACTCCCAAGGCCTTTATGATACCTTATTGTAACAACGCACAGCCATGATGAACCCCGACCTGAATTTCTTTTATTATTTGACGACGGCCTGTGTCCTCAATCCTTACGACAACAGCCTCATCCGGCCCCTGTTCAGGAAAATACCGGAAGGCCGGCTCGCCGGGCACATGGCAGAAGCCGCAGGCAAGGCCAGTAACGCCGATGACCTCAATCTCTATGTCCACCTGCCTTACTGCCGCGAGATATGCACCTATTGCCATTGTTCCAGATGCCGGCTCAAAACGAAAGACGACCTCCGGCGATATGAACATTTCCTCCTGCGCCAGATCAAGGAATTTTCTCCATGCTTTGCCGGCCGCAAGATTGCCTCGTTATACTTCGGCGGCGGAACGCCCACCTTGCTGGATGAGGCCGGGCTGATGAAGATCTGCGACAGCCTGCAGAGGTCTTTCACGTTTAAAAACAATATCCAGGTGACGTGCGAGTGCCATCCCGCCACAATGACGCCGAAGAAATTCAGGACATTGAAACAATGCGGCGTCAACAGGATCAGCCTGGGGATCCAGAGCATGGACCCCCTGGTGCTCAAAATGATCGGAAGGACCCAGACAAAACAACAGATCCTGCGCTGCGTCGATCAGGTCCGCAAAGAGGGTTTCGCCGTCCTGAATATGGATTTGGTGGCGGGCCTGCCGGGGCAGACCGAGGCGAGCATCAGCCGGGACATGCGGACGGCTGCCGCCTTGAAGCCGGAAATCATTCATATGACCCCTTTCAGCAACGTCACGCTGACGCCGCACTTCAAAACGCACGCATCCGACGCGCGGAGTTTTTTCAGCACAAGACACGTCCTCATCGCTGCCGCCAAGCGGATATTGCATGAGGCCGGATACGAAAACAGGGGCCTCGGCCCTTATTTCAGGCGCGGGCAGACAACCGGCGAAAGCTTCATGGAAGAATCCTACATCCAACGGGCAGGGTCCGTCCTGGGGCTGGGCGCATTTGCCCATAGCACGCTCAAGAATCAAATCGCATTCGTTTGCCGCCCGCGAAACAAACATCTGACAACCTGCGATTACGA
>JAQUOM010000063.1 GCA_028717105.1 Candidatus Omnitrophota bacterium
GACGATCCGGCGGAATATCTCAGTCAGACTCCTGAGCGACGGCGGCAGAATCCTGCCGTAAATATTCTCCGTGCGCACCAGGCCTATGGGATCCGCCCCGTACACCTGCACCGCCTCACTGATGCGGGCCGGTGTGTCGGCATTGGCCGACACAAAGACGCCGCTGGCGGCTGAACGCAGCTTGCAGAATTCCAGAAGGCGTTTTTCCACGCCCGACTTCTTGGCGTAGGCTTCTTTTGTCTCCGTCGTGGGATTAACGACGATAGCCCTTTCTTCCACCAAGGCCTCCGGCCCCGAAGACAGAATGTTCACATCCTGCTGGTTCTCGTCCGTAATAATAAAGACCGGGACATTCATGGTCTTGGCCGCGAGGGCATAATGCGATTGCGGCGTCCCTGCCGTATTGATGACAGCCCTCAGGTTGGCCCCGAAAAGCCCGCACATTCTTTCGAACTCGACCGGCGTCGGGACGTAATCCAAAAAGAGGACAACCGGCCTGCGCTGGGCCGCGCCGAGGTTGAAGCGGACCCTGAATTCGGCCTCGTTGATCAGGTTGTCCGAGAGATGCACCAAAAGATGCTCTAATTCCGCACGGCACAGGGCCATGGCGGCTTCCGGCGTATATTTATCGCCGAGTTCTCTCTTAAAATAATCCCCGTAAAGCATGTGGAGGCGCTCAAAATATTCGGGCGCCGTCGTCCTGGCCATGGTGTCGATCAACTGGTCCAAGAGCATCCGGCGATAGCTGACGTGACGGTCCTCGCCCTGGCGCATCTTGCCCAGCATATGCTGGGCATGCAAAAGATACGTCATGATCTGCTGGAGGATGTGCGCCGTGATCGGCTCTTCCTCTTTGAAATCATACTCGTTGCCCAACTCATCGATCAGCTCGTCGACGACTTCAATGAGTTTTTCGAGGCGGCCTTCGCCGATGTGGCTGCGCACAAGGTCGGTGACGGCCTGGAAACGGTAAGGATAGGCCTGCAGGAGTTCCCAGATAAGCTCTTCAAAAAGTCCGACGATCTCCTGGGCCGTCGCCATATTTTTCTGCAAGGCGGCAATACCGGATTTCTTGCGCTTACGCTTCTCGACGTCGGTCTCGGCTTCCAACTGCCTCCTGGACTCCGCCAGTTGTTTTTCGATCTTGGCGATCTGGTCCTCCCAGCGCTTCATCTCCTCAAGGACAAGGCTCTCGGCCCACTTGCCGGAATTCTTGTTTTTCTCCAACGTCTTTTCCAGTTCGTATGTCAAAACCGTGGAATAAAGGCCGTGACGGTCCGGCAGGAGCCTGGCCATGGTGCGCTCGAACGGCTCCAGGATCACAGCCAAGGCGCCCTTCTGGCCATCCTTGCCCTTCAGGCGTTCTTCTTCGGTCAGAGCGCCTTCCTGCGTTTCGCCTGTCTCGGGCCGGTAATAAAGCCTCTCGCCGGCATCGATCGCCTTGACCACGGCGTCATAGATCGACTGCTGCCCTTCGGCAATCTTGACCAGCCTGCTTTCGGCAATCCCGTGAGTCCGCAGGATGTCCCTTTCCTCGTCCGTGAGGACGGCTTGGGAAAGCGCCACCATTCCGTCTTCCGGTGCCGACTCGGATATCCGGCGAACCATCACTTTCAAGGCTTTCTCCAGGATCGCGTCGATGCTTTCCGCTTTGGGCGGATAGATCCAGCTTAAAATCCCCCGGCGGGCCTTGTCTTTCATGTCTTTGACGGCCGAAGCGATAAGCTCGAGATTACGCAAGGCCAGGACGACCTGCACTTTTTCTACCGTGAATTCTTTACGGCTGAAGGCCAGGACGCGGCCGCGCATGTCCGGTTTCCTGACGGCATTGTCCGAAAGAATCGTGATGCGCCGCTCCAGGTCCTGGAGACGCTCCAGCCTGTCGGCGATCCTTTCGTATCCCGGCACCTTTCTCTGCAGCTCAACGGCTTCCGTATGGGTCTTGCCGTTGATCTCGGCAAGCTCGTGGACAGCGATCGCCTGAAAGGCGATGGGGCGTTCATCATCCGCCGCGGCGGCAAAAATACTATCGAATAATTCCTTGGCTTTCGCAGAGAAACAAACCCTGATCTTTTGGTCCAAAAGCGAGCCGATGGCAAAGATCGAAACATCCTGGAGTTCACTGAGCGGCCCGGTTATCAGATCGGCAGGGATCGTATCGTAAGAAAAAACATGAAACGACAGGGTGACGTTGACGGATGTTTTTTTGGAAACGGGGGTCGAAAGGACAAGCGGAGGATAGCTGTCGATTTTGGAAAGCGGGATCAGCCCTTCGGCAACGGCGCGGCCGAAGACCGCCTTGATCGCATCCGTTGCGTTGCCGCAGAAACCGATGGTGCGGTTAACGCAAACAGGCGAGGAAAGGCCGCCTTGGAAATCAGGCCCGCGGATATTGTGATTGACGCTCCCCGAGGCTGTGATTGCCTGTTCTTTGAGTGCCTCGATCCCGCGGCCGGCAATTGCTTCCAGGGAAACAAAAGTTCCCTTTTGCGGAATGCTTTGAATGGAGAAATTCCTGAACGATTCCGACGGGAATTTACCGCTGAGATAGGTCAATCCCATCCCGTATGTTCCCGCCGTGGAATAACCGGCAGACAAGGCCCGGACGATGTCCTCGATCCCCGGCCCTCTGTCTAAACACAAAAATCTCAAGCCGTTGCCGTCCGGCAGGAAGCCAAAGGCGAAATATCCGTAATGAGCGTGCTTCCAGACGTTGGTCACCAGCTCCCTGCAGGCAAATTCTCCGGGCGTAAACTCCTCCTGCGGACCGCATGCGATGCGTTCGGCAATGCCGAGAGATGTTTCCGCCGCGCGGATGCTCTCGAAGACAGACGAAAGATACCGGGCCCCCTGCAAGGTCAATACCGTCTCTTGCCTGGCTCCGGCTTCAATATAGCGCCGGGGAGCCACATGGAACGCAGCATCTTTGACTTCCCAGAACGCCTGCAAGCCTCCAGAGCGTCTCATCTTTTTAAGGATCTTGAGAGCCGATACATCCTGCTTCGCCTGCAATGCCTGCCATGCCTCTGTCAGGCCGGCGGCAGACCAAGCCGACCCGAACCATGCCGGCAGGCCCAGGACCGGCGAGCTGACGGAAGAGCCGTCCGTCGGATGCTGCGCCATGCGGTCCAAATCCACGACATGATGCTCCGGCAGGATGAGGCCGTCTTTCTTGTACAGCACCATATAAACATTCCCGAACCACTCCATCGCGTGGACCGGCAGGCGAAAAACGAGCAATCCTTTCTGGAGCCAGCCGATATACTCCCGGACCATCTCCTGCCTCTCCGCGGCAGGAAGGCCCATCGAGTTGAAACGGCCCAATGTCGTGCCGACGACCAGGGCGCCGCCCGACTCCAGGACCCTCAATCCCTGCCGGAGAAGGAGATGGAGGCGCGCGTTATACCCTTCCATGACGTCATTGAACTTGCGGGCGTCCATAGATCCATAAGGAGGAATGCCCAACCGCCTCAAGATCATCGGATGGACGCCGAGGAGGTCCTCAAGAGAATTATGATAGAGGACCAGGCGCGCCGCGTTGTCCGGCAGCTCCAGAGAGAAGGCATCGCCGTTATGCCGCTCCATGGCGGGCAGCAATGCGACCATCTCTTCTCCGGCGCGATATATCCGGTCAAAGGCCAGGACTTTCGCGGCGCCGCTGGAAAGCAGAACAACAGCCGGGGCGATATTATAAGACGCCCCGATATCCAGACACGTCCCTCCTTCGTAAAGATAAGACAAAAGGTGGTAAAACCCGTTCGGGCATGGACGCGGACAATCGTTGTCCGGGCCGATCCGGACAGGTCCCTGCGCCGGCGAGGACAAAGACGAAAGCGTTTTCTTTTCAGGACAAATAAAATCGCTCCTGCTCCCGAGGATCTCGCTGTTCCAGGAGCGCGCACTGGACTTTTGACTCCAGGCAGCGGGAAGCGTCGTTGGTAAGCTCAAGCCATTCTCCCGCGGACGTTTTTCCTTCGACGCGCCCTTCGGTAGAGATATAGAAACTGTATTCGTGGACCCATTCTGTGCACTTGGCCGCAACATAAAGGCCTCTTGCGGTTGGAACAACGCGGACAACTTCGAGATCCTGTAAGTGAACCATGGCGCCACCTCCCTGTGTTGGGAAACGGTTGAAATGCAGATATATTCTTTTTCAGAAGCCGAAGGGCTGGAGGAACCAGCCAGACGATCCAGCTTTAATTCATTCTGGTGACGACGTCCTGCGAAGTCCCGGGCCAGTCCAAGGACGAAGTCCCGAGCTTGTCGAAGAGAACAACGTGCAGGGCTGCTGACGCCTTGCGGATCATTCAATATCTTCACCCGCCGGACTTCACGGACGCCCTGCAAGGGGAAGATCTCGAGGATCGCAGGCAAGCTTGAGATCTGACGGCATCGGACGAGGAAATCTTCTTCCAGGGCGGAGATGCCGGCACCCCGAGCCTTCAGATACACAAGACGATTGTAGTGCGATAACAACAACCCGAGGGCGAATGCCGTGGAGAAAGGAACAAAATCAGGATGCGGCTGCAAGGGGTAAAGATGATCCATCCTGAGGCCGTCGCGCGCCACGTCCGCGAGCGACCGGCCCTGTTCCGTAAACAACTTACCCTCTTCATCCTGCGCCAAGAGCGTCACCGGGGTGTCCGCGGGCATGCCGCCGGCCAGCAGATTCTGGGCGACAAGACACTGCTCGTTGAGAGTTACCTTCGCATAATCATGGTACTGATCATCGGCCGGATCATAAGAGAGCCAGCCGTGCTGTTTCATGAAACGGACCCTGTCCCTCGTCCAGGGCGCGCCCTGGAAGAGGACGGCCACCTTCCCGGTCTTCAACAATACGATGGCCCCGCGCAAGGTGTATTGGATATTTTTGTTCGCCTCGGAATCGACGGCAAACACGTCGAACATCAAGAGCCGGCCGGGGACGAACTTTGCCGTGAAGGCGCCGGCGTACTCCTGCCTGCCGTCCTGCGGAAACGCCGCAACAAATCTGTTGATCAGACGCACGGCCTCTTCCGGCGTCACGAAACTGAACAATTCTTCGACACCCTGGAGAGAAATATTATCGAACGCGCCGTTGGCGCCATGAAACATGTCCGCCACGCGCTTGTCCGGGGACGACGAACCTAAAAGCGCCATGAGGCTGCGCATGGCGGCCCTAACGGCGGGATCCTCGCGCAGCAGTGCGACCGCCTTGTGCGATTGTCCGGGTATATCCTGTTGGGTGTCGTGATAACGCTTGAGCGCCAGGCCGCCGGCGATCTCGGCTTCATTCACCGCTTGTTCAGGCGAGGCCACAATCCAGAAGCTCCCCGATCTCGAGATATAACGCTTCTGCCCTGCGGCCGCCGGATAGCGCCTGTCAAACTCTTCCTGCGTCACCAGATGGACCCTTGCGTCGTTTTTGATCTCGATGGACGCCAAGAACTTCTTGAACTCGTCGCGCAATACCGCAAAATAAGTGAAGGCTTCTTCGGGCCTGGACATCAACATAAATAAGTCGACCAAGGTCTTGTCGTTCGTCGGATACTGCATGATCTCGACCATCGCAAAAGCAGCGGCGATCTCCAGAACAATATCCTCCGTGGGCTGGCCCTTGAGGTTCTCCAGGGCCCTTTCGATATCCTTCTGGATCGCAGCCACGCGCACCATATGGTTATACGAAAGGAATAAAGCCGCTCTCTGCGACAGAAGTTTTCCAAGCCGCCCGCTGATACGCTCTTTGTCGGCGTCATTCAATAAAGAACGGTTAAAGGCCTTCGCCCTGAAAAATCTGTCTTCCAGGAACTCTCCGGCGGGGGCCGTCCGCCTGGAAACAGCCCAAGGATCTTCCTGTTGTTGTTTTAAGATGGTGCGGTAAAAAATGTCGGCCCTCATGGCGTTCAAGGAATCATGCGCCTTCCGGCCTTCGTAATGGTGCACGTTGACGACAAGATAATCGTCGTGATAGGCCACGTCGAATCGCGATCCAGGCTCATAGACGAGATAGATGCTGGAGATATAGAGTTTTTCCAGCCCGTTGTGGACGAGGGCCGGCAGCACGTGCCGCGGCTGAATGATCTTCAAGTTGCCGGCGAGATCGAGAGTCAAGAGAAGGTCGTCGTAAAATTTCTGCCGGCCGCGGCGGGTATACGTGCGCCAACCGGAGGCATAGAGCTCATGGATAAACGTCTTTTTGGCGCCTTCGGGCCACGTCAGCCAAGACGTCTGGATGTGCGTATCCAGAAATTCAGCTACGTTATTGTCCAGCACCCGTTCCCACACAAAGGACATCACGGCCTGCGAGAAGAAACCGCCTATCGCAAGATACAATACCAGCGCCGCCTGATACCCTGCCAGGAGCGCCGCGCCGGCGCCAACCAGGACAAACGACCAGAGCAGATACCGCGACAGCCGCTCATGGCGGAAGTGCCGCTCAAAACGCTTCTCAATATCCTGCCTGTATTCCTGACGGATATTGCGGCCGACATAATGCCATGCCTCATCTTCCTGCGCAACGCCGGAATCCTTGTTTTGAGCAGGAACAGAAGTGCTTGCCGGACTTGAAATTGCGCCGCAGACGTCCTGCAGTTTTTCCAACGCTCTGTAATAGATGGCGTTCACATTTTCAGCGCCCACGCCCAACATACCTGCAACATCCTCCTGCGTCAGACCCGAAATCTCGATAGCCACCACGACGCGTTGTTCCATCTCGTCAAGCGTAGCGAAAGCTTCCCGCAGTTGCTCATTTTCAAAAGTACCGTTTTCGATATCCATTCTCTCGAGAATAACTCCCTCATCCGGCGTCAAATCCCCAGCCAAAACATCCCGCAGGCTAAAGCCCTCTTCGGTAAGCTCCTCTTCCAGCGACCTGTGAGTGAACATCTCTCTGTTGCCTTCCCGGCGCATCCTGACGAACAATCCGTTCAGCTCCTGGCGCAGATACGGCTCCAAAGACATGCGCTGCCGAGAATCCATCTGCGCATAGGTGTCGACAAAACCATAAAGCTCGGCAACCCCTTCCTGAATGAGGTCGTCGATGTATCCGTTCTGGGGATTGGCATAGCGCGCCGCAATCTGTTTCACCAGCCAGATATAGGATTCCACCAAGATGCCTCTGGCATCCGCATTGTCTTTGGCGACTTCCTGGGCCAGCCTCAAGACCGCCGGTTCATCCAGTCCCGTATTGTCCACATAATGTTTCTTGAGGGTGAACGGGATGACTTCCGTCGAGGCCAGCGACTTGCGTTCTTTTTCAAGCGCGGTCCTTGCGCGGCAATGTTCAAGGTAGTCGCGGGCCAGAAGCGCCATTTCGCTTAAAGGATGCGACCGCTCCAGGACTTTCGCAAAATACATCGCGGCCAGGCCATACCTGGAGGCGGCGGCATGCTGTTCGCCCTTGGCAAAATACTCTTCGATGGTTTTTAGCCGACGGACCTCCCTTTCAGACTCATCTTGAAGCGCCTTGGCCTTGCGCGCGTGCGCGACATAAATTTCGATCTCCTGGGCCATCCCCATCTCTTCGACGATCGGCACGACGCGCTTGCTCTTGATATAGAGGACGCGGGCGAATGTCTTGACGGCCTCTTTGTATCTGCCTTCGGCAACCAACTCTTTGCCCTGGATGAATAATTTGCGCGATTCCTCCATCCTTGAATCCTGATTGGCTTTTGACTTTTCGTATGTCTGTCTTCTGATGTCTTTCCTCACATCGATGACCAGCGGCTTGTTTTCAACATCGAGGACAGGATCACCGTCTTTGTCTTTGATAAATTTGATATAAGCGCGTTCGCCGGCTATAACCTTGGCCTCGACCCTGGCGAACGGATAATAGCTGAACCTTCCCCAATATCCGCCGGCCTGGAACACCCCGTCGTTATCTGTGCCTGTTTCAGACAAAATATATGTCGTCAGCCTGGCGCCGTCCTCCTGGACCAGCTTGTCTTCGGTCAGTTTTTCAAACACATTCACAATCAGACCCTTGTCAAAGGAATCTTCAGCCGCGCCTTCCGCAACCGCATAGACCAGGGAGAGACGCTTGGCTGCAAGGACCTGACCGCCCTCCTCAACCTCTGCTCCGACGACAAAAGCGCGGCGGCCCGAGGGATTACGGATATCGAAGATGTTGACCCGCTTATAGCCGTATACCGCCCCAAAGTCGATCCAGTCTGCGCGGCCGCCGATATTGAGCGAACCGTCCTTACTCAACGGATAATGATGTATCTCATAGCCAGGGCCGAGCAGGTTGAATTCATCCGAAAGCATATCCACAAAAGACGTCGTATATCTCTGGGCCTGTTTGTCCCAAACCAGGGCGAACTCAACATCAAGACCTGAATCCAAAGACGTCACCCGCGTCACCAGGCCGTTCTTGACCATAACCCTGACTTTTTCTCCGGGGTGATTGTAAAATTTGACCCAATATCTGTTCTTGCCGGATGCGGTCCCGTCGATGTTCGGCCTGCCGCCGCCGATATTCAAAACCCCGCCATTATCCAGATGGCCATAGGTGGTCACATCTTTGTAGGCGGCAAAACGGGCGCGAACGATCTTTTCCATATGCACATCGATGGTCTCTCCGGTTGCATTATCCACGACGGGGAGAAAATCGAAAACGCCGCCATTTCTGATACGGATATTGACCGGGAACCCGTCCATCATCTCTGCCTCATACGGAGCGAACGGATAAGCCGCGAATTTTGCCCACGGCCGGCCCAGTTCAAATCTGCCTTCTTTCGAAAGCGCGCCCCTCATCATCACGTGCCCCATCTTCTTGACGTCTTCCCAAGACAGCCGTTTCGGCAGGTCTTTACGGTCGATAACAGGCCGGGTGACGGCGGCAAGGAACGGCGAGCTGACGTCGTCCGAAGAACGCGCGGCCTGGCGGCGCAAGGCATGCATGCCCCTGCCGGCCAGCGTT
>JAQUOM010000064.1 GCA_028717105.1 Candidatus Omnitrophota bacterium
CCGTTTCCCTGCAAAGGGGGACGGGTTTTTTATAGGGCGACCAGAGACGAAGCCGTCACGTCAGCCGTCAAGCCGACAAGCAGACAAGACGACATGATGACAATGTCAAAGGCCTCTGTAGAATTTCCATAGCAAACGGCCGACTTCATCCCGAAAAGACCCCAGCGTCTCATAAACGGAATTATTGAATAAACCGACTTTCAAACAAAATTCCAGCAGATACTCAACTTCTGCCAAAGATCCCAAGGCTATATTGCAAAATTGTTTAAGGACCTTCTTACCCTGTTTTGCATGTCCTTCCACTATATTTGTCGGAACAGATAATGCCGCCCTTCTTAGTTGGGATGTCAAACCATACAATTCTTCCGCAGGAAATTTTTTAGTCTCGACATAAACATGATACGCCATCTCGTCTGCTTTTTGCCAAACAGGCAGCCTTTTATAACGCTTCTTTTCGATGTCCATTTGATGGCCTCGACAAATAAAAAACTCGATTTCCCGGGTGAGGCCATTCGTAGGGAAACCGAGTAGACTATTATTGTTTTTCGGCTAACAACTATATTTTAGTCTGGATACCTTTTCTCCTTGCCGCCTTGACGGCTTGCAGCTTGTCGGCTAGATGTACTTGAATTTCTTCTCGTAATTCAGTTCCATGCCGTGCGGGTATTCGTGGTAGGGATAGATGATGATCTCGATGCGGGCGGGGATGTTGTCTAAAAAGAGGGCGCGCAGCTTGTTTTCGAATTCGACGGAACGCCGGGTGGATTCTTTGGCTTGGATTTCGATGCGCAGGCCGGCGCGGCTTTTTGAAAGGCGGAAGTTTCCGGTCAAAGACGAAGCGACGTCTTTTTTGCGGTAAAGGAGTTCTTTGATGTATTCGGCCCTGATGGAGAAACCTTCGTTGACGCGGATCTTGTTGCGTCCCCAAATGGCCATGAGGGGGAGGCGGACCTTCGGCAGATGGTCTTCATAGCCAAAGGCATGCAGCGCCTGTTTAAGTTTATCGTAGGGGATATGGATGCCTTCATCTTTGGTATTGTAACGGATGAGGGGGATGAGGCCATCGTCCTCGAGGTTGGTGAGGGCCAAATGGAAGAGGCCGTCATCCGTCGATACCTCCTCGACAAAGAGCTTTGAGGGGTTATATTGAAGGATGGCGGGCAGGTTGTCCAAGTCCAGGCCGATCAGGGCTTCCCGGAATTTTTCGTCGCGCTGGAGGAGACGGCGTATACGGATCAGGTCCTTGGTTTCATGGAAGAGGTTGAGCCCGAATTCCGCGATGCCGAACGAAGAACCGATCAGGGTTTGGGTGTCGGGGTCGTCGAGTTCGATGCCGAGGATCCCCGCGAAATACGTCCTCATGTTTTCCGGAAGCACCTCTTCGCCCAGAACGAGGTGCGGCCGCACGGCCTTCCAATCGACGCCGGCTTCCTCGCCGTCCTCCAGGACTTTCTTGATAAACGAATTTTCTCCGGCGATGATGGTCTGTTCGAAGGAAGACGAGAATGTCTTGACGATATGGATGACGATGTCGGGCCTTACGCTCGTATCGGCAACCGTTACGAGCGACGAATACAGGCGCACGCCCATGGGCAGGCAGTTGACAAGGAGCGTCTTTTTTTCAGAGACATTGAAAATATAATCCAGCATGAAATCGATGGAATCCTGGATGCGTTCGATCTCGCGGGAGGTGTTGAGGCCGTAAGAGAACAGGCCGCTATGGCCGGAGCTGGAGACGATTGCGCGGACATCGGTGAGGGCGCCGTCCAGGCAGAGTTGTTTTAAGTCGTGGCTCCATGCCGCGAAGGTCATCTCTTTATCAATGACCGGAACGAACTTTTTGAAGTCTTCGATTGTTTTGATCGCCGACGGGTTGATCTCGGCGCGGCGGATGATTTCCTTGTAGGCCGGGACCCTGGCGCAGGCTGTTTCAAAGACTTTCAATACCTTTTTTTCTGAAAGCTCTTTGAGCTGTTCCGGATCAAGGTTGTTGAGGGCATCGATGGTGAGTTGTTTTTTAGTATGATTGGCCATGATTTTTAGATCAACGCGAATACGCGGTTGAGAGATAAATTCGCGACCATTTCGTTAAAAAATGGATGTTCTTTAAAAATAGTGCTTAAACTCGATATAGTACAGGTCTTTGTAGCCGTCGAACTCGCTTCCGGAAGATGCCGCGAAAAGCTGGGCGCCGCAGATGGCATCGGAATTCTTAAAGATATTATATCTTAATTCGGGGTTAAGGAAAACACTTTTACCCTCGATATCATAGATGACGGATCCCCGCACCTGGAACAGCGGCGTGGCTTCGTATCTGGCCATGAGGCTGACGAGTTGTTTTCTTATGGACAAAAGGTCCCGGGCGAGCTTGACGTTTGAGGCAAAGGCCGCGACGTTCCCGTCGGCGGCGCCGTTATAAAAATATTCGATGATCGCATAGAGTTTGCGCCAAAAGCTGTAATCGCATCCGACGGCCGCCCGCGCATAGGTATCGCGTCCGTTTTTCGTATAGGTGAATTCCCCCCGGAAGCCCGCGTCTCCCACGTAGCCGTCCCAGCCGAATCCGGCGACTTTTTCTTTTTCGTGTTTGGCCGCGATGGCGAACGTGTCGTAGGTCCCTATTTTCGTCGTAAACCGCAGGCCGAAGCTGGTCTCGGTGCTGTTGCGTTCAGGCCCGTAGAGGGCGCTCCATCCCCAAAAATCCCCGCCGAAGAACTCGTAATTGACCGCGTCGAACCCCACGCGTTCATCTGTTTCGATGTCCGATGGCAGGGGCTGGTTGAAAAGGTCCAGGGGCGAGTAAAAACGCATGCGGCCCCAGTCGATGAGCTGTTTACCCATCGTCAAACGGCTGTTTTCAAAGTCGTATTTCAGGAAGGCGCGATAGAGAAGCTGACGCTCATAGACGTGGTCGGTATCCGAGATGACCTGGTCGGCGTCCCAGAAGGCGAGATTTTTCTGATTTTTCTGCCGAATCAGAGAGAAATCCGAGCTGTTGCGGAAATCGTGCAGAAGGAGCTCATGGTCGTAGACGATGTCGAGCTCGCAGCGTTCCGTGATCTTGGGCTTGATCTCCAGGCGCAGCCGCTGAAGGGCGGCATAGTAGGGCTCGTCGGTATCGCGCGTCCGGGAGAAGGTTGTCAGCATTTTATAGTAACCCGAGAAGGTATCTTTGAACCTTTGCCAAAAAGGTTCGCCGGTAACGGGCGGCGTGATGGTTTCGGTAAACCCGAGGGGCGCGCCGGAGAGGAAACAACAGATAGAGAATACGGCCAGAAAATTATTTTTTTTCACGATGTGCTTTGATTGGCAACGCCTGCCTCGCCGGTGAGGCACCGTGACGATGTCCGTGCGTGAAAATATCCAATAACCAAGACACAAGATGCAAGCAAATCCCATTCATAATTGAAAAACGGGCTTCGTTAATGTTCCCCGGAGACGTAACCACGTATTCATCGAGAGGGCGGGTTTACCCCGCACCAGAAAGCCCCAGGCTCCTGCCTGGGGATGGAGGTGCCAAGTCCGAAGGGCTTTCGGTGCAGGGTTTCGCTTGGTTCACCGAACAAAAAAAGAAGCCGCCGGCTCCTGCCGGCGGAGCTTCACTGAGCGATGTCCTGCGTGATCTTTCCGTCATGAAGCAGGATAAGCCTGTGCGCTTTTTCCATGACCATCTTGTCGTGGGTCGCGAAGATAAAGGTCAATCCCAGGGTCTTGTTCATAACGGCCATCAGGTCGATCAGGTCCGATCCGGTCCTGGAGTCCAGGTTTGCCGTCGGTTCGTCCGCCAGGATCAGCTTCGGCCGGGCGAGGATGGCCCTGGCGACGGCGACGCGTTGCTGTTGGCCGGCGCTTAACTGCGTCGGGCGCCTTTTCAAGTAAGCTTCCATTCCCAGGTCTTTGAATATCTGTCTGGCTTCAAAGAGGCGCCTGTCTTTGGGCGCGCCCTGGAGGAGAGAGACGTATTCGGCGTTTTCATACGCGGATAACGTGCTGATGAGGTTATAGGCCTGGAAGATGAAGCCGATCTTGTGGAGCCGGAATTCACTCATTTCTGCGGCATTGAGGCCCGCAAGGTCCGTTTGGTCGACGATGACGCTTCCCGATGTCGGCGCATCAAGCCCGCCGAGGATGTTGAGAAGCGTCGTCTTGCCCGAACCCGACGGCCCTGCGATCGCTACGAACCCGCCCTCTTCGATGGAAAGCGATATATCGTTCAGGGCCCTGGTTTCAACGTCGGAACCTTTGAACCGATAGGTCTTGTTTACGTTATTGACGGCGCAGATGAAACCCACATGAACTCCATTTTTGCGTCCGGGCAAAGCGGACGTCCCGGCGCCCCTTCGGTTCTATGACCTGATCGCTTCAATCGGCGACAGGCGCGAGGCCTTGATCGCCGGAAAGACGGAAATAGCAATGCTTAAAAACAGGACGATCCCGGCGTAAACGGCGATGCTGACCGGCCGGAAGAGCGGATAGATGACGGAACCGATATAAAAATTATTAAGCGCCTGCGAGAGGGCCGAGAGGTCGATGCCCGTGCGGCCGCAGACGAGGACGATCCCCGCGCCGGCGAGGGTGCCGAGGCCCGCGCCCGCCAGGCCCAGGAAAAAAGATTCCGCGGCGACCATCCGGATGATCTGGGACGGTTTGGTCCCGAGGGCGAGCATGATGCCGAATTCTTTGGTTCTTTCCAGGACACCCATGAGGATGGTGTTGAGGATGCCTCCGGCCACGACTAAAAGCACGATAAAAAGGATGAGGCTTGTAAAGACCTGGTCGAACTGGAGCCATTGATAGGTCATAGGGGAGATGTCTTTCCAGCTTAAGGCTTCGAAATTCTTTCGGCCGAACCTGTCGCGCAGGTTCTGCGCGGTGGCGTCAATGTCGTCGAGAGAATGCGTTTTGACGGCGACTTCCGAGATCCTGTTCTCCATGACAAACAGGTCCTGCGCGGCGCGTAAGGTGATGAGCGCCAGGTTTTTGTCCAAATCTTCGGCCCCCGCTTCGACCAGGCCGGCGACGATATAAGCCGAGGCCGCGATGCTGCCGTCAAAGGCCTGCCCCATGATGACGACCTTATCGCCGGGCGCCACTTTAAGGTTTTCGGCGAGCTGCCGTCCGATGACGATCTTGTCGTTGTCTCCGGCGGAGAGGAACGAACCGGCACGGATCTTTTTATGCAAGGTCGTGACCGTCCGTTCGCGTTCCGGATCGACGCCGATGAGGAGAATGCCGGAAGAGCTTTCCGGGGACGAGATGAGGGCGAATTCCTTGATGCGCGGCGTGAAGGCCGCAACAGCCGGGGTCTTGCGCAGGACCGCCGCGATCGTTTCTTCATTGTTGATGCTCTTGTCGAGCCCCATGCTTTTTTGAAAACCGGCTTTATGGACCTGGATGTGGCCGACGAAAAGATCGGTGTAGTTGGCGACCATTTGGTGGTCTGCTCCGTCGACAAAGCCTTTGAGGAAGATGAGGGCGCACAGGCCGGCCGCGACAGCCGCGATGGTGATGAAGGAACGCGCACGGTTGCGCAGGATGTTGCGCCAGGCGATCTTGATGAAGGTGAGCATAACCGTCGGCAGCCTATGGTCGATGGCCAACTACTTTTTTGAATATTTTTGTTCCAAGCCTGTATAGAAAATGGACTATCGACCGCTTTTGAGGTTTTGTAACGTAAAAAGGCCGTCATCCACAGGCCTATTATAGACGACATTGTCTGTGACTTCAATAATTGTGCGCCGGCCTTCCTTGACCTGCGAAACCATCTCCCAGCGCGTCGGGATCATCCGGTCGTCGACCTTTTTGACCTGGGAATAGATCAGGACTTTGACAAGCAGGTTATTTTTGGCATAAAATTCGTCGCGGACCGGCGTGTCATCGTTTTTGTCGATCCACATCACCCGTTTTTCCCAGACTACCGGCGCCCCGGCCCTGGGGGTGAGGGTAATCTGCCAGGCCTGCCGGCCGTCCACCTCGTCTTCTCCTGTGACGGCGTGGGTGTAGTCGTCCACGATGCTGCTTTCTTTGACGAGGTCGTCATTGGCGAAATCGCTGCCCATCCAGGATTCCAGCATCATGGAGGGAGGGATCTTGATGGTGCGTTCGACCTGGGGCAGGTAATTCCACATTTCGCTGCCAACGCGCAGGGTGGTCGTGCCTTTTTCTTTGGCAGGAGAGAGGATTTTAAGGAGCATCCGGTCGCGGCCCCTGCTCGTCACGGCAATCTCCAGCCGCCTCTTCCATTGGGGGGTGATGACCGTCATGATATAAGTCCCTTTTTGAGAGTCACCCCGCATCAGGTCGTCCGAGCGCTTGACGATTTCTCGGGCCGTCGGCTGAGCAGAAGCAGGAGAGGACAGAAGGAAGGGAGGGAAAAAAACTATGGCCAGAAAAAATAGTCGTTTTCTCATAACCTCATTATATTTCAATTAGATAAAAAGTCAAGTTGACCTAAGTCCCAGGGTATGGTAACTTATTATATAGACATATATTCATGATAGATAGGCGTTATTTGTTTTTTTCAGGGGGCCTCTTTTTGGGGGCCGGAGCAAAGGCATGGTTACCGAAGAGCAGTTCGTTTTTAGGAAATTGGAGACGCCTCAGGAACGCATGGAGATCTTCCGCCTGCGTTATCAGGTATATTGCAAGGAGTGCCATTTTATCAGCGAGGAAGATTACCCCCTGGGTTATGAATGCGATGCTCTCGATGAGCACTGCCTGCATTTCGGCGCTTTCGGCCTTCAGGGAGACCTGATCGGCGGCGCCCGCCTGATCATGCCGTCTTGCGGGAAGTTCCCTATTGAAGAACATTGTCCCCAGATGGACGTAGATTTTACCAAGATACCCCACGAGCAATGTGCGGAAGTCTCGCGCCTGACGATCAGCAAACTCTACAGAAGAAGGTCCAATGACGGTTTGTATTATGAGCCGCAGGTTGCGGACAAGACCGTGGAGGACCGCGGCGAACATTTTGTGCGTCGCGTGCGGCCTATGGCCTTCGGCCTTTATCGCGCGATGTATCATGAATCCAAGCGGCACAACATCCGTTATTGGTTCGCGCTGATGGAGAAGACCCTGTGGCTCTTGCTGAAGATCCACGGCTTTGTCTTCCGTCCCGTCGGGCCGCAGGTGGATTTTTATGGCCTGGTCATCCCTTATTTTGCCGACATCGCCGACATCGAACGCAGCGTCTACACAAAATTCCCCCAGTTTTTTACGTACTTCATGCAGAACCTTGAACCGGAACTGCAGCCGAAGTTTTGAAGTACGACGACCTCGCCGGTGAGGCAGGCGCAGATTTTGAAGAGCGATGACATAGATTATTTGAAGACCTTCAACCTACCTGCCGAAATATTTTTCTATGATACGAAGCAATGCCAATCTTTTTGAGACTTTTTGCCGATCTGCATCCGATCACTCCGGCCGCAAATGTCTCATCTACAAAAAAGAAAACCGCTATGAAAGCCTGACTTACGCGCAGGTCCTTTCGGAAGTCCTTGTGTTGCGCCGGGCCCTGGCGCGGCGCGGAATCAAGCCGGGCGAGCGGGTGGCGGTCCTTTTGAGCAATGGCCCGCTCTGGCCTGTCTCGTTTTTCGCGGTGGTCTCGCTTCAGGCTGTGGCGGTGCCGATCGATACGCAATTGAACCCGGAGTATATCAAAGAGATCCTGCGTCACGCCGGCGTGCGATGCCTTCTGACGGAGGAAAAATTCACCGTAGCCCTTTCGGACGTTCTCTCCGGCGGCATTGAAGTCGTCTTTCCCGGGAAGACGGAGCCTGACGCCGGTCCGGACGAATGCCCGCCGCCGCGAGACGGTTTTGCTCCTTCGAAGCTGGCCGCATTGTTCTATACGTCGGGAACGACCCAGGAGCAGAAGGCCGTTATGCTGACGCATGCGAACCTTTTGGCCAACGTCCACGCGATCCATCCTTTGAGATTGATAACAAAAGATGACGTGGTGGTTTCGATCCTGCCTTTGCATCATACCTATCCTTTCATGGTTACTTGTCTTATTCCGCTCCTGGAAGGCGCCGGCGTCTGTTATGTGCCGAGCCTGGTGCCGCACGAGCTTTTTTCCGCCCTCCGGGAAAACGGCGTCACGGCCCTCGTCGCTGTTCCACAACTCTTCGCATTGATCGAACGCTCGGTTTCCGAAAAGATGAAAAAATTCGGCCCTGTCGTTTCCTGGGTGGTCCAGGCGTCCCTGGATATCTGCGCCGGGATATCCAAAGTCCGCGGCCGCCGGATCGTCTGCCCTTTTGTGCGCGAATTTCACCAGCTTCTGGGGCGCCGTCTGCGGATCTTTGTCAGCGGCGGCGCCAAGCTCGATGCCGCGGCGGCCTCCAGCATCCACCGCTTGGGTTTTGCCGTCATGGAGGGGTATGGCCTGACAGAGACGGCGCCGATCGTAACGGTCAACACCGACAAGAGCAGCCAGTTCGGTTCCGTCGGCAAGCCGCTGGCCGGCGTGGATATCAAGATTGTCTCGCCCGACAACCGGGGGGCGGGTGAGGTGGCGGTCCGGGGGGCGAATGTCATGCTGGGTTATTTCCGTGCGCCGCAGTTGACGCGCGACGTCCTGAAAGACGGATGGTTTTTTACGGGAGACCTCGGCCGGATGGACAGGCAGGGATATCTGCACCTGGAGGGCCGCAAGAACGAGATCATTGTTTTGCCGTCGGGCAAGAAGGTCAATCCCGAAGAGGTCGAGGCGGCCTATATGCGCAGCGCTTTTATCAAGGAGATTTGTGTTTTTTATAACACCGAGGGGCCGCAGGAAGGGCACCTGGCCGCTGTGATCGTGCCGGATGAAGACCGCCTGCTTCGCGAGAAGCATGTCGATATGCATTTTAAGATCCGTTGGGAACTGGACGCCTGCGCTT
>JAQUOM010000065.1 GCA_028717105.1 Candidatus Omnitrophota bacterium
GCTCTTCCGATCTGACGGGCCGGAGCCTTCGGTTTCTCTCTTCTGCCCTCTTGAGCCGCACCGCGGCCCTTCCAGGTTTCAAAACGATGCATCAGACGATCAAAAAAAGACGCGAAAAACGGAATCACGAGGATCTCGCCGATCAAAGGCAGCGACAACAATCCCAGCATCAACAAAATCACATAGGCGCCGGTCCTGCCGAAGTAATGAACGAGAAAATCGGAAAAGACCAGGCCCACAATGCCGCCGCGGCTGAAACGTACGGTGGATCGGTCTGCGAGAAAAAGGGCGAGGAAAGAAGAAAGCGACACCGCCAGGATAAAAATCCCCAAGAGCTTTACGACATTCGTGCGGATGTGTTGGGCACGGACGAATTTCAACCCCCACAAAAACAGGAAAGCGGGAAATAGATAAGACGCCCAGCCGAAGACGAAAAAGAAGAAACCCGAAAGATAGGCTCCGAAAATATTGATCAGATTCTTGGGGGGCGTGTTCGGGTCGGACGTGTAAAACGACAGGTCCGCCGGATGATAGGAAACAAAACTCAAAAGGACGAGGACCGTCAGGGCAAAAATGAATATGCCGATGATCTCTAAAACGTGTTCCTTTTTCATGGCATGCCCCTAAATAAGAAACCCTAAACTCTAAACAAACTCTAAACTCAACATCCAAATATTCCGCAAAAAACCATGAAGATTTGGTTGAGATTTTTAGTGTTTAGCGTTTAGGGTTTAAAGTTTACCCTGTTGGAGAAAGCCGCCGGTTTCAAACGGCGGTCATTTTTCGCTTGAAGCCGACGGCGGCCTTAAACTGCTGCCGGCGCAAGCCGTCAGAGTATGTCGTTCTCTAACGGGGTTTATTTTTCAGGCTTGGCCTGCTTCCTGCTCAAATTGATCCGGCCAAGTTCATCAATACTGATGACCTTCACCGGAAACTCGTCGCCCAGCTTGACGACGTCTTCGACGTTCTTGACATACTTATCGTCCAGCTCCGAGACATGGCAAAGGCCTTCCTTGTTAGGCAGGATCTCGACGAAGGCGCCGAAATTCATAATACGCTTCACCTTGCCCTTATAGATCCTGCCGATCTCCGCATCTTCGGTGAGACCCTTGATCATATCGATAGCCCGCGCGGAAGCGGCGCTGTCTGTCGATGCCACCAGGACCGAACCGTCGTCTTCCACGTCAATGGCAACCCCTGTCAGCTCGATGATCTTGCGGATGTTCTTGCCGCCGGGTCCGATCAGGTCTCCGATGCGTTCCTGGTTGATCTTCAGATGCGTGATGCGGGGCGCGTATTCGGAAAGCTCCTTGCGGGGAGCCCCCAGAACGGCCGTCATCTTATCGAGGATGAAATGACGGGCTGTTTTGGAACGGTCCAGCACCTCGCGGATAATCTCGAAATCAATGCCGCTGATCTTTAAATCCAACTGGATCGCCGTGATCCCCTTGCGGGTGCCGGCAATCTTAAAATCCATGTCCCCGTGATGGTCTTCCAGGCCGGCAATATCCGTCAGGAGCACATGCTTGGCGCCTTCATGCACCAGGCCCATGGCGATCCCGGCAACCGGTTCCTTGATCGGCACGCCTGCGTCCATCAAAGACAAACTCGATGCGCAGACCGTCGCCATGCTCGAAGAACCGTTGGACTCCAAGATCTCGGAAACGACGCGCACGGTGTAAGGGAATTCTTCCGGCGTCGGCATGACCGCTTTCAAGGATTTTTCCGCCAGCGCCCCGTGGCCGATCTCGCGCCTCCCGGCTCCCCTGACCGGCTTGACCTCGCCGACAGAAAACGGAGGAAAATTATAATGGAGCATGAACTTTTTATAGCTCTTACCCTCTAAAGCTTCAATAAGCTGTTCATCCGCCCGCGTCCCCAGGGTGGTCACCGCCAAACTCTGCGTCTGGCCGCGGGTGAACAATCCCGAGCCGTGCGTCCGCGGCAGAGCGCCGACTTCACAACTGATGGCGCGGACCTCGTCGAATTTGCGGCCGTCTACGCGGCGATTCTCTTCCAGCGCAAGCTTGCGGATCTCTTCGCTTTCTATCTCATCCAGGGCCGCTTTGACATCCTTCTCGCAAACCTGGTCCTCTCCCTCTTTTTCAACGCAGAAACGCTCCGTCACATCCTTATAAAGCATCTGGACCGCTTCCATGCGCGCTTCTTTCTGGGCGATCTTGCAATTCTCTTTCACGCGATCCATGTATGCGGCCTTGATGCTCTTGACGAGCTCCGGGCTGACAGCGCGGTCTTCATAGCTCATCTTTTCCCGGCCGCACGCCTTGACCAGCTCCTCCTGGACCTTGATGGTAACCTGGAGCTGCTCGTGGCCGAATTTCAAAGCTTCATACACCACCGCTTCTTCCAGCCCCCTGGCCTCCCCTTCGATCATGATGACTTTTTTGCGATTGCCCACAACGACCAGGTCCAGGTCGCTCGCTTCACGCTGGGCATATGTCGGATTGACGACCAGTTTACCGTCAACGCGGCCGATGCGGACAGCGCCAATCGGCCCTTCAAACGGGATCTGCGAAATCCCTAAGGCCGCAGACGCGCCAATAACGGCCAAAACATCGGGATCGTTCTCCGCGTCGCTGGAAAGGACGAGGGCGATGACCTGCACGTCGTTCCTGAAACCCTGGGGGAAAAGAGGGCGAACGGGCCGGTCGATGAGACGGGAAATCAGAATCTCGCTCTCGGACGGCCGTCCTTCACGCTTAAAGAAACCGCCCGGGATCCTGCCGGCGGCATAAGTCTTTTCCTGGTATTCGACGGTCAAGGGGAAAAAATCAATCCCTTCCCTGATGTCCTTGGACACACAGGCCGTCACGAGGACCACCGAACCGCCCATCTGCACGGTCACGGCCCCGTCGGCCTGTTTGGCCAGTTTTCCCGTCGATAAAATTAAATTCTTGTCCCCAAATGGGGCTTCCACTTTTTCAATTTTTGGATTCATAGTCATGATTATTTACGCAATCCTAACTTTGAGAGGAGCTCTTCATACTTCTTGGTGTCATTTTTTTTCAGGTACGAGAGCAGACGACGGCGCGTGCTGACCATTTTCAGCAGCCCCTGGCGGGAGTGATGATCTTTCTTGTGAACTTCAAAATGCTTGGAAAGCTCATTGATCCGTTCGGTCAAAAGGGCGATCTGCACGAACGCAGAACCCGTATCTTTCTCATGCACCTTGTAACTTCCGATGATCTCTTGTTTTTTAGCACTCTCTAACATCCGTTCCTTCCTCCTAAAACCCGGTTGCATTGGCCCTCTTTCCGCGGGCTGTTTGGCGCTTTTCATTAAGCGCTTGTCTTCATTTGACTTTTAATAGTTTAGCAGTATACCGTTGAGTCTTCCTTAAGTCAAGGGGTTTCCCAAGAAAAGTCCAAATCGGGATCCGACCCTCCGGATGATTTTCTCTTCTGCGGCCATGAGGATCTCCTTGAGCCACAGCCGCTTCCGGCACCTCCGAAACGTTGCCGTCAAAACAAATGGTGCCAGGATCGAAATCCTCGAAATTCAGATTACGGATCGACAAATCATCAAAATATAACTCCGGGTCACCGGAACTTTTTAAAACGAAAGAGCGGCGATAAAACTAGTATCCCCTTGTTCGAGGTCTCTCCTCGAAAGGCGAGACCTCGAAAAACCTTCTTGCTTCATTCACCGATCTCCTGGTCGAGAAAGCCGATGAGTTTTTCGATCTCCTGGGCCGTCTTATCCGAGACCAGGTGGCCGTAAACCACCTCTCTCTGCAAAGCCTTGATCGTAGCCGCCAGGCGCCTCAATGTCTTGGCCCGGCGCTCGGCCCGGGCCTTCTGGGGGTCTTCTTCTTCACGGATCGAACGAAGCCTCAGGCCCACCTGTTTTTTGACTTCTTTGCCGTCTCTGCCGTCCTCAAAGACGCTTTTTTTGAATTCCTGGTAATCGTCTTCTGTCAATTCTTGCCGCTTGGCCGCCAGACGCAGCACATTAACCGCATCTAAAGCGGGAATGCTTTTAGGCTGCGGCGTCTCCTCCGACTGAACGCTCTTTAAAAACTCCGGTTCGTTCTTTTCAAGGAAGTAATACGAATGCAGGAGCTTGCTGGCGGTCTGCTGCTGCACGCCGATCTCGCCCTTGCAATACGCCTCGAAACTCATATATCCCCATTCCTTGAACATCTTGTCTTTATAGACCGTATAGAGGATCTGCCCCAGGTTGATCCAGGAAGACTTAAAGTTTTTTGACGCCGCCAGGACCTGATAACGCAAAGACCCCGGTTCCAGGCCCTCCATTTTTTGTTCGATGTTACGGATGGACTTGCTCTTGAGATCTGACATGAAAACTCACTTTCTGCCGTAAGCCGCGGGCTTCCGGCCGTAAATTTGGAAAATTATCCGCTGCCGGCGGCTTAAAGCTTGCAGCCTAATTTAAACCTTTCAATTCCCTGACCACAAATTTCCCGTTTTTCTGGACGAGCCTGCCGTCCAGATAGACCTCTCCGTCCCCTTTCAATATCTTCACCAAATCCCAATGGATGCTCGAACGATTTCCGTTATCGGCGATTTTGTAGGCCTGCCCCGGCGTAAAATGGATCGAACCACAGATCTTTTCGTCGAAAAGGATGTTCTTCATCGGGGTATCGATATTTTTATTCAGGCCGAAAGCGAACTCTCCGATATAACGCGCCCCTGCATCCGCATCGAGGATCTTACGAAGCTCTGTTTCGCTGCCGGCGCGGCAGGAAGCCCCGGCAATCCTGCCTTTTTTGAATTCAAGCCTGACGCCGTCGAATTCCTTGCCGTGATAGAAGCTGGGAACGTTGTAGGTAATATAGCCTTCAACGGAATCCTTCACCGGCGCCGTATAGACTTCGCCGTCCGGCATATTGCGCAGGCCTTCGCTCTTGACGGCCGGGATCCCTTTTTTGGAAAACCGCAGGTCCGTGTCCGAAGAAACGATCCGTATCTCTCGCGCCCCGCCGACCATGCGCCACAGGCGCGTGATCTTTTTGGCAAAATCCGGCCAGTCGATATTACAGGCCCTGAAATAAAAATCCTCAAAAGCCTCCAGGCTCATGCACGCATCCTGCGCCAGTCCAAACGTGGGATAGCGCGTAACGACCCACCGCGTATGGTCTACCCGCCGGTCCGATATCGGCCTTAATACCTGCTGGCGCCTGACCATTTTAGCCATCTCTACGCCGGCGAAATTCTGCGTGTTCTCTGTGGCGCCGATGCCGATATAGACGTTCGCTTTTTTCATGGCATCCAGGCGGTGCCGAGGAAAATAAGACAACTGGGCGTCGTCGGCCAGCTCATAGAACTTTCGGGCAAGGTCTTCGGACGCAAAATGATATTCGACGGAGCGGGCCCGTTTTTTAAGACACTCTTCGTAGATCGCCTCGACCAGCGGCAGGCATCTGACGCCGCTGAAATCTATCACGACAATATCGCCTTTGCCGACCCTGGTGGAATAATTGACAAGGATATCGGCTAACTTTTCAATTCTTGGATCTTTCATGATGCCTCCATGAGATAGAAACGAAATGTGAACAATAAAACAAAAAATTATCGTTTGTTGCGTTCTTTGAGTCTGTTGAGTTTTTTGAGCTATGCCTCTATGAACCCAATAAACTCAATCGACTCAAGAAACTTTTTATGATCAGCCGGTTCACTTTTTTATTTCCGGTTTTGATTTCATTGACAAGCCGATGCGTTTGAGTTCCGGGTCTGTCTCCAGGACGGTCACGCGGACAACCTGACCGACGTGGACGACATCGGAAGGTTCGCGCACGTAACGGTCGCTGAGCTGTGATATATGCACGAGGCCGTCCTGATGGACGCCGATATCGACAAAGGCGCCAAAACGGGTGACGTTCGTAACCACGCCCTCCAGCTTCATGCCCGCCTTCAAATCCTTGATCTCGCGGACCGCGTCCTTGAATGTCGCATAGACGAAGGCGGACCGCGGGTCACGCGTGGGTTTTTTCAATTCGGCCATGATGTCCTTGACCGTCACCTCGCCGGCCACCCCGCCGGTATAATCCGAGACCTTCAGGCCCGAGAGGCGTTCCGGGTGGCGGATACAATCGCCCACTGTCATCTTCAGGTCGACGCACATCTTCTCGACGATAGGGTAGCTCTCCGGGTGGATCGCCGTATTGT
Organism: Candidatus Omnitrophota bacterium; assembly: GCA_028717105.1. Lineage (GTDB taxonomy): Bacteria > Omnitrophota > Gorgyraeia > Velamenicoccales > Velamenicoccaceae > Velamenicoccus. The sequence goes on from JAQUOM010000065.1 coordinate 6,150, forward strand.
CCAGGGGATTCTCCGCGTCGCGGATACGCAAGAAACCCGCGGCCTGTTCAAAGGTCTTCTCCCCGAAGTTATTGACCTGCATCAGTTCCTGACGGGATTTGAAGCTTCCGTGGGCCTGCCGATAGGCCATCAGGTCGCGCGCGGCGCGGGCGTTGATGCCCGAAACGTGCGACAAGAGCTCTTTGGACGCCAGGTTCAGTTCCACGCCGACATAATTGACGCAGCTTTCGACGACATCTTCGAGTTTCTCTCTGAGTTTCTTCTGGTCGACATCATGCTGGTACTGCCCCACGCCGATAGACTTGGGGTCGATCTTGACGAGCTCGGCCAACGGGTCCTGGAGGCGGCGGCCAATGCTGATGGCCCCGCGCACCGTGACATCCTGATCGGGAAACTCTTCGGCGGCCACAGGGCTTGCCGAATACACCGAAGCCCCGGATTCATTGACGATGACGCAGACAGGCACGAGTTTAAGCTCGTCTCTGGATGCCTCGAGGACCTCGCGGACGAACGCTTCCGTTTCGCGGCCCGCCGTGCCGTTGCCCACGGCAATAAGCTCGATGCGGTATTTCCGGCACATATCGATAACTGCCTGGCCGGATTTCTGTTTCTCGTTCTGGGGCGGATTCGGGAAGATCGCCCGGTATTCCAGGAACCGGCCGGTCTCATCCAGCGCCGCCACTTTACAGCCGGTGACAAAGCCGGGATCGATAGCCAGGACCGGTCTCATCCCTGCCGGAGAACTCAAAAGCAGCTCCCGCAAATTCTTCTCAAAGATACGTATGGCCACTTCATCCGCCGTGTCCTTGCACATGACGCGCACATCCGCCGATAGAGACGCGCGCATCAGCCTTTCGTAAGCGTCGTCGCAGGCATTTTTCAGAAAATCAGCGACCGGCCCCTGCGGCAGGCGTATCTCTTTTTTCCACAGCTCCTGCAGGATTGGCGCCTTGTCGACAACCAGTTGCATCGCCAGGATATCCTCGGTTTCTCCGCGCATGATCGCAAGCAAATTATGCGACGAGATGGATTTGACGGGCGCCTCGAAATTGTAATACATCTCAAATTTTGTCTTCTTGCCTTCAAAGCCCACGCGAGGCCGCGAATGGAAACGCCCGTTTTCAAAAAAGAACTTGCGGACAAAATCCCTGTACTCGGGTCTCTCGCTCACTTCTTCGGCGATAATGTCTGAGGCGCCGGCCAGGGCCTCGTCTGCGCTCAAAACGCCTTTTTCGCCTGACACATAGCGGGCGCCCATCTCCTTGAGATCGGCAGCCGGATCTGTAAGCACCCTCATCTCATCCGCAAGCGGCTGGAGCCCCTTCTCCCTGGCGGCCATCGCGCGGGTGCGCCGCTTCGGCTTAAACGGCAGATAAAGGTCCTCAAGCTCTACAGAGGAAAGGCACTGTTGGATCTTTCCCTGTAATTCGGGCGTCAGCTTGCCCTGCTCGGCGATGGTCTTTAAAACAGTCTCTTTGCGTTCTTCGAGAGCGACGAGATAGCTGAACCGCTCCGAGAAATTCCGCAAGACCACCTCATCGCAATTCCCTGTCTGGTCTTTGCGATAGCGGGCGATGAACGGAACCGTCGCCTTTTCGTGAAACAGCTTCAGGATGTTTCGCGTATGTTCCGGCTTAAGGCTGAACTCTTTCTCAAGGATGCGGGGAATATCCAACACGCAGGCTCCATGAACACGTTAATATCAATGAATCCCCCCGGGCTATGAGCCATCAGGGTTTCTTGCCCCTTTACACCCTGTCCCGTAAAGCGCTGACGGGCAGGGTTCCACCGGGTGATCCCGCCCGTTTGCTTCGCAAACTCCCAGGCGGGATGATCTTCGCCGCATGTCCGCCGCGACAACTTGAGGCGGGCCCGCCCGTCTTTCGGCGCGGGCATCCTGCGGCTTATCCGGCTCCATCATCTTTTATCCGGCGGGATCCCGCGAGACGCGGGAAAAGCCTCTAGGATTCTTGCGTCCCGATCGATACCATGGACTCAAAGCCAGGGGCCCGACGAAAACTTAGCTGCGTTTCAATACGGTCACGGTCGTATCCAACTGCTCGCCGGTCTTCGGCCGCACGATGGTCACGGTGCCGTCCTGGGAGACAAAATACATGTTCATGTCAGACACAGCGACAAGCTGGCCGTATTTGCCCGGGAGAGAAGGCTTCATAATGTTCGCCTTATACCCTGACGAAGAATCGTCGAAACCATACTGGGCCCTTAATTCGCCGACGCCGACAACGGCAAACAAAACGCCGCTGGCAAAACCCAAAGCAACATAAAACATCTTCTTCAGCATAGAAGCCTCCTGTCTAGCCTGTTAGCCTGTGAACCGGTTAACCTGTGAGCCGGTTTGCCGATAAGCCTGTTCGTTCTTCGTGATTCGTGGTTCGAGCGGCTCGATTGCGTAAATACGAACGACGAACTCCGAACCACGAACATCCGCCGGTTGTTCACCCGCCGACCCGCTGACCGGCTAACCCTGAATCCGCTCGCCCGATCTCGTCATTCTCCCTGCGTATATTTTTGCCGGCGCGACGACTTTTTCTCGGC
>JAQUOM010000066.1 GCA_028717105.1 Candidatus Omnitrophota bacterium
CTGATAGAGCACGCGGCTCATACCCGCTTGGTCGGTGGTTTAAATCCACTCTCCGCCACCAGATATTGTCATAGAGGGCATCGTCATTCGAGCGGCGAAGGTTTTCCCGCCAGAGACCGGCGCGATTTCACCGGATGGGACATCAAGGTGCTCAAAAATCCACTCTCCGCCATATCAGGCGTTATGGTGTTCCGCTTTGAAGGAAGAGGCTGCGGCAAGCAGGCAACTTCGATCTATGATTGAGGTTGCCTATTTTTTGCGGATGTGATAAGATTTTTTTGTAATGGAGGAGAAGAGGAGAGCGTCCTTAACGAAAAACCGCCGCGGATTCACCCTGATTGAATTTGTCGGCATTGTGATCCTGATGGGGATCTTGGCGTCGATCGCCCTGCCTTTGATGATCAAGGGTACGGAACGCGCGAGGGTCAATGAGGCCAAGACCATCTTGGGAACGTTGCGCCGCGCACAATTGCGATATGCCGTCCGTTACGCTGTCTATACCAGCGACAGTACCCTCCTGGATGTGAACCTGCCTCCGGCAAAATATTTCACCTATTCTGTTTTCGCCGGGACGGATCTCGACGGGCCGACGGTAGCCGTCGCGTCGGCGACCCGCACGGCCCTGGAGAGTTTTCAGGCGATCAGTTGCCGTTTTAACGTGACGGCCGGCGGGAATTTCACGGCCAACACGACCCAGTGCATGAATCTTATCTAGCCAAGGAGAGGGCGTGGTTTATCAATTTATTACCCGTTCCAAAGGGGTGGTTATCTTTGCCGTTTCCCTGATCGCATTCGGCGCTTTTAATGCGTTTCTCATGGTTCTTTCCATGGCGCTCGTGAGTCTCAGGAATCTTCCGGACATCGCCGCCGTGGCGGCCCCGGGGACCGTCTCTCTGCCGGCCTTTTGGCTTTCCTCCATATTGAATTTATTGATTTTTTTGTCCTGGGTCGTCTGCGGGATCGGCGCCCTGCATCTGAAGGATTGGGCCCGCCAGGCGCTGCGTGTCGTGATGGCCGTCTATCTGATCAACCTGATCGTTAATATCTGTCTGAATGTTTTTTTGGCCCAAGAGGTCATGGCAGAGGTTCCGATCCTCTTTCTGATCGCCGGCATTGTTTTGTCTTTATCGTATTATCTGGGATTGGTATATTTTTTTTCCCATCCGAATGTTGTCCGTCAATTCAGATTCGGCGTACCGCCGGTTTGACAGAGACGGTCCTGCCGGGGATTTCGTAACTCTTTTTTTGCAGAGTCTAAAAGAACGCTTCAAGAATGGATACAAGGCTCATGAGACCTCGTGCCGTGGAGATGGCTGTCAGGAGAACTGTTCGTACCCATCAGATGTTGGCGTCCGGCGACAGGGTGCTGGCGGCTGTTTCCGGAGGCCCGGATTCTGTTGCGCTTCTGTGTGTTTTAAAAGACCTGATGCCTGCCTGGGGTTTGGATCTTTTCGTGGCGTCGTTCGATCACGGCGTGCGTCGAGGCTCGAAGGGGGACGTTTCTTTCGTCAGGCGCCTGGCGGCCGTGATGCAGGTCCCTTTTTTTACGGAAACCCTGATGCACCGCGGGAGGAAACGCAAGTTGTCCGAAGATTTCCTGCGATGCGCGCGCTATGATTTTCTTATCAGGACGGCCACGGCGGCAAGGGCGCAGGTGATCGCGTTGGGACATACGCGTGATGACCAGGCTGAAACTATCCTGATGCGTCTTTTGCGGGGAAGCGGATTGTGGGGATTGTCCGGTGTCCTGCCTGTCAGGATGATGGGAGAGATCAAGATCGTCAGGCCCTTGATCGACGTCTCCAGAAAAAATATCCTGGATTATCTCAGGAAAAAGAAGATGCGCTACAGGACGGACGAGACGAATGGGCAGGATATTTACCTGCGAAACAAGATCCGTCGTAAACTCTTGCCGCTTCTGGAGAGAGATTTTAATCCCGGCATCAGGGACGTCCTTGTCCACACGGCCTCAAGCGTCGGGGCCGATTATGAATATTTGTCACGCCACGCGGCTGATTTTCTAAAGGACAACAGTTGTTTTGGTGACGGAAAAATAGTTATCCGTGAAGGACCCTTAAAAGGATTGGATGTTTCTTTGAGGCGTCTTGTGATGAAAATGGCGGTGGGAGCCGTGACGGGGCGCACCGGCGGTCTTTCGTTCCGTCACGTCGTCGAGCTCGACAGCCTTCTCGGCGGCCGGCCCCTGGGGTCCGAGTCGCATCTCCCCGGGGGCGTTGTCGTTTCCAGAGAGAAAAACGGCCTAAAGATTAGTAAAAGATGATTTGCTTTTGATAAGCCTTACGTTATAATAATACAACCATGAAAAAAAATCATACGAACTCTCCGAAACCGTCTCCTGCCCAAAGGTTTAAACGGAATAATATGGCCGTTTTTGCCTGGGTCCTGTTTATCATGGGCACGCTCTATTTGATGGGGATTTTGCAGAATAATGCGTCGGCCCGCAAAGAGCTTTCTTACAGCGAATTCTATCGTGTCTTGAGCGAAGACCCATCCCGGCTGAAAACCGTCGCGTTGTCCGAAGATATGCTGCAGGGGGAGTTTGTCGGCGGTTCACGTTTTTTTGTGAATATCCCGCCTGACGATAAAGACCTGTTGGCCGTGTTGCGTACGAACGCGCCGGATTTCCAGGTCAAACCCGGCCGTACCATTTGGACGAATCTCCTGTTTTCGCTTGGGCCCGTTGTTCTTTTTATCGCATTTTTGTGGTATTTCAGCTATCGTGGGGCCGAGGTCGGCAACAGGATATGGTCCTTCGGTAAGGTCAAGGCCCGTCTGGGTGCTGATTCTAAAGAAAAAGTCACCTTTGCCGATGTCGCGGGGGTCGATGAAGCCAAGGAAGAACTTCAGGAGGTCATCGAGTTCTTGAAAGACCCTAAGAAGTTCCAGCGGCTTGGAGGAAAGATCCCCAAAGGCGTTTTGCTGGTGGGCCCTCCGGGGTGCGGCAAGACATTGATTGCCAAGGCCGTCGCAGGAGAGGCCAACGTTCCTTTCTTTAATATCAGCGGTTCTGATTTTGTCGAGATGTTCGTCGGTGTCGGGGCTTCGCGCGTCCGCGACCTTTTTGAACAGGCCCGCAAGGCGGCCAAGACCTTCGGCCGCGGGGCGATCATATTTATCGATGAAATTGACGCGGTCGGACGCCTTCGTTTTTCCGGCATCGGCGGCGGACATGACGAGCGGGAGCAGACGCTTAACCAGCTCTTGGTTGAGATGGACGGCTTTGATCCCCAGGAGGGGATCATTCTGATTGCCGCGACCAATCGGCCGGATACCCTGGACCCTGCGTTGTTGAGGCCGGGTCGTTTTGACAGGCATGTCGTGATCGATCGCCCTGACATTAAAGGGCGGGAGGCGATCCTCAAAGTCCATTCGACGAACATCAAGCTGTCCAGCGAAGTGAGCCTGGAGGCGGTCGCCAGGCAGACCCCCGGTTTTTCCGGGGCCGACCTGGCGAACCTTTGTAATGAAGCGGCGTTGTTGGCGGCTCGTTACGATAAAGAGTCCGTCGGAAAAAAGGAGATGGAAGCCGCGATCGAGCGCGTCGTCGCCGGGCCTGAACGCAAGAGCCGCGTCATCAGCCCGAAGGAAAAAGAGATTGTTTCTCTTCATGAAGCGGGACACACGCTTGTTTCTCTTTTGACCCCCGAGGTCGACCCCTTGCATAAAGTTTCCATCATCCCGCGCGGGATCGCCGCGCTGGGGTATACATTGCAATTGCCCTTGCAGGACCGCTATATCATGATGAAGAGCGAGTTGATCGGCCGTATCACGGTGCTTCTTGCCGGCCGCGCATCCGAGAGCCTTTATTTTCAGGATATCACGACAGGTTCGGAAAATGACATTGAGGTGGCGACACAAATGGCCAGGCGGATGGTCTGTGAGTTCGGGATGTCGGAAAAGATCGGCTATTTGACGCTGGGGCACCGCCAAGGTCTTGTTTTTCTCGGAAAAAATCTTTCCGAAGAACGGAATTACAGCGAAGAAACCGCCAGGCTCATTGACAGTGAGATCAAGGCGATCATCGACACCTGTTATGATCGCGCCAAGAGCTTGCTTGAGCAGAACAAGGACAAGTTGACGCTTCTGGCCAGTACATTGCGGGAACGTGAGGTCATGGATGCCGAAGAGGTCAAAAAACTGCTGGGCTTCGCCTAATAACCGCCTATGGTTCCCCGGGTTCTCTTCCTGAAAAACTCCGCCGATCTCTTGAAAGAATTTCAGCGCATCGGCGTCGATAGGGGCGGCATCGCGATCATGCGCCCCAAGGCGGTTTTGCGTGTCATCAACGTAGGATCCATCCCTCATTTCTGCGCCAATATCCTGAAACAGGAAATGCTTTCCCTCGGCGGAGACGTTGCTTTAAGCCGCGGCGCCATTACCGGAACGAAGAAGATCACGGATTGTCTTCTGATCGGCAACCTTTCCCAATATGGCCACCTGATCGCCAAATTAAACAAGCAGCCGTTCGGCCTGGCGCGGTTGGCAGGCGAACTGCAGATGTGTTTGTCGTGTTTCGACGCCCGCTCTCCATCGCTTTTCGCGGGAAAGAAACGGATACATTTGGGTCGACGGACCTTGATCATGGGGATCCTTAATGCGACACCCGATTCGTTCAGCGGGGATGGGATGTTGGGCATGGAGCCGCGCCGGGCGCTTGCAGTGGCCAAGGGCATGGTCAGGGACGGAGCCGATATCCTGGATATCGGGGGCGAGTCTACGCGGCCAGGTTCGCAGCGCGTCAGCGCTAAAGAAGAGATCGGGCGTATTTTGCCGCTCGTGAAATTATTGGCTAAGTCTGTACGGGTCCCGTTGTCTATCGATACGACCAAGAGCGAGGTGGCTCATGCGGCGCTGGATTGCGGGGTAAGCATTATTAATGATGTCTCGGCCTTGAGAGGAGACAGACGGATGCCGAAATTGGCTGCCCGTTATCGAGCGACCGTCGTCTTGATGCACATGAAGGGGGTTCCCCGGACGATGCAGGTGGCTCCTCATTATGATGACCTGATGGGGGAGGTATCGGGCTTCCTGGGGGATGCTTTAAAAAAAGCACTTGATAGCGGCATATCAGAAGATAGAATAATACTTGACCCCGGGATCGGTTTTGGCAAGACCGTGGCGCATAATCTGGAAATCCTCCGGCGTCTGGCAGAACTCAAAAGCCTGGGTCGTCCGGTCCTGGTGGGCGTTTCCCGCAAGAGATTCATCGGCAAGATCCTGGGCGCCGCCGTTGACGAAAGGGCGTGGGGAACGGGGGCGGCGGTGTGCGCCGCGATCTCCGGCGGGGCGGATATCGTGCGCGTTCATGATGTGCGCGAAATGAGCCAGGTCGTCCGGGTCGCGGACGCGGTCAGCAGAAAGTGACAGTTATGTGGAACAGCGTGATGGAATTTTTTAATGTCTATTGGTCCGTACTGAAGCCGGTTTTTGAGATCACGATCCTCTGGTTCGTATTCTTCAGGATCATGATTTTTTTCGAAGGCACGCGGGCCGGACAAGTCTGGAAAGGGATCTTTATTCTCGTCCTCGCGTTTTTCCTGGCCCAGAAATTGGGATTGAATACGCTCGATTGGATCCTGACAAAGCTTTTCGCCATTTCGGTGATTGCCATTATCGTGATCTTTCAGCCGGAATTGAGGTTTGGCCTGGCCCGTCTGGGTCAGCCGCATCTCTTTGGAACGGGGCTGAAGGAAGAGGAAGTTGACGAATTGATCCGTCAACTTGCCTCGTCTCTGTTTTATCTCTCTCAGCGAAGGGTGGGGGCGATCGTTGCTATTGAGAGGGAAGACGGCCTGAAGAGCTATATCAACAGCGGGATTTTGATCCAGTCCAGGATTACGCCTGAGTTGATCGAGACGATTTTTACTCCGCCTTCGCCTCTGCATGATGGCGGCGTGATTATTCAAGGCAATATGCTTGCGGCCGCCAGTTGTCTCTTTCCGCTTGCCCAGAATCCTTATTTGAGCCACGCACTGGGCACTCGGCACAGGGCCGCCCTGGGATTGAGCGAAGAAACGGATGCAGTGATCCTGATCGTTTCCGAAGAATCGGGCCTTGTGTCTCTGGCGGTTGGCGGCCGCCTGACCCAGGGATTGACGCGGGAAGAGTTCTCGCAGACATTGCGTGATCAGCTTGTCCAGATGAAACACCGGGTAAGGCCATCCTCGTAATCCCTTTGCCGCAATGTCGGGAGGGGCAAGAGTCCCGCGGTCTTCTTCGGCAAAAGCCGGAGCGGGTCTGCCGGCGGCCTTGAGTCAACGGCGGAGAACATATGAATTTTTATCACAAGATTTTTGACGATCTCAAAAAGTGGTTTACGTATTACCCCTTGTATAAGATCCTTGCCCTTATCCTGGCTGTTGTCGTTTACCTCTACGTTAACGGAGAATTTAAATAGTTCTTTGCTTGCTTTCATGGTGAGCCAAGAGCTATGAGCCAAGAGCTTCCTTATGCCTTTATTAGGCGTGAATATCGACCATATTGCGACGCTCAGACAGCAGCGCCGGGCGCCTTATCCTGATCTTGTTTTGGCCGCCAGGGCGTGCGAGAATGCGGGAGCGGATTCTATTGTCGCGCACCTGCGTGAAGACCGCAGGCATATCCAGGACGCAGATGTGTTCGCCTTGCGTAAACACGTCACGACACGATTCAATCTGGAGATGGCATTGTCCAGCGATATCGTGAGGATCGCCTGCCGTCTCAAGCCTGATCAGGTGACCCTTGTCCCGGAGAGGCGCCAGGAATTGACCACGGAAGGCGGGTTGGATGTCGTCCGGAACGCGAGGCGCATTGCGGCAGCGGCGAGAAGGTTTAAAAAACGCAACATCGGTGTGAGCCTTTTTATCGAACCTTCCGAACTTCAGGTCAAGGCCGCCGGCGACATCGGGATCGGTATCGTCGAGTTGCATACCGGCGCGTACGCCGAGAGTTCTTCTTTAGGGCAGAGGCGCATGCGATTAAAAGAACTGCGGGAGGCGTGCGCCGTGGCCGGCGCCCTGGGCCTTGTCGTCAACGCCGGGCACGGATTGGATTACGAAAATGTTTGTCCTGTTGCGTCCATGGCGCAGGTCCATGAGTTAAATATCGGCTATGCCATTGTTTGTCATTCTTTGTTTGTGGGGCTGGAACAGGCGGTCCGCCAGATGAAAGCCCTGGCGAAGGGCTCCCGGCGGATAAGAGGGGGCGCATGATCAGGGGCAGCGGGATCGATATCGTAGAGATAAAAAAGTTAAAAAAGGCCGTTGAGCGGTGGGGAGATATTTTTTTAAACAGAGTTTATACCTCCAAAGAGCTTGCCTATTCCAGGAGCAAGAGGTATCCGCTGCAACACCTGGCGGCTCGATTTGCCGCCAAAGAAGCCATTTTCAAGGCGCTGGGGAACAGTCCCCGGTTGAATTTCAAGGATATCGAGATCATCAACGACACCAACGGCCGGCCTTTCTGCCGCATCAGAAACAGGAAATCTTCTATCGCCCTGTCCTTGTCGCATACGGATAATTATGCAGTGGCCTGCGCCATTCTTTAAACGAAAATGCAATGCGCATAAAAATGACTTCGGCCATCTTCTTGTCCTGGCCGGTTCCCGGCGTTATGCCGGCGCCGGCTGTCTTTGCGCCAACGCAGCTATGCGGGCCGGCGCAGGCCTGGTGACGCTGGGAATTCCCGAAAGTCTTTATCCTGTTTATGCAAAAAAATTGACGGAAGTGATGCTCTTGCCGCTCGCGGACGCGGGGCGCGGCGTTTTATCAAAAAAGTCGTGGCCTGTTATTAAGGCTTTTTTGAAAAAAGTCGATGGGCTCCTTATCGGCCCGGGGCTTTCGCAAGACAAGGATATCCGGTTGGTTGTCCGTCAGGCGATCAAGAACGCCCTTGTCCCCCTTGTGATCGATGCCGACGGCTTGAATGCGCTGGCAGGTGACCCGAGTATTCTGAAAACAATAAAGGCCCCCGCTGTCCTGACGCCGCATCCTAAGGAAATGGCGCGGTTGATGAACGCAAGCACGGCCATGGTCCAAAAGAACAGAAAAAAAGTTGCAAAAGATTTTGCGTATGGTTACAATATGACCTTGGTTTTAAAGGGGCACGAGACCGTCGTCGCATCGCCGGATAAAAGAATTTATATCAACAAAACCGGCAATCCCGGTATGGCGACGGCGGGAGCGGGCGATGTGCTTTCAGGAATCGTTGCGGCTTTTCTTGGCCAGGGAATGGAGCCTTTTGAGGCGGCCTGCCGGGCGGTTTATATCCACGGGTTAGCGGGCGATCTGGCGGCAAAGGATAAGACGGAGCCTGGAATGATCGCTTCCGATATTATTGAGTATTTGCCGAAGGCGTTTAAAAAGGTATCAATAGATGGCTAAGACCAAACAAAAGGGAGATATTGCGGAAGCCTACGTTCTATATTCGCTTAAACAAAACGGCTTTAATGTTTTTATTCCTTGGGGTGAGGATAATCGTTATGACCTCATTGTCGAAAAGAATGGTCTTTTCAAGAGGGTTCAAGTCAAGTATGTCTCTTCAAGAAACGGCGTTTTAGAAATTCCTTTTAGGAGTGTTAACGGGCACCAATAAAATCCATGATAAACCGAAGTAGTTGTAAGTTGCGATTGGTTGACGCTCGAAATCATCAAAAGAAA
>JAQUOM010000067.1 GCA_028717105.1 Candidatus Omnitrophota bacterium
CTGGCATCGCTCGACGAGGTTGCGTATGTGCGGTTTGCGTCTGTTTATCGCCAGTTTAAGGACGTCAACCAGTTCATGTCGGAATTGCGCGATCTATTGAAGAAGGCAGGCAAATAAAATCAGGCCGCAACGTCACGAAGCATAAATCAGAATGTGGCCTCGTGGCCCCTTTCTGCAGGAAGTGATTATGATAGAGATGGAGCTCAACAAGATCATTATCGACGAGAAGAGGCAGGACCAGATGATCGTGCTTAAAGAGAAGAACGGCGTGCGCCTTCTGCCCATCGTGATCGGGTACCTTGAGGCCAGCGCCATCAAGATGAAGGTCAGCGGCGTTGTGCCTGCGCGGCCCCTGACGCACGACCTTTTGTTTTCCGTGATCGAGGGATTGGGGGCCCGCGTTACAAAGGTCATGATCGACAGGCTCGAAGAGAACACTTTTTTTGCCAAACTGGTGCTGCAGCCTTCCGGGGAGGTCCCCGAGAAACCGGTGGATGCCAGGCCGTCGGACTGCATCGCCCTTGCCGTGCGTTCCCGGGCGCCTATTTTTGTTGACGAAGACGTCATCAAGCGCTCCGAGGTTTTTCATCAAGAACCCTAGCGCCGATAAGACAGCCTTTTTATCCTTATGAAGACCCGCCCCGTATCCATCCCCCGGCACCCCATTTTGCATTCCAGGATGTTTAAGGCCGTGACGGCTTGCGCCGCCAGGGAAAAAAGGAAGGTTTATCTCGTGGGGGGGTTCCTGCGGGATCTCTTCGCGGGACGCCGAAAGCCTTCTTTAGACCTTGATTTTTCCGTCGATCGCGGGGCCATAGATTTCGGCAGAAAGCTCGCGCGCCGCCTGAAAAGCGGGTTCGTCGTCCTGGACCGCGAGCACGGCTGTTGCCGCCTGGTCCTGAAAGACCGCGTGTCGCGCCAGATCGTTACGCTGGATTTTGTGGATTTTCGCGCGCCTGATTTCTGCGGCGATCTGGAAAAAAGGGATTTTACGATCAACACGCTGGCGGTCAGACTCCCGGTGAGACGCGGGGGGCTTCTGGACCTCTGCGGCGGCGGAAGGGATATGCGCAAGAAGGTCGTCCGCGCCGTCGGGCCTTTTTCGTTCGACGAAGACCCTTTGCGTATCCTGCGCGCTTTTTCCTTGAGCGCGTCCTTGAAGTTTACGATCGATCCGGCAACGCGGCGCATGGCGCGGCAGAAAAAAGAGCAGCTCAAAGACGTGGCGGGAGAACGGCTGCGCGATGAATTTTTTAAGATCCTGGCCATGGAAGATTCCTGGCGTTACATCCTGGAGATGGATGCGCTTGGCGTTTTGGAAAACGTGATCCCGCAGATCAAGGTCATGCACCACGTCAAGCAGGGGGGCTATCATCACCTGGACGTCTGGGGCCATTCTCTGGAGACGGTCCGAAAGCTGGAAGAACAGATCTCCCGCATGAAAGACGACGAGGAGACGATGCGCTATCTTGACGAGCCGATGACGACCGGCCGCACGCGGCGGCAGTTGATCAAGCTGGCCGCGCTCCTGCACGATATCGGCAAGCCCAAGGCCCACGAGGTGAAGGCGGGCAAGACGATGTTTCACGGTCACGAGCGCATCGGCCGTATCATCTCGGATGCCGTGGCCGAGAGGCTGAGGCTTGCGACGCGCGAGAAATTTGCCTTGGATACGATCATCTTTTGGCACCTGAGGCCGGGTTATCTGGCGGATAACAAGGTCTTGACGAAACGGGCGATCCACAGGTTTTTCCGCGATACCAAAGAAGAGGCGGTGAGCGTCCTGTTGGTTTCTATTGCCGACCAGCGGGCCACCCGCGGGCCCATGGCAACGAAGGCCAGCCGCCTGCGGCACGAGAAGGTTTCCTTCTCCCTGATCGAAGAATATTTCGCGTCGTTGAAAAGAGAGCCCTTTGTCCGGCTGATCAACGGTAAAGACCTTATTAAAAAACTCAAATTGGCCCCCGGCCCGATCTTCTCGAAGATCCTCAATGCGGTCGAGGACGCTCAGGTGGAGGGGCGGATCCGCACTAAACAGGAGGCATTGGCCCTGGCAAGGAAGATGAAGCCCCTCTCTTAGGGCTTAAGACCCGGGGTTCCTTGCCCGGCATCGATTAAAATATTGACAAAAGCTTCCTTTGTGATACGATACTACCTTAATTATATTTTTTGGAGTAAGACAGAGATGTCTTCTGGCAGCGTAAGCCGGAAGATTTTTTTTTGAGAGCGTTGGGAAATCCAACGCTCTCTGATTACACGGACTCAAAAATCGATCCCGGTGGTTGAATCGTATGCCGGTTGTTGTCATGGTCCTGCCTTTGTGAGGGGGCCATGGGCTTTTAAGCCCGCGGGTTCCATATGCTATCCTGTATTCTTTTAGTTTCGATTGTTGTGCCTTTTTTCGGCGCTTTCCTTTTGCCTGTCCTGGGCAGGGTGTCCCGGGGTCTGCGTCCTATCTCAGCCTTGGCGTTTGTTTTGGCGTCCCTGGCATGTTCTTGTCTTTTCATCCCGTCCGTCCTTAAGGGCGAGACGGTTGTTTTCCATATGGCTTTTCCCCTGGGGCTCAATCTTTCGCTGGCGGCCGATGGTTTGAGCGTTTTTATGGCGATCACCTCGGCTTTGATCAGCGCCGTGATCATCCTCTATTCTTTCGGCTATATTTCTCATTACGAGAACCAGAACGAATATTACACGATGGTTGTTTTGTTCCTGGGTTCCATGATGGGGCTTGTTTTTTCGTCCAATCTTGTTTTTCTTTACCTCTTCTGGGAAGTGACGGCGGTGGCCAGTTGGCGTCTTATCGGGTTTTTCAGGGAACGTGGGTTTGTCCAGAAGGCCGACAAGGCGTTCCTGGTGACGTTTTTGGGCGCGCTGGCCATGCTCCTGGGATTCATTCTTCTTTACCGCCAGACGGGTTCTTTTGATCTTTCCGTTGTCCGGGAGTACTTTCAACACGCTCCGTTTCCGGGCGTGGTCGTCGTCCTGGTCCTGGCGGGTATTTTTTCAAAATCAGCAACATTGCCGTTTCATACATGGTTGCCGGACGCGGGCGTCGCGCCTTCTCCCGTGACGGCGCTCCTGCACGCCGCTGTCCTCGTCAAGATCGGCGTCTACGTCTTCGCCAGGCTGTTTGTGGCGACTTTTCCCCTCGATGTCCGATGGAACGAGGCCGTGCTTATCGTGGCGGCCCTGAGCGCGTTGGTCTCCGCCGGCGCGGCCCTGCGGGAGACGGATTTAAAGAGGATCATCGCTTATTCGACGATCAGCCAGATCGCTTTTATCTTTCTTGGGCTGGCTTCCGGGACCGTCGTGGGTCTCGTGGGGGCGTTGCTCTATATCCTGATGCACGGTTTGGCCAAGGCGGGGTTATTCTTGTGCGCCGGCATCGTCGAACAGAACACACATACCAGGGATATCACCAAGATGGGGGGGCTTGTCAAATCCATGCCCTGGACGGCGATGGCTTTTTTGTTCTGCGCCGTATCCGTCATGGGCGTACCTCCTTTCGGCGGTTTCTTCAGTAAATATATGGTGATTGCCGGTGCCCTGGGGGCCAGGCCCCTGGCGATCGTTCTGGTCTTTTTAGCCGGCGCGGTCCTGACGATTCTTTATCTCCTCAGGGCCTTTAACGCCGTCTTTATGGGGGAAGCCCCTGCGTCGCCGGCAAAAGAGGGTTCGCCTGTGATGGTGGGAAGCGTTGTTTTCCTGGGCCTTTTATCTTTATGCGGCGGGGTGTTCATTTTTTATCCTTCCTGTTTTGCCCAGGTTGCGGCCCGGCAGATGATGGGGGCATGGTGATGCAGATGCCTGTTTTATGGGTTCCGATCGCGATACCTCTTCTGGCGGCGGCGGCTCTTTTGTCCGTGCCCCGGAGGTTTCTTTTTGCGAAAGAGGCTGTTTCGCTTTTTGCGGCGGCCCTGAATCTTGTTGCGGCCTGGACCCTTTTCGGCAAGGAAGCTGTTTATGCCGCTCCCTGGGCGGGTCTGGGAGCGGAGTTTTCCCTGAGGCTCTATCATTTCAGCGGTTTTATCATGTTGGCCGCCGCCTGCTTCGGGTTTTTTGTCCTTGTTTACAGCGTTGTTTTTATGAGAGGCAAGGATCATGCCCGGTCATTTTTTGTGTTTTTCCTCGTATCTCTGTCTTTGACCAACGGCGCGGTGCTCGCGGACAACCTGATCGTTTTGTTGTTTTTCTGGGAAGGATTGTTGTTGACGCTTTTCGGCATGATCGCCATCGGGCGGCCGCAGGCATTCCGGACGGCCACAAAGGCTTTTATTATCGTCGGGATCTGCGATCTCTGCATGATGCTGGGGATCGGGCTTGCGGGACACCTGGCAGGGACCCTGGCCATATCCGCTATCCGGCTTCCGCTGGATGCGCTCGGCGGGCTGGCTTTTGTCTTGCTTGTGATCGGCGCGATATCCAAAGCGGGTTCGATGCCTTTTCACAGCTGGATCCCTGATGCCGCCGAAGACGCGCCGTTGCCGTTCATGGCTATTTTGCCGGCGTCGCTGGAGAAGCTCCTGGGTATTTATTTCCTGGCCAGGATCTCCCTGGATATGTTCCGCCTGACGCCTGCTTCCTGGGCGAGCCCGTTCTTGATGGTGATCGGCTGTATCACCATCGTGGCGGCGGTCATGATGGCCTTGATCCAGAAAGATTACAAGCGTCTGTTGTCTTATCATGCCATCAGCCAGGCGGGGTATATGATCTTGGGGATCGGTACATGCCTGCCTGTCGGGATCATCGGCGGATTGTTCCATATGATCAACCATGCGTTATATAAAACCTGTTTGTTTTTAACGGGCGGTTCTGTCGAGCGTCAGGCCGGTACCACGAACCTGGAAGGATTGGGCGGTCTGGCGCGGAAGATGCCGGCGACGTTTGCCTGCTTCCTGGTGGCGGCGGCCTCGATCAGCGGCGTGCCGCCGTTTAACGGTTTCTTTTCAAAAGAAATGGTATATGAAGCGGCCCTGGAGAGGAACTTTTTATTTTATCTGGCGGCGGCCGCAGGATCGTTTTTCACCGCGGCGTCTTTCTTAAAACTGGGGCACGCGGCGTTCCTGGGCCCCTTGCGGCAGGAATTGAAGTCCGTCAGGGAAACGGCCTGGCCCATGCTCCTGCCTATGTTGACGATCGCGGGGATCTGCGTCTTTTTTGGCGTGAACAATTCCTGGCCCCTGGAGCATCTGATCAGGCCTGTCCTTGGTCCTTTGTCCGCAGCGGGGCACGGAAGTCCGGGCGTGCCCGGCGAGCATATGCTCGTGATCGTGACGGCCGTCATCCTTCTGGGCGCTTTCTTGAATCATGTCGCGGGCGCCGCCATGGCCGGGTCCGGATTAAAGGCCATCGACCATATTTATCGCGCGCCGGTGCTTTCGGGGATCTATGAAAAGGCCCAAAGAAAAGTCTTCGATCCTTATGTGGCCGGCATGAAGATCGCTGAAAATTTCGCAAAGTTCAGCGCGGCCGTGGACCGCAAGATGGACGTGTTCTACGACAAGGGGATCGTCGCGGCGATAACGGCCGCCGGCCATCGCCTGGGCCGTCTGCATACGGGGAATTATTCGACCTATATTATCTGGGCTGTGGCAGGGATGTTGTTGGCCTTGGTTTTTGTCGCAGGTTAAAGAAAGAAAAATATGGCGACTTTATTGATCCTTTTGCCCCTGGCGATCATCATGGTCCTGAACCTTCCTTTTAAGGATGCGTTCAAGAGGGCTGCTCCGTTTTTGGGCGGCTGTTTTTATCTGTTGCAGGCCGCGCTTGTGGTTTTTCATCCCGCGGCCTTCTGGGACGATATCTATAATCCCCTGGAGGCTTTTTTTGCCTTTGAGTGTTCCACGGACGCCTTGAGCCTGGTTTTGTTTTTATCTATTGCGATCGTTGGTTTTGTCGCGGTCCTTGTGGGCGCTCACGCGCTTAAAAATCCCCGGCAGAGATTTTTTCTGATCAATCTCCTGCTGCTGGCGACGGTCGGCATGAACGCCAATGTGATGGTGACGGATCTGTTTTCCACCTACGTGTTCCTGGAGGTGACGGCGGTTGCTTCTTTTATCCTGATCGCCATGATGAAAGGCGAGGGGGCGCTGGAAGGCGCGTTTAAATACATTATTCTTTCTGTCATCGCCTCTGTCATGATGTTGTTGTCTTTGGCCTTGCTGGTCCTCGTGACAGGGCAGACGTCTTTTGAGGCTGTGCGGGCCGGCTTGGGGGCTTCTCCCGAAAGCCTTTTCGTCAAGATGGCGATGATCCTGTTTGTCTGCGGGTTGTTCGTAAAGGGAGGGGTTGTCCCTTTTCACGCATGGGTGCCCGATGTGTACGCATCGGCGCCTTCATTCGTCTCCGTGTTTTTGGCAGGCATCGTGACGAAAGTTTCCGGCGTTTATATCCTTATGCGCCTTTTAGTCTCTGTTTTCGGTTTTGAGGCTTCCGTCCAGCAGGTTATCATGTTTGTCGGTGCGCTTTCTATCGTGGTGGGCGCTTTGGCTGCACTGGCCCAGCGCGATTTCAAGAGGATGCTGGCGTATTCGAGTATCAGCCAGGTCGGTTATATCGTTCTGGCGCTGGGATGCGGTACGCCGCTGGCGGTCGCCGGCGCCGCGTTCCATCTCTTTAATCACGCGGTCTTCAAGTCTTTGCTTTTTGTGAATGCCCAGGGAGTAGAAGAACGCTGCGGCACGACGCATATGGAGATGGTATCGGGATTGGGTTCCAGGATGCCCGTCACCGGATGGACGTCGGTCATCGCCCTGCTTTCGACGGCAGGTGTTCCGCCGCTGGCCGGCTTCTGGAGCAAGTTGTTGATCATCATGGCGCTCTTGAATGCGTCCCGTTACGGTTATGCGGCCGTGGCGCTTTTTTCGAGTGTCTTGACCCTGGCATATTTTCTTTCCATGCAGCGCCGCATGTTTTTCGGCAAGCCGCACAAAGGCATGGAGAATATCCGGGAAGCGGGGCCGGTGATCGTAGGGGTAGAGATCATTTTGGCGGGCATCACGGTCGGGGCGGGTCTGCTTTACCCCCTGGTCCTGGAGTATTTCATTTTGCCTGTTCAGCGGGTCGTCGGTTGAGGTGACGAAGATGACGATGGAGATGGTCCTTCTTTTGATTCTGCTGGCCGCAACGGTCTGGACCGTTATGACAACCAGATTGCTGCGCGCCGTTATCGGCCTGGCCTTGACGAGCGTGATCCTGACGATTCTCATGTATCGTTTCGGGGCGCCCTTGGCAGGTGTTTTTGAGTTGTCTGTTTGCGCGGGATTGATCCCTGTCATCTTTGTCACGACCGTCAGTTTTACCCAGCGCCTGACACCGGAGAAGCTGGTCGTGCGCAAAAAAGAGCGCATGCTGAAATTCTGGTTTCTGCCGGTCCTGATCGTCCTCGTAGGCATGGTATTGACCCAGGTGCACGTGACGATCGATTTTCCGCCGGTGTCGCCCGAGGCCCTCCGGACGGACCCGCGGGCTATTTTATGGAACTTGCGCCACTTGGACCTCGTCGGACAGATAGCGGTCCTTCTGGCGGGCGTTTTCGGCGTCGTCGTGTTCTTTAAGGAGGATCCCTCATGCCGGTAGAATCAGTGTCGTTATTCTGGACGGCCAGCGCTTTTGTGATCCTGATGATGATTGCCGGGATCTACTGCATCCTGGCGACATTCAATTTGACGCGGGCCCTGATCGGCATCGAGATACTGATGAAGGCCGTGACGCTTCTTTTGATCGTCGTCGGCCATGTGACGCAGCATACAGCTTTGGCCCAGGCCCTTGTCATCACGCTGATCGTTATCGAGGTCGTCGTCATGGTGGCGGCGGGCGGGGTCGTCTTGAGCGTCTTCCGGAAAAATAAAACCATCGATGTCAGGCGATTGAGGAATTTAAAAGGATAGCCATGTTTTCGTCTTATCTGGAGCCGCCGGTCGCTTTTCTCATCATCCTGTGCGTGACAACGCTCGCGGCGCTGTTTCTTTCCCGGTGTGCTTTTCACAATGACCGGCCGGCCGCGGGGTCCAAAAAACCCTATGCGTGCGGCGAGGATTTTGTCCAGCACCAGATCCAGCCGGATTACAGCCAGTTTTTTCCGTTTGCCTTCTTTTTTACGATGCTTCACGTGGTGGCCTTGATCGTCGCGACCGTTCCTATCGAAACGGTAGAGTCCTTTGCCATGGCGGTTGTTTATGTCATCGGTGCGATCATCGGCCTTTTGATCCTGTTGAAAAAGTGAGCCTGTGCGCCATGCCGATTTTTAAGAAGATCATGAATTGGGCGAGGATTAAGTCTCCGTGGATACTGCATTTTAACAGCGGCGCTTGTAACGCCTGCGACATCGAGATCATCGCGGCGTTGACCCCCCGGTACGATATCGAGCGGTTTGGGATCCAGCTCAAAGGTTCGCCGCGGCATGCCGATGTCCTGGTCTGTTCCGGCCCGGTCACGCGGCAGATCGAAGCCAGGCTCAAGCGCATCTACGAACAAATGCCTGAGCCGAAATTCGTGGTGGCTGTGGGCACGTG
>JAQUOM010000068.1 GCA_028717105.1 Candidatus Omnitrophota bacterium
GCCAGGTTCATGGCGACGACGAAACCAAAAGCAGCCGCCGCGGCCGCCTCGACATCGAGCGCGGGCGCGCCCTGCGGCACCTGGGAAGCCGTCATGGCGTAGGTATATTCACGGACGCTGTTAAAACATAAAATGAATGCCGGCAGGCCCACGTGGATATCGGCCGCGTTGATGAAGACGCCTATCTTTCTTGCGGTCTCTTTAAGTTTCAACAGGCCTATGCCGGCGATGATGCCGACGGCGGAGGAAAAAAACGAATAGCCGACAATAAAACAAATAGCCGCAAGAGGAAAAGACGCATAATACACAAAAAAACTCCCGATATCGAGCGCGGACAGGAACGTAAAAACATTGACGATGATCATAAGACACGCAAATAACAATACGCCCTTCGATCTCTTCATTGATTTAGCTCCTCTCCGGGTTTTTACCTCGCAAAGCCGACCCCCCTGGTTTCATTTCTTGATAATCCTGAAGGCGCCAAAAACCGGTTGGCTGAATAAAGGCCCTGCGTCCGCCGCGCCGCAAACCAGGCATAACTTTCCCCGTCCTTGAGATGTGCCTCCAGGCGCCGCCAATCTCCACCTTTATCTGCAGGTGGGGCATTCTGGATGCGGGGAAAAACATAAACGGCAGTTTTTTATGTTCTCCACGATGAAATGCCGGAACTCCGGTACCCGGTACAGGTCTCCCAGGGGCCGGTCGAGCCGGTGCGGATTCCTGATGTTTTTCCTGCAGGGAAGGACTTTGCCGTCCCCGGTGATATAAAGCTTATTCAAGAGATAAAGGCAGCGGCCGTCTTTGTCGCGCAGCACGTCCGAACAACGCACATACCGGTAATCGAAGCCGAGGTGCGCCCGGTCCAGCGCGCGCTTCATGCCGCGGATGTCTTCATCGCTTGCATCCAGGGCCCGCAGGCTTCGCCTGACGGGTTCCAGCGCCAAGAGCCGCCACTCCCTGACCCCTATCCCGGACAAGAACTTGCCCAAAGAGGCCATATGGCCGGCATTGGATTTCATGACGACGGTCGAGATGCACGGCCGGATGTTCCTGTAGCTGTCTTTTATCAGGATCAGCCCGCGGCGGATGGCCTCAAAGTGCCCGGGCACGCCCGTGATCCTGTCATGGTTTTCGCCCAGGCCATGGAGAGAAACGACCAGGCAGATCTTTTTCAGCGCATCAAGCTTCTTTAAGATCCGCGGCTCCAGAAAACATCCGTTGGTAAAGACCTCTATGTCAAAATTCTTTTTGCGGCACATCTCGACGGTCTTCAGGAATTCACCCGCCTCCAGGAACGGCTCGCCGCCTATCAGGGTCACGCGCGCTACGGATGGCCAGCTCAAAAAAGACAGCGTCCGGCGCAGACGCGGAAAACACGAACGCCGCCCGGGTTTGTAATCTTCCCTCAAGGCGCACATCACGCAATGCGCATTGCAGCCGATATTGAGATGGACCAGGACGTTCAAGCCCTGCGGGGACAGCCCCTGACGGAGACGTCCGGCATTGACCCGCGCCTTTTCCAAATCGCCGTTGCGGTCTTCGATGCGGCGCTTCTGTGCGAATGAATTTGTCGCCATGGGTCCTATTCCTGCGCGATCCTGCAGCCCAGCGCGACGGCTTTTTCGCGCACGGCCGCCTGCGGCTTGACGTCGCCCGACTCCCCCGCGTTGGGAACAAGCAGGGATTCAAAACCCATCCCCGAATAATCCGCCGTCAGGGCGAACGGCTTTTCCATCGCATCCAGGCCGATATCTTCATAGGCGCTGGCGAGCAAAACGAGCTTTTTTCCCTTAAGGGGTGTCGTCATGGTCCCGGCCTCGTTGTCCCACTTATAGAGCGAAAACATCCGGTCCATCACAAGCTTGAGCTGGGCGCTGGGCCCATAAAAATACAACGGCGTTGCCATAACGATCACGTCGGCCTCGGACATCCGCGCCAAAACCGGCGTGGCCTCGTCAGGGATCACGCACGCGTATTCTTTAAGCGCCTGGCACCTGCGGCAGGACGTACAGCCCGTGGATTTGTATTTAAGGAAGGCGGCCGCGACAATGTCCACCTGCGCGCCCTTCGACCTGGCCCCCTCGGCAAACCACGCCGCCAGGGCCGTCGTATTGCCGTTCTTCACGGGACTGCCGGAAAGAATAAGGATTTTTTTCATAAAATGCGTTCCCGCGGCGTCACTTCGCCATCTTGCGCCAGCCGACATAGACCAAAACGATAAAAGCCAGCAAGAGCGAGATGAACCGCGCTCCATCGGGAAGCTCCGACCAGTAGTTAAAATATCCGTCGAGCACGCTAAAGATGCCGCCGAACATGAGGCCTGTCCCGATCGCCTGAATGGAAATGAGCGACCCTAAAACGATCGCCACGATCCCCAGAGGGGCCGCGACGGAAAACAGGGCCCGCTGGAATTGCTTCTGGTCATACTGCCACGCCTGCTGGCGCTGTTTGCGGCGGTCGGCCATCTCCTGCTTTTCCTGTTGCGTCATGTTCTGCCTGTCCACCCTGTAATCGTCTTCCCATCTGTGATAATCCTGCCACTTCGGCTCGTGCACGAACGTCGCCACGCCGTAATGGATCATCAGGGGAAAGATGACCGCGATCCCAAACCCCAGTGCAAATTTTTTAGCTAACATACGGGCTCCTTTCTGTTAAAAACACCTCATAAAATGCCTGAGGCATCGGGCCTTACGCGGCGCCGGACTTCAAAAACTGCGCCTTGACGGCCGGCCGGGTAAAAAAGAAAATAAACAACGCACTCAAGACAAAAACCGCCAAAGACCAGACGACCACAACATCCCAGACAATGGTAAGGACCATCTCAATATCCACAACCACGGGGGTTTTGATCAGTTCGGAAACGACGACATCGGATACGTATTTTTTGACACCGTCAAAAGAGACCGAAAACAAGGGGATGCCGATCAAGAGGTCTGTTGTGTTGATGAAAATGCCGATCTTCCTGGCCGCGGGACGCAATTTCAACAGGCCGATCCCAGCCATCATCCCGATCAGGGCGGAGACCATGGAGTACGTCACAATAAAAAAAACAACATTCTTCGGAAATTGCCTGAAACAGGCATCATAGAACCGGATATCCGTCGAAGATAAAAAAAACGAAATGTTCAGGACGATCATGAGCCACGCAAAGATCGTCACGCCCTTTGATCTTTTTTTATCCATCGTCCACCCTCCTCTTGTCAGGAGCCCACCCTATTTCTTTACATTGCGGACATCGACGCGGGCTTCGAGCGCCCCCCACTTGAACACGACAAGGGCCCCTTCATTCTCTTTGACCTCGTAATAAAAAGGCTTGAGGACATAAGCGAGAATGACATCGCTTTCCCTTAAACGAAAATATTTAAAATCGGACGTATCGATCCTCCCGAGATTGATCCTCTCTTTTTGGCGGGAATAATGCGCCTTGCCGTTTTCGACATAGAGGAGCTTGTGGATGTCGAGGTAAGCCGGTTCAATGAAGTTCACGGCGCGCATTTGGCCCTGGCGGTCGGTGAAAACCACATAACCATCGAAGGTGCTGCCGTCGTTGAACAAGGCAAGCGTTAACGACGCGACCTCATCGGGAGAGATGGCGCCTTGCGTGCCGTAAATGCCTTCGGCGGCCGGCGCCGGTTCTTTCACCGGCGTCACATCCAATCCCGGCAGCTCAGGCTCAAGGGCGCCCTCTTCATCAATCCGCCTGGCCCACTCCTTGCCGTTCTGCCGGAAGGTCACAGATTCCCTGTCGATCCGCACGATCTCGACGTCGCCGATCTTGTCGCCCGCCTTGACCATTTCTCCATTCACCAGGGCAAGGGCCTCACGGCCTTTCTCGATGATAATGCCTGTCAGCTCGACGTCCGACTGGGAATAAACGGCGCCGCAGCACAACAAATAGAAACAGGCCCCCATCATGATTCTCTTTTTCAAAATGCCTCCCCCTTGTTTTAAAAAATTCACGCGCAAGGCTTTATTTCTCAGGCAAAGGGCCGCCGGACCCAGAAGGGCGCAACGTCTCGCCGGCGTGTTCGACCAGGTGCATTCTCAGGTCGGCGCTGGTCTTCAATAATAAAAAGAAACCGAGCACGATCTTTTCGGCCAGCTCATTGCGGAACAAAAGCATGAAAAATCCGCCGAAAATAATGGTGATGTGCATCGGAATGATCCTTAAGTAAGGAAAGAACATAAGCTTTGTAAAGTCCTGGGGAGTATTTTTCCTGCGGCCGTGATATTGGAAGGAAAACAGGTGGTGCGCGAAAAACACCCCCAGGCTGGCCCAGATCCAGCCCCATTCCGCGGCCGCGGGGCGGCCGATAAACTGAAAATAACCGAAATTGAACAATCCGTAATGCAGGGTGAAAAATCCGGCCATGACATACTTCACGACCGACGGGACTTCGACGTCGGGCTGACGCGGGGTGTCGACCCGGCGGACACTCAGGATACGGACCACATTAAAGAACCCGATGATGATATTCTGGCCGCAGTAGATGAACATGACCGTCTTCAGCGGCCAGTTCTCGGCCAGGGCCAGGGCCAGCGTCAACAGGTTCGACAAAAAGAGGCTTCTTGCCGTCGCGTCCGCGCGCACGAGGGACGTAAATTCTCCCCAGCCGAGGAACGGCCTGCCCATCGATGGTGCCAAGGGAAACCGGGAATGTGCGCTCACGAGATCAATCGGCCTTTCTTTAAGCCGCGGACCGGCAAAGAGTGCCTGCAACAGCCTGGAGATCGCTAAAAAATATTGCCATGCGCCTGAGCGGAACGACGGCGCTGCGGCGGTAGAAAATAAAGCTGCTGCCGCGCGCCTCCAGGGAATACGGCTTCTTCAAGGACAAAAACGTGTCAAAAAACTCGCCGCGCAGCTTCGGCGCGGACATATCCTTTTTCACTATGATAACATATTTTTTCAGGAAATCTCCTGGAATACCTTCCCTCAAGAAAACATCCTTTGAATACAAAGACCGCAGGCGCCAGTAAACGGTCTTGGGCGAAACAAGAAAGTGCGGGAAGGCCGCGCCGGCCACGTCTCCAAACCCCATCGTCTGAAAAAGAAAACGCGGCATCCCAAAGGCAAAACGGCTGCCGTTATAATCGAACATCTTGAGCCGCACGCCTTCCTTTGAACAGCTCAAGGCATAATACAATCGGGGAAAAACCCTGCCTAAGCCGGAAAATGAAAAAATCCTCACGTCGTGCTCAAGGACATCGTCGTGCCCTTCCTGGAGCGAAAGCCCCAGCTTTTTCGCCAGGGCCGCCAGCGGATTGGCCCGCTTGCGCTGCGACAAGAGCCGCACCAGGAGCAGAACAACCAGAGCTCCGACGGCCATCAAAATATGGTTTTGCGAAACTTCAAATGGAAGCATCATCGTATAAGGCGTCAGGCGCACAAGGCGGCAAACCCTGTTCGGAACCGGGCTCCTCACAAGTGCGACGCTCGGCTTCGCACAACGTCGTTAAATCCGCCCCTCTTCCATCTCCTGCACGCGGTCGATCTCTTTCCGGGCCGCGCTATCAAGCTGTTTTTTGATGCTATCGAGGCTGGAAGAATAGCTCGACGCATCGAGCGCCTGTCCGGGCGCAGGAGCGGTTTCGGCGGCCTGGTTTGAAATCTGCGGCTTTTGCGGCTTAAAATACCCTTGAAAACCCGCGAAGGCCAGAAGGGACACGATCATCGCCACGATAAGAAAACCGGCAAAATTCACTAAAGCCTCCCCAAAAAGGTGACAAACGAACAAATATCAAAAGAGCTGTGAGCTAGCGAACCAACGAACCTTTTTCGACTTTTTCCATGACCAGGGTATAATCATAGCCGCCGAACCCTTTGATTTTAACAGGAATCCGGGCCTCGTCGCAGGAAATCCATATCTCGACTTTTTTGGGATCGCTCGTAAAATGATACGCCTTAAAGGCCCCTGCCGGGACCTCGATATTTTCTATTGCGACGAGCTCGATCTTGATCGGGTCAGGCAAACGGGCCGTAAAGGTCCACCCGGTCTTCAGGTCTTTGACGTTGCGCAAAGAAAAAGGCAGAATGACCGCATTATGGATGGGCCCGTCTGCCTTAAAATGATATGTTGCGACGACCTTGCCGTTGACGTATTTCGTGATCGAGAGCGTCTTCTCCTGCGGCCTATATTCTTCGACAAGGTGCTCTTTTTTAAAAAGGAACGAGACGAAGCGCTCGACCTTAAGCGGTAATTGCGTTTCCGGGTCGGAATAGATCTTCTCTAAATCGTCAAAACCCCAGGCGCGCGTCTTGAACGTGACCAGGTTAACACGGCGGCCGTCGAGATCAACCGGGCCTTCATCGCTGTAAACCGACACGCCGACAGGGGAAATGAGATACGTGATCTTCTCGCCCGGTTCCGCGCCGGCCGCGCGCGGCCCGGCAAGAAAACAACAGGCGAGAACAAAAAACACCGGCCATATCTTCGAAAATCCCATAAGGCGTCTCGGAATCTCAAGGCCCCCAAAGCCCCGCCGCCAGGGCACAGACGGGGGAGGCCCAACGTCTCATTTGAGCTTTGATGAGCCAAAAGCTAAGGATGCGGCGAAAGGTCGACGACCTCTTTCACGTCGATCTCGATCAAATATTCCGGTTTCGGCAAAAGGGCCTCCGGATGCAACGCGTGCCCTTTTTCTCCGTGGATATTTTTGATCAGGCGCCGGGACAGGCGGCTCGTGATCCGCTCTTCCCAGGCGCGCGTCAGATGCAAGCCGACCTCTTCCTGCGTGACGACCCGGGCCCTGCCTTTCAGGCAATATCCGATGAATTTATGCTCGTCAACGGCCGTGATGCTGACCAAAGGGTTGGCTTCCAGATTTTTGCGCGTCCTGGCATGGAAGAGATCCAGCAAAAACACGCGGCCTGCCTCGTCGATCTCGACGATGCCCTTACAGGAATTATGCGGGTAGCCGGCGGCGTCGATCGTCGAGACGACCACAAACCCCTGGTTCTGCAAAAAATGCACCACGTCTTTGTTTAGTTGTATCATCGCTATTTCGCTTCGGGATAAAAAATGCGGCCGCCTTTTTTGCGGGCCCAGGGAGTCATCCGATGGGGCTTTGCGCCGGCCGCAGAATAAATATGCTCGACGTCCCACCCGCGGGCTGCCAGGGCATCGGCGATCAAAGACCGGTGGCAGCGCCACGGCACGCTCTCGGCGCACATGAAGGCAACCGTCCTGCCTTTTGCCAATCCTATCAATCTTCCCAGGGCCCGGCTAAAACCTTTTGTCTGCATATAATCGGCAAACCCCCTGAACGACGCATTGCGCCACGCCCCGTTGATGGAATCCTTTTCGGGACGGCGCAGCCCTCCCAGCGTCGGCATGTGGAGATAACTTATCTTAAATGATTTCAGGACGCCGGGCAATGTATCTTTATTGAACTGCGGATTGTGCCTTGAGCGCGGCACAGTCCTGACATCCACGAGCTTGCGGACGCCGAAGGCCTGAAGGATCCGGCCGAATTCTTCCAAAGAACGCGTCCCGTGGCCTATGGTAAAGATCTTATCGGACATAGAAAAACCGGCCCTAAACCAGCCCCTTGAACCCCAGCCCCTTATAGACCACCAGATGGTCCTGTTCCTGGACCAGCGGCTTCTTTTTACGCCAAAAATTGCGATAGACAAAAGCCGCGATCTCTTCTCTTTGGCGCAGGCTATAGCGGTGCACCTGCGGATAAAGAAGGATCATCCACACCACGGCCATGAACTTTTCGAAATCGTCGACATAAAAATTGACACGGTTGGTCCGCGACAAAACCTGCGCATCTTTAAAAAGCGCCCGTCCTTGCAGGTCTTTTTTAAACCGGCGCAAATTCTGGTCATTGGCCGCGCCGAAAAATTTTCCGGCGAAATGGTTGTAAAGCCAGGTCGTGCTCGACGGGTCGGCGCTCTTTGAGCTCATCAGCACGGCGTGGATGGCCGCGCAGGGCGCCAGAAAGCTGCGGTACAGATTTTCAAAAAGCCCGAGCCAACACCGCTGCTGACAATAATAAAGCGAGTGGTGCAGGGTGGCCAAGTGAACGCGCCTGCCGCCCAGCTTATCCTGGAAAAAGGCCCTTGAATTCTGCGGATCCGAAAATATCCTGTTGTAATCGCACCTGATGGTAACGACATGGTCTGTGCGCTGGCGCCTGATCCGTTCCCTGACAACGCCGAGAGCGCAGTCGTTGATGTCCAGAAGATACAATCCGCCGCGAAAGGCCGTCTCCAGGATCCTGAACTGCGGCTCATCGCTCGAGCCTATCGAGAGCGC
>JAQUOM010000069.1 GCA_028717105.1 Candidatus Omnitrophota bacterium
GACCTGCCCCTGGTGCAGGAAGAAGGCGATTTCTGCCTTGTCCATGGGACGCTGGATCACCCTGAAGCCTTCGATTATCTGACGGACAGGCATGGCGCCGCCAAGACTTTTTATGCCCTTAAAAGAGGGGTTTGTTTTGTCGGGCACCTCCATGAGCCCGGGATTTTTGCCGAGACGGCCGATGGTATTGTTGGTATTCCCGCGTTCGGCAAGAGGAGGCTTGAGGAACGGGAACGCTATATCGTCAATGTCGGCAGCGTCGGGCAGCCGCGCGACGGGGATCCGAGGGCCTGCGTTTGTATTTTCGATGACAGCTCGAGGTTCCTTGAATTCCGGCGTCTGGAGTATGATGTCAAGAAGGCTGCCGCCAAGATCCTGGCGGCGGGGCTTCCCGGGGCCTTGGCCAGCCGGCTATGCGTCGGGCGATAAATAACTTTTCTCTTTTTATGGATGTCAAAAAAGAAATCGAAAGGTTGCGCAAGGTTATCCGGCATCACGATTATCAGTATTACGTTCTTGATCAGCCGGAGATCTCCGATAAGGAATATGACGATCTTTTCAAGAGGCTCCAGGCCCTTGAAGAAAAACATCCTGACGAGGTTACGCCGGATTCTCCGACGCAGCGCGTCGGCGGCGAACCGGTCAAGGGTTTTAAGACCGTCCGGCACCACCGCAAAATGTATTCCCTGGACAATACATATACTTTTGACGAGATCAGGGAATGGCGAGACCGTCTGGGGAAGTCCCTTGAAGAAAACGAGAAGGTCGAATTTGTGGTGGAGCTCAAGATTGACGGTGTCAGCGTGAACCTGATGTATGAGAACGGCTCGCTTTCCGCCGGGGCCCTGCGGGGAGACGGCGAGGCAGGCGAGGATGTGACCTCGAATATCAGGACGATTCGGGCCATCCCGCTGAACTTTTTTGACGGCAGCCGTTCGCGGCTCGAGATCCGGGGAGAGGTATTTATGTCGCGCGGGGATTTTCTGGCCGCCAACAAAGAGCGGCTGGAAAATGAAGAGCCTTTGTTCGCCAATCCCAGGAATGCCACGGCCGGCGCCTTAAAGACCCTCGATCCGAAGATCGTCGCCAAACGAAGGCTCCTGTTTTATGCCCATTCTTTAGGGGAGTGCCCCGCGGGAGAATTCGTTTCCCAGAAGGACTTTCTCGATAAGGTGAAGTCGTGGGGGCTGCCGGTCAATCTTCAAACCAGGCTGTATCCGGACCTGGAAGGCGTTATTGATTTTTGCCGGCGGTGGCAGGAGAAGCGCAATACACTGGATTACGAGATCGATGGGATCGTCATCAAGGTGAACGCGCTGGACCAGCAGAAACGCCTGGGCGTGACGCAGAAGAGCCCCCGCTGGGCCATCGCTTATAAGTTTCCGGCACAGCAGGCGACGACGAAGATCCGGCGGATCGATGTCAGCGTCGGCAGGACGGGCGTCCTGACGCCTGTCGCGGAACTTGATCCGGTTTCCTGCGGAGGGGTGACGATCAGCCATGCTACGCTGCACAATTTCGACGAGATCGGGCGGCTGGGCGTCCATGAAGGCGACAAAGTCCTTTTGGAGCGCGCCGGGGATGTGATCCCGAAAGTCGTCAAGGTTTTGTCTCGCGGTCCGACAGAGAAAAAAAGGGCCTCTTATGTGCCCGGGCAGTGCCCGTCCTGCGGCGCCGGCGTCGTTAAAGAAAAAGAGGAAGAAGTCGCGTACCGTTGTGTCAATCCGCTCTGCCCGGCCCAGGTTGAGAGGCGCCTTGTCCATTTTGCCTCGCGTGCCGCGATGGACATCGAGGGGATGGGAGAGGCCGTGGTGCAGCAGCTGGCGCGCGATGGACACGTGAAGGATGTCTCCGATATCTATCGTCTCACGAAGGGCGATTTTCTGAAGCTGGAACTGTTCAGGGAGAAGAAGGCGCAGAACCTTTATCAGGGGATCCAGCGCAGCAAACAACGACCGTTGTCCCGTTTCTTGTTCGGCCTGGGGATCCGGCACGTGGGGGAAAAGGCCGCTTTGACCCTGGCCCAAAAGTTTGGGACCATGGACCGCCTCATGCAGGCATCCCTGGATGAATTGTTAAGCATTCACGAGGTCGGCGAAGCGATCGCCGCGTCCGTCTACGGATTTCTACACCGCAAAGAGACGGCCGCTTTGATAGAGAAGCTCAAAAAAGCGGGCCTGGAGATGAAAGAACCTCCTCGGCACGCGTCTTCGAAGCTGGCAGGCAAGATTTTTGTTTTTACCGGTGAGCTGGCAGGCATGACGCGCCCGGAGGCCGAAGATCTTGTAAAATCCCGGGGCGGCGAGGTGACCTCGTCGGTCAGCAAGAAAACAAGTTTTGTCGTTGTCGGCGATCGCCCGGGTTCGAAATACGACAAGGCCGTAAAACTTAAAGTCCCTGTTCTTGATGAAGAGGCATTCCGCAAGGTCGTACAAGAAGGGTAGGCAAGGCATCTCGTCTGCCCTCTGAATGCGGCGAAAAACAGGGGTCATCGTTGGACGTTAGAGGAGGGAACGGCATATGAGCACATCAATTCTCAGGGGCGTGACGGCATGCCTCGTCCTGATGTTTGTCCTGCAGGTTTCAGGCTGCGAGACCTTGCGCAAGAAATTCACGCGAAAGCGCAAAACAAAATCAACGAATGAAGAGATGATCGTATCTCCCCGCGATTACAGCGCACATCCGTTTCCGAACCACGTGATGTACAAACAGTATTTTGTTTACTGGAAGTCCTGGAATCAGGAATTGGTGACGGCGCTCAATGACAGGGCGTCTGATAAGAAGGTTTTGGAATGTGTCGACCAGGCGCTTGTAAATCTCAAAAAGATGGCGACATACCTGGAAGACAAGCAGGCGGCCGCATTGAGCGGATATATCCAGAAGACCGAGACGCTCAAGACGAGGGTCCATGCCATGCCGGGCCTTCCTCCTGCCGAGACCAACCGTTTTCGTTATACGGCCGAAAGGATCTTGAGCTCCGTCAATAGGGAATTCGATCCTACGAGGATGAAGGCGCATCTCAAGCCTGATCCGGCATGAAAATTTTGACTTTTGTCGTCGGTGAGCTGGGGACGAATTGTTACGTTGTTGCCACGCGTCAGGGCCGCGCCATGGTGATTGATCCCGGGGATGAGACGGCGGTGATCACGCAGGGCCTTGCCGATCACGCCCTGACGGCATCGTTGATCGTCAATACCCATGGACACATCGATCATATAGCGGCAGATGCCGCCCTGGGGCTTCCCGTATCCGTACACGAGGATGATGCGGCGATGATATCGGATCCCGAAAAGAACATGATGACGATGTTCTTCGGCACGTTTGAACCTGTCGTCCCCGCGCGTCTCCTTCGTGACGGAGACGATGTCGTTCTGGATGAATTGATGTTCAAGGTGATCCATACGCCGGGGCACACACCGGGGTGTATTTGCCTTTTCGGCCACGGGGTCCTTTTTTCCGGAGACACCCTTTTTCGTGACGGTATCGGAAGGACGGACTTTCCGGGTGCAAGCGGCCGAAAGATGGAAGAGTCATTAAAGAGGCTTAAAAGCCTGCCTCCGGAAACGATCGTTTATCCCGGTCATGGCCCAAAGACGACGATCGGGCGCGAGTTTTCAAAACATGGATAAGCAGATTGAGCTGTTTCTGGATTATTTGAGCGTTGAACGCGGTTTGGCGAAAAACACGATCTTAGCTTATCGCCGCGACCTGAGGGACTATACGTTTTTTCTGGAGGCGGTCGCCAAGAAGACCGTTGCCGCTTCTTCCCGGGAAGACATCCGTGATTTCATGCTCCACGAGAAAGACAAGGGGCTGTCCGTCAATTCGATCTCCCGTTCTTTGGCGGCCCTGCGCATGTTCTACCGTTTTCTGACGCGCGAGAAGCTCATCAAGAGCGATATTTCCAGTTATATCGATTCCCCGCGGCTTTGGAAAAAGATCCCCGATGTGTTGAATTTCGACGAGGTGGAACGCCTGATCGAGGCCCCGGACCTGAACACAAAGCAAGGGATAAGGGACCGGGCCATCCTGGAGGTGATGTATGCGACGGGAATGAGGGTCTCTGAAGTCGCCGGCGTGAGGTTGACGGACGTCAATATGGACGTCGGTTTTTTGCGTTGTCTGGGAAAGGGCAGGAAGGAAAGGATCATTCCTCTGGGCGCCAAGGCCGTGACGGCGGTAACGCGTTATCTCGAAAAGGTCAGACCGCAGGCTGTCAAGCCGGGGACGGCGGAGCTGTTCCTGAACCGTTCGGGCAAAAAGATCTCGCGGGTCTCTTTGTGGAAACTGATCAAGGTTTACGCCCGCCGGGCACACATTAAGAAGTCTATCCGGCCGCATACCCTGAGGCATTCCTTCGCGACCCATCTGCTTGAACGGGGGGCGGACCTGCGTTCCGTACAGGAGATGCTGGGCCACGCCAATATCTCGACGACACAGATATACACGCACATCAATAAAGACCGGTTGCGATCGATCCATAAGATGTTTCATCCGCGGGGATAGGAGAGCATTTTAAGTTATAAGCCGTACGCCTAGAAGCCAAAAACAAACATATGAAGAATGTCCTGACTCAAAGACTTAAAACGTTGCCGGGGCCGATGGCTGATTTTATCCGTCAGGCGGGCATGCTGGCCGATGAGATGGGCCTTCCGGCATATCTGGTCGGGGGTTTTGTCAGGGATCTCTTGCTCGGCGTCGGTCATTTCGACGTGGATCTTGTCGTAGAAGGCGATGGCATCCGGTTTGCCAGGGAGTGCGCGCGCCGGTTGTCCATGCGCCTCGTGGCTCACGGCCGTTTTGGGACGGCAACACTTTATGGCCGGGCCGGTTTCAAGGCGGATATCGCCTCCAGCCGGAAAGAGTCCTATGAAAAACCCGCCGCATTGCCGACGGTTTCTTGCGGGCAGATCAAGGATGATCTTTCCCGCAGGGATTTTACGATCAATGCCATGGCCATCGGTATCAACCAGCATTCTTACGGCGATATTTTTGATTTTTACGGCGGCCGTGACGATTTGAAGAACAGGGTCGTCCGGGCCCTGCACCCTTTGAGCTTTACTGACGATCCGACGAGGATCCTGCGGGCCGTGCGTTTCGAATGCAGGCTTGCTTTTCGGATTGAACCCGCGACCATGGCGTGGATGCGCTGTGCCGCCCGGGAAGGGATGCTGGAGCGCGTCCAGAAACATCGCCTGCGCGACGAACTTATTCTGATTTTCAAAGAGCACCAGCCTTTCGGCGTGCTTCGGCGCCTGCATGATTTTTGCGGTTATGGATTCATTTCCCCCGGCCTGACCTATCGTCGCGCCTGGATGAGCGCCTACGCAAAGATCCGGGAGGCCGCGTTGTGGTTTGAACAAAACCTGCCCCACAAGCGGTGTCTGGATATCTACGTCATGTCGATGTGCCTTTTTTTCAGCCCGTTGTCTTTGCGCCGCATCGGAGACGCGATCCTGGCGTATGCGTTCCATAAGGGCGAAGGCCTGCGGATCCTTTCGTTTAAGACGCATGCCGGACCGGTCGAACGGCAGTTGTCGAAAAAGAACCTGGCCCCGAGTCATATCTATCGCCTTCTGGAACCCCTGGCCTATGAAGTCATCGTCCTGATCTATGCGCTGAGCACAAAGGCCATTATCCGAAAGCGCATCCGTGATTTTCTTTTGATCTATCACGGAACGCGGTTGCATGTCCGGGGAGAAGACCTGGCGGGTTTGGGTTCGCGGCCCGGCCCGCATTTCAAAAAAGTGCTGACGGGCCTTTTGTATGCGAAGGTGGACGGCAAGGTCCGGGACCGGCAAGAAGAGCTGGTTTTGGCCAAGCGGCTTCTGGAGAGGTCATGATCGTCGGGCTCTTGACCGTGTTTTTGAGCATTCCGGAAAGCGGATCCCCGATTGTTTAATTGTCGACTATGAAACGGAGATTTTACCGACGGGGACTGGACCATCCTTGCTATGGAATGCGGAGGTCCGCCCGTTTTCGGGCTGGACGCTTTTGGGCTGTGCCGCGTCGCTCGTCCTTGGCGTAGTGCTGCGACTACGCCGGCGTCCCCGCTTCTTGTCTCGCACCAAAATCGTCGCAGCCAAATGGTCCATTATCTATTGGAGGTTTAGTAATATGAACAGAAAAGACAAAGTGGCCGAAGAGATCAAAAGGATTGTCGGTACCATGCTGCAGGGAGAGATCCACGATCCCAGGCTTGGTTTTACGACGATCACGCATGTTGATCTGACGGCCGATCTGAGATTTGCGCGTATTTATTTCAGCGTCTATGGGAAGCCGGAGCAATGGGAGGAGACGCTTAAAGGATTGGAACATGCGAGCGGTTTTATCCGCCGGGCCCTGGGGGAACGGTTGAATCTGCGTTTTGTGCCTGAAATCGTCTTTCGGGCCGACCATTCGTCAGAATACAGTATCGTGATTGAACAGCAGTTGGAGGCCGTCAAGAACCTGGATAAAGACAACATGAATGCGAGGGAAAAAGCCCGTGGTCCCAAAAAAACTCGTAGCCGAACTCAAAAGAAAAGATCTTAAGGTATTTGTCGTTTCCGCACATATCCATCTGGAGGGCGATGCCCTGGGGGCGGAACTCGCTGTCGCCAGCCTCCTAAAGCGGATGGGCAAGACTGTTTATTGCGTCAATGACGATGACGTGCCCGAGGAGTATCTCTTTTTGCCGGGCGTCAAGACGGTCCGGCGGCCTCATGCCCTGCCTGCATACGACGCCGCGGTGCTTGTGGATTGTTCCGACGCTTCGCGCATCGGCAAGATCTCCAGGTTCCTGCGTCGCGATAGGCCTTTGATCAATATCGATCACCATATCAGCAATGCCCGGTTTGGAACCGTTAATTGGGTTGATTCCCGCACATCCTGCGCCTGTGAAATGGTGTATCAGCTTTTTTGCGCGCTGGGCATGCGTTTGAACAAAGCGGAGGCCGTGCTTCTTTATACGGGAATCCTTTCCGATACGGGTTCTTTCCGTTACGCATCGACATCCGCCGCCACGCATCAGGCGGCGGCCCATCTTTTAAGATACGGGATCGACGTGTACGAAATTCATCGGCGTCTCTATGAGAATTTTTCGTATGAAACGATCAGGGCGTTCGGCCGCCTCGCTTCTGCGATGCAGAGGGACAAGACGGGCAAGGTGGCATGGATAGAAGTTCCTGCGGCTCTTATCAAGAGCCAACCCGTTTTGGCTGAGCAGACCGATGAGATCATCCGTTTCGCGCGGGCCGTAAAAGGAGTGGAGGTCGCTTTGCTTTTTAAGGAAGTCAGGCGGGGACGGGAGGTGCGCGTGAATTTACGTTCACGCGGCCGCGTGGATGTCAATGCCCTGGCGGCCGTGTTCGGCGGCGGCGGCCATAAAATGGCCAGCGGGTGCACGTTAAAGGGGGCCAGAAAAGACGTTGTGGCCAAGGTCGTTGCCGAGGCGGTCAGGAGATGTTCATGAAGAACGGCATCCTCGTGATCGACAAGCCTTCCGGAATGACGTCTCATGATGTTGTCGATCTTGTGCGCCGCAAGCTTAAACAGCGGCGCGTCGGCCACAGCGGGACGCTGGATCCTGTTGCGACAGGCGTCCTGGTGGTCCTTGTGGGAAATGCGACAAAACTGTTTTCAAAGTTTGTCCATTTTGACAAAGCTTATGAAGCGACGCTGCGGTTGGGCGAGGTGACTTCGACGGGTGATTCCGAGGGGCGCCTTTTATCCCAGAAGGACCCTTCACATATTACAGAGGAGGACGTCCGCCGGGTTTTCGCTTCGTTTATTGGCGAGAGGCTGCAGGTGCCGCCCATGGTTTCGGCTATCAAACATAAAGGCCGCCGGCTCTATGAATTGGCCCGCCAGGGGATTGAGGTCGAACGTAAGGCCAGGTCGATCCGCATCTACGATCTTCGGATCAGCCGTCTTGACCTTCCGGATATCGATTTTTTTGTCAAGTGTTCCAAGGGGACGTATGTCCGTCGGCTCGGCGAGGAGATCGGCGAGACGTTGGGTGTCGGAGGCGTGATCTCGC
>JAQUOM010000070.1 GCA_028717105.1 Candidatus Omnitrophota bacterium
TCAGGTCTATCGTTTATCATGATTTCTTGAGATACACCCTTTCGGGAGGATTGAGTTACCGGCCTTTCGTGCCGCGGGTCTTGTTCGGGGCGGTCAACGCCCTGGAAGTGCTGGCGAGGCCTATTTTATTTCTTTTGGGCCACGCCATGATCGTGACGATTGAAAAGGTCTGAGCTTCGGCGCCGCCGGCGCCAGAAGCAAGGCCAAAGATAACAGAAGAGCGCAGGGCAAAATCAGGGAGCTGTATCATGAAGAAAAAAGTGCTGATTACGGGGATTACGGGGTTTGTCGGCAGTCACCTGGCTGACTACATTCTTTCCCTCAACGACAGGGACATTGAGATCCATGGGACGCGCCGCTGGCGCTCTCCGGTCGGAAACATCGAACACATCATTGAAAAGATCCAGCTCCATTATTGCGAGCTGTTGGATGCCAAGTCCGTCCAGGACCTGATCGCCGCGGTCAAGCCGGATATCATCTTTCATTTGGCCGCTCAGTCTTACGTCATGACCAGTTTCAGCGCGCCCGTCAATACCATTGAGACGAATGTCTGCGGCACGGTCAATCTCCTGGAGGCCGTGCGTTATGCCAAGATTGACCCCGTGATCCATATCTGCAGTTCTTCGGAGGTCTATGGCCAGGTGCGCGAGAACGAGGTCCCGATCAAGGAATCGCAGCCTTTCCGGCCGGCTTCGCCGTATGCGGTCAGCAAGGTAGGCGAGGACATGCTGGCATCCCAATACGGCCTGTCTTACGGCCTGCGTATCATCTGCACGCGCATGTTCACGCACACCGGCCCGCGCCGGGGAGAGGTCTTTGTTACTTCGGCGTTCGCCCGCCAGATCGCGCGGATCGAAGCCGGCATCCAGGAACCGGTCCTCAAAGTCGGCAATCTTGAAAGCATCCGCACGTTCGCCGACGTGCGGGATACGGTCCGTGCCTACTGGCTTCTCGTCCAGAAGTGCAAGCCCGGCGAGGTCTACAACATCGGCGGTAGTATTTCCATGACGGTCGGAGAAATGCTTCAGAAGCTTTTGAGTATGACGGATAAAAAGATCGTGATCAAGGTCGATCCGGCGCTCCTGCGGCCTTCGGACGTGACGCTGCAGATTCCGGATTGTTCGAAGTTCAAAAAAGAAACGGGTTGGGAGCCGGAAATACCATTTGAGAAAACTTTGAAGGACCTTCTGGATTTTTGGCGGCATCATTACGCGCGCCGATAAGTGAAGCTCCGCCGGCAGGAGCCGTCGGTTTCTTTTTTTGTTCGGTGAACCAAGCGAAACCCTGCACCGAAAGCCTTTCGGGCTTGGCACCTTCATCCCCAGGCAGGAGTCTGAGGCTTTCTGGTGCGGGGTAAAAGAAGAATATCCGCAAGAGTCGGCCTGCCAAAGCCGGCAGGAGGGAGTGAGGAGGAAAGATGGCTCGCGACCCTATATGCGGCATGCCCGTAGATGAAAAGCACGGCCTGCGGCTCGGTTTTGAGGGCGAAACATTTTTTTTCTGCAGCCGCGCCTGCCTTGAGAAATTTGCAAAAAGCAGGGGACTATCTTCTTCGCAGCCTGCCTGCGCCCCTGCGTTTCCGTCGCCGTTTTACGTCAATAAAACGTTTATCGTAGCTTCTGCGCTTGGACTGCTTTTGGCCGTTTCCGCCGTTGTTGACGCCCTCGTTCCCTTTCGCATTGTCTTTTTGAAGTATTTAGAGACCATCTGGTTTGCCGTTCTCGCCGGGCTTTTCCTGGGAGGGTTGATCGATCATTTCGTGCCCAGGGAATACATTTCAAAAGTCCTGGCATCGCGCAAGCGCCGCACCATCTTCTATTCGGTCATTCTTGGA
This sequence comes from Candidatus Omnitrophota bacterium, assembly GCA_028717105.1. GTDB lineage: Bacteria > Omnitrophota > Gorgyraeia > Velamenicoccales > Velamenicoccaceae > Velamenicoccus. The sequence continues at coordinate 1,835 of JAQUOM010000070.1, forward strand.
TTTTTCATGAGTGCCTGTTCCCACGGAATCCTGGCGCTTGCCATTGAACTGCATAAAAAGGGTGCGTCGAACCCGGCCGTGGTCGCTTTCCTCCTGGCCAGTCCCTGGGCGAACATGGCGATCACCATTATGCTGTTCGCCTTTTTCGGCACGAAGGCCCTGTTTATCCTATGTTCGGCGATCGTGATTGCCTTGACGACAGGGTTTGTCTTTCAGGGGCTCGACGGCATGGGATGGATCGAGAAAAATGAACATATCGTCGCGACCGGGAAAGATTTTTCCATCGCGGCGGATGTGAAGAAGCGATGCCTGGATTATCGTCCATCGCGCAAGGCCGTCCTCGAGGATGCGCGGGGGGTCCTTGCGGGGGCTGTTTCTCTCGGGGATATGGTGCTGTGGTGGATCATGATCGGCATGGGGATCGCCAGTTTTGCCGGTGCCTATATTCCGCCGGAGGCGTTCCAGAAATTTGCCGGCCCGACGGTCCTCGGGTTATTCGTGACCTTAGCTGTGGCCACGGTCATTGAGGTCTGCTCCGAGGGATCGGCGCCGATGGCGTTTGAGATCTTTCGTCAGACCGGGGCGGTCGGCAACAGCTTTGTCTTTTTGATGGCCGGCGTGGTCACGGATTATACGGAGATCGGGCTGTTGTGGCATAATGTCGGCCGCAGGGTGGCGGTCTGGCTTCCCATCGTCGCCGTCCCCCAGGTCGTCGTTCTCGGTATTCTTGCGAACGCCTTTTTAAAATGAACCGCCTGTCCATGAGATACCCTGTCGTATTTGTTCCAGCCTTCTTTTTTCTTGTGTTTTTTGGCGTTGCATCGCCTGTTTTTGCCGTCGGTTCCCATCCGCGGACATCCGATTGGCATAAGCGCAATGCGCATCTGGTCCCGACAGACGGGGAAGAACGGGCGGTCCTGGCCCTGAATCAGGAATACAGCAGGCCGTGGCGGACATCTGCGGATGCCGATGGCGACGGGGTCTTGGATCTTTTCGATCCGTCGCCCCGTGACTGGCGCGAAAAAGGCTATGACCCGTTTGCCGTTTTGGAATTTTTAAGCTGGCACCATGACTGGAATGCCTACAAGTACGACCGGGAGGGATTAAGGAAGATCGTCGCCCTGCTTAAGGAGGCGGGGGTGGGGATGGTGCGGATAGATTTTTTATGGCAGGACCTGGAGCCGCGGCCCGGCGATTTTTATTTTGAAAAATATGATTTTATCGTGGACCTTCTGACGGACAACCAGATCCGTATCCTGGGGATCGTCGGATATTCCGTCAGTTGGGCGGGTCAGGACTGGAATTACCCGCCGCATGACGATGAAACATTCGTCCGTTACGCGGCGGCCGTTGTCGACCGCTACAAAGACAAGATCAAATACTGGGAAGTCTGGAATGAGCCGGATTCCAGGAGTTATTGGGTCCCTCAGGACGATATGAAGCGTTATACGGCCCTTCTGAAAAAGGTATACGCGGCGGCCAAAAAGGCCGATCCGTCCTGCAAGATCGTTTTGGGCGGCATGACGAATAACGGCTATTATGCGATCAAAAACGTTTACCGGCAGGGAGGAAAGGATTATTTCGACGTAGCCAACATTCATCCCTTTACAAATCCTTTGCGTTCCGGCGCCCTGTCTCAAGTGATGACGATCTATCGGAATGTCCGCCGGGAAATGGACAAAAACGGCGATCAGGGGAAAAAGATATGGTTTACGGAGATCGGCGCGCCAGGCGTCGCGCGGCCCGGAAAAGACAATGGCTGGTGGGAAGGCATGAGTCCGACGGAACAACAACAGGCCAAGTGGGTGAGAGAGGTGTATATGCGGCTGACGGAACTGGAAGATGTTGAAAAGATTTTCTGGGCGTTCTTCCGGGATAATCTGGGGCACTTCAAGAGCGGTGTCGACTTTTTCGGCCTGGTCCGCTGGGACAATACGCCCAAACCCTCTTTTTTTATTTATAAAAAATGCGCGTCGGCCGCGAAAAAAAGATGGCAGTTTATGCTGGTTACGCCTTAGATGGGTGATGCTATGGTGTCTTTGATCGATGCTCATTGTCATTTGCAGGATAGAAGGATACAGGATCTCCTGGGGCCGATGATGGAGAGGGCTGCAGGACGCGGGGTCGATCGCCTGGTTTGCTGCGGGTCGGCCGAAGACGATTGGGGCGGCGTTGCGGCCGTCAAAAGGCAGTATCCTTTGCGGATCATCCCGTCATTCGGGCTTCATCCATGGTATATCAAAGGCCGTTCGCGCGACTGGCTGGCGAACCTTGAAGGTTTCTTGCGGCGCCTGCCTTCAGGCGTCGGTGAGATCGGCCTGGATTTTGCGGTTCGGGATGCCGACTTTCAGGAACAAAGGGACGTTTTTGTCAAGCAGCTGGAATTGGCCGCACAACTCAGGCGTCCGGTGTCCATCCATTGCCGTCGAGCCTGGAGTATTTTGCCGGAGGCCCTGGATACCGTCGGCCCTTTGAATGCAGGAGGGGTCATTCATTCTTATTCAGGAAGCGCGGAGCTTATCCCTGTCCTGCAGGGCTATAATCTTTCTTTTTCTTTTTCCTGTTCCATCACGCGTTCAGGCAATACGCGCGCCCGCCGCGCCCTCCTGGCTGTTGCACGAGACCGGCTTTTGATTGAAACCGACTCCCCCGATATCCCTCCGGCCGGGCTGGAAGGCCCCAACGAGCCGTCGAACCTTCTTTTGGTGGCGCAAACGGTTGCGGAACTCCTTGGTCTCAGTGTCGATGATGTCGCAGCGCTTACGTCGGCAAACACGCTGGCCCTGTACGGGGCGCTCCTTTAGACGGCTTTGCCCTCAGGGAGAAAATAGTCAACATCTAGCGGATTGCGCCACTTTACTGTTTTTCTTCTATCCGTCATAATGGTCCCTGTCTTGATAATAGGCTTAATCTTGATGCCGCAGGCATCCTGATCCCCTTGCCAGAGTTCCACGGGCCTGCCCGCGGGCTCCAGAAAATGTTTGGGAGGCCGACATATGGGAAATTCCTCATCCCGTTTTTCCAGAACAGACCTACTTTTAGGCAAAGGAGTTGTCCGCAGGTTCGAGAGGAGCCATGTGGCTGTTTTCGGGCTGGGGGCCGTGGGTTCTTTTGCCGTGGAGGCCCTTACCCGGTCCGGCGTAGGCGCTTTGACCCTGATCGATTTTGACGAGGTCAGGCCGACGAATATCAACCGTCAGCTTTTTGCCTTGGAATCCACTTTGGGCAAACCCAAAGCAGAGGTTGCCCGGAAGCGCGTCCTCGATATCAACCCGCGCTGTCAGGTTATGGCACAACACGTTTTCGCCGGCCCGGAAAACTTAAATGAGCTCCTGAATCCTGTGCCGGACGCGGTGATCGATGCCATCGACAGCTTGAATCCCAAAACAGAGCTCTTGAAGTTTTGCGTCGAGTGCGGAATTCCTATTGTTTCTTCCATGGGGGCTTGCGACAAGACAGATCCTTTTTGTATCCGGGTAGGGGATATTTCATCGACAAGCGTTTGTCCTTTGGCCCGCAGGATCCGCAAACGCCTCAAGAAGAATGGTATTCAAAAAGGGATCACGTGTGTTTATGGGACACAGAAGCCTTACGGGACCCTGGGCGAAGAAGGGGATGAAGAGATGTTTGTCCGCGGCCGCAAGCGCACTCCGCGCGGTTCCATCAGTTATATGACCGGGATGTTCGGCCTGGTGGCCGCTTACGAGGTCTTGCGGATATTGGCAGGCGAAGCTTTCCCCCGTCCTGGTGCGCATGACGCATGAATAAAACTTGCTCGATGATCTTGTCGTTTTGGTTGCTGTGCGGGACCGCGTTCGCGGAACCGGCTGTTTTGCATGATCATACCGGCGGGGCTCTCCCCGCGCAGATGCAGGGATTCTACGGCGAATACACGGAACGCCGCGAGGCATCCGGGACAAGCTGGCAGCCGGATTCAACGCCTGCGGAAGGGGTGCATTTTTTCCATAAAGACTGGGCGATCATGGCCCATGGTTTTGTGAATGCTATTTATACGCATCAAGGGTCGGACCGGGGCGGCGAGGAGGTTTTTAGTACGAGCATGTTCATGGCAACGGGCCGCCGTTCCCTGGGGAAGGGGCGGTTTGGGCTGCGCGGCATGTTTTCTTTGGATCCGCTTATGGGGAAGGACGGTTATCCTTTGTTGCTTCAGACCGGAGAGACGGCGGACGGCGAACATCCGTTGATCGACCGCCAGCATCCGCACGATCTCTTTATGGAGTGCGCTGTGACGTACAGCATCCCCGCCGGGCGCGACGAAGATTCCTTTTTTGCCTATTTCGGCCTTCCGGGCGAGCCGGCCCTGGGGCCGCCGGCCTTCATGCATAGGTTTTCCGGTATGGATAACCCCGAAGCGCCTTTGTCTCACCACTGGCTGGACTCGACCCATATCACTTTCGGCGTTTTGACGCTGGGATATGTCCTGAATAATAACATCAAATGCGAAGGCTCCATCTTTCGGGGCCGCGAACCCGACCAGGACCGTTGGGATATGGAAGAACCGAAATTTGATTCTTATTCATTCCGGTTGTCTTTTAATCCTTCCGCGAATTGGTCGTTTCAGGCAAGCTTCGGCCATCTTGACAGCCCCGAACAGCTGGAACCGAATGTCGACATGAACAGGACGACAGTCTCTCTTATATGGAATAAACCTTTCGAGTCCGGGAATTGGCAGACGACGCTGGCCTGGGGCCGCAACAGGAAGTTTCCCGGTAAAGCTACGGATGCGTTTCTCCTGGAGAGCGCCATAAACGTTCACCGGGCCCACACGTTTTTCGGCAGGGCGGAGTGTGTTGAAAAAGATGAGTTGTTTGAGCAGGGCGATCCTCTGGCCGGACGCGCCTATACGGTGATGAAAGTCGGCGGCGGCTACATCTATGATTTCTTCGAGTGGGAAAATATCGATTTCGGCCTGGGCGGCGAGATCAACGTCTCTTTTGTTCCTAAAGAGCTCGACGGTGTTTACGGCCGCAGGCCCGTGTCTTTTCTGGTATTTTTGCGGGCGAAACTCTAGGGATATGAAGAGGGGCCTCAAGATGCGCAAAGCGATCACGGTGATAATGAGGGCATGTCTTTTGGGCGCGTTTGGCTGCTTGTTTGGCTGTTTTTCCCTTTTGGCAGGCGATGTTGTTGTCGCTACGACATTCAGCCAGGTCCAGTGCGAATATCTGGGGCAGGACTGGAAAGAAATATATCTTAAGACATTGGATCTGGGATTTGATATGGTCCGGCTGGGCGCGTATTGGAGCCGTATTGAGGCCAAAGAGGGCGTCTATGATTTTTCTGAGCTGGATTGGCAGATCGAAAAAGCCGCAGAGAAGGGCGTCAGGGTTCTTTTGACCGTGGGCATGAAGGCGCCGCGCTGGCCGGAGTATTTTATTCCGGTTTGGCTGACGGAAAAGATTGATATTCGTTACGGTTCTGATTCTTCTGAGGCGGCGTTATTGCAAGCGAGCCTTTTCAAGTTTATTGAACAGGTCGTTTTACGTTATCGGGACAAGGATATTATTGTGGCCTGGCAGGTTGAAAATGAGCCGCTGAGCCGTTCCGGCCCAAAAGACCTGTGGATCGGCAGAAAATTCCTCGAACGGGAGATGGCCCTGGTCAGGGGCCTGGACACAAAAGACCGGCCTCTGGTGGTTAATGCGATGACCTATTCGAACGGGTTCCTGCGTTTTTTGGCGCGGCTGGCCCACAAAAAGAGCCCCATCATGGAAACCATCGATGTCGCCCAGGTCCCTGCGATCAATGTTTATCCCGTTGTCGGCCACAAGATCTTTTCGAAAAAGGTCTGCTTCTGGAGCGAGCCGCGGGAACAGGTGAAATATTTAAAGACGTTCCTGGACCGCGCCCGGAAGCTTCATAAGGATTTATGGGTCACGGAACTTCAGGCAGAACCCTGGGAACCCGGGGAACTGGTGCATCTTGCTGAGGTTAAGGCCGTGACCTGTCAGCCGCAAAGTTTCCTTTTGACTTACCGGGAACTGCGCGAAATGGGTTTTGGAAAAATATTTTTCTG
>JAQUOM010000071.1 GCA_028717105.1 Candidatus Omnitrophota bacterium
AAACCCGCGTCCTCAGATAGAGAAGCGAAAGCCGCTACATGCTTAGCCTCCCATTTACTCTCACCTTGCCGTCTCCGGGAGACAGGATCCGGCAAAACCAGCCAGCTTCGATTTCGCCCTTATCCCGCTGACGGGGTAAAGGCTATTCTGCCTGCCCTTTTAAGGCCTTGCGGCCTCAAAGAGCCCGTCATCACCGAAACACGCAGAATTGCCCCGGTCATGGCTTAGTTCGTTTAGCGAACTAAGGCTGGTACGCCTGCAAAGAACGGAGCAACGATCGCTTCCGCTCTCAGCACTGTTGGATCAGTTTCAGCGTTTGTATTGTGTAAGGTGTTTAAAGAGGCCTCCTTACAACCTCTGCATGCTGCTCATCGCCCGACATACCTGAATCGAGCCCAATCAGCCCCAGGTAAATTTTTGCGCTGCAAAAATTTACAGAGCAATTGAGCAATCGAAATTAGAAAATAGACAAACAAAGGCTCAATGGCGGTCTATTCTCGATTTTCTATTGTTCAAGCTCTTGCTATATATCAAAGAACAATTATTTCCTTCTGGCTGCCCGCCGCATGTCGCGTTCCATATCGCGGCGTTTGATATCTTCCCTGCGGTCGTAAAGTTTTTTGCCGCGGACCAGAGACAACGCCACTTTGACGAGGCCTCTGGTGTTGAAATAGAGCTTCAAAGGGGCCAGGGTGAAACCGCGCTGCGTCACCTGGCCCGTCAATTTACGGATCTGGCTTCGATGCAGCAGGAGCCTGCGCGGCCGCGCTGCTTCTTCTTTGAAATAGCTGGCCTTTTCATACGGGGCGATATGGCAATTGTAAAGATAGGCCTGCCCCGTTTCGATCCGGCCGAAGGCGTCGTCAATATTGGCCTTGGCTTCGCGCAATGATTTGACTTCGCTGCCTTTAAGTTCAATGCCGCATTCAAAGGTCTCCAAGACCTCAAAATCCCTGTATAATTTCCTGTTTGTTGCGATAACTCTTTCTTCCATAATATTTTACCATCCAAATGGAAAAAATCCAGTATCGAAAAAAGTTACTCCAAGGGGCCGCAGAAAATGCCGTAAAGACCCAAAAACAAAGGAATCGTGACAATGCTGATAACGTGGCCGTAAAAGATGGCCTGATTGATAAGCCCCTCTTCGGCTTTCTGGTTTTTGGCGATCACAGAGAGCAAGGCCGCCGGCGGCATGCACGCCTGCAGAATCAACAACAAGCCTACCAGGGGTTTTGGCTTGACCCAAAGCACAAAAACGAGAAAAACCAGCGGCAAAACCAGAAGCTTAAGTGCCAATCCTGAAAGCAGGGGCCCGGCGTGCTTCATCGAACGAACACGGATGAGCGCCAGGTTACCGCCAACCACGAGGATCGACAAGGGAATGGCGCAGCGCCCCAGCATTTCGACAGGCCTGGAGACGAAAAATGGGATCCATCGGGCAACGCCGAAAAACACGGCGGCCAGGGCCAAGAACGTAGCGATGACCGGCGCGTTAAACATGTTCTTGGCATCAAATCTGCAGGCCTTATGCCTGCAGGACAAGACAAACACGCCGAAGGAAAAAATCGTCATGTTGAAACCCAGAAGAAAAAGGAAAATATAGATAAACATGTCCGATGCCGCCGCGGGGGAAAGCATGCTGGCCGCCAGCGGCAGAGGCAGATAACCCGAATTCTGGAACATCGCGATCCCGAGAAAAGGCCCTTCTTGCGACCGTAGGGACGGCGCCAGGGCCAAGGCAACCAGACCGAAGAAATAACCGACAGCCGTCACGAGCAGGCTTAAAAGAGGAAATATCCACCAGTCCGAGAACTGAGAAAAACTGAACCGGGCCGTGATCTCGCCAAACATGAGCAGCGGTAAAAACAAACCGATCACCAGTCCGCTCATCGTCTTCAAGCCTTCTTCGCTGACAAGCTTGCGGCGTACCAGGAAAAACCCGGCCGCGCCCAGGATCGCCAGCTCCAGGACCGCCTCATATGTCGTCGTGAAAGATGCCAGCAACAAGACAAACCTCCTCATTTAAAATGTATTATAACACGGGATTAAGGATTCTCGCGCGCCGATTAAAAAATTGGTATTTGCGTTGTTGGCAAATAAAAGGCTGCATGAATGCTCCAGGGCGCCCCATGAGATTACGCAAGGTTCCATGGCGCTGCAACATTCAGAAAACTCCCCAAAACTTCATGGAATCTTTAAGGACCTTAAAAAATATTGCAGGGAGAAAAATTATTCAAGGACTTCTATCTGCCAAGGGTGGCTGACGATTATTTCAGGGGAACCGCGATAGGATTTGATGAGGCCGAAAACACGGATACGCCGGCCCCTGTAATCCTTTTCGGGCCGGATACCTTCATTGGTGAAAAACCCGAAGTCCTTACTGAAGACGACGACGGCCAACCCGTCCATATCAAGCGTAACGACCGCGTCCGTCCTGCGGGCCTTGTCCACTTTTCCCGTGACGCATTTTCTCTGGCCTTCGAACCGGTGCGCCTCGGCCGCGGGGACTTCCACGAGATTTTCCCATATGCCTGCCCTGTCCTTCCGGGCCTCCTGTTGCGCGGCAAGAAAAACATCAACATACCTGACATTAGGCGGCAAGGTATAGAGAAATGCCAACCCCCGGCGCAACAGCTCCCTCTGCACAAAAATTTCCCGGTCGCCATCACGGATAAAAACATAAGCCAGGGTCCTGCCGTATTTGTCTTTCTTCTGGGCATCGTATTCCAGGCGGGCCTTTTTGCCCAAGACGAGTTCCTCGTTGGCCTTTTTGGCCTCCTCGCCGTCGATGTCTCCCGTCGGTATCCATCCGGAGGACGTGCGCCGGCGTGTCTCCGGCGTGTCGATGCCGATATACCTGACCGTCGCGCCGGAATCCACGTCAATGGTGTCCCCGTCGACAACGCGGACAACACGGACGTCGGAGGCCTTTCCGGGATCTTTGGAAAAACAACCCGAAGAAACGAGGAAAGCGGCGCTGAGAACAGAGGCCGCAAGGGCATAATACGCCTTCGGGACGCGCAGGACTTTGAACAAACGCTGGAGGGACCGCAAGACAGGCGCCATCACATCAACTGCTGAACGATCTTCACGAACACCTTTTCCGCTATCCCCATCTGCGGGAACAGGCCGCGGCGGGCCTTGACTTTAAGGCGGACAGCCTCGGGCGTCATCTGCGTGACGACCACCTTCACCTTGGCGCGATCGACGACAGCATCAATGGTGCCCGTGGAGGCATCGCGGCCGCTGACAACACCGAGGATACTGCAAACGGATTGGGCGGAACGCCAGGCGTCATCGAACTTGGCGTCATATTCGCCCTGGATCGTATCGCGCGTCACCGCATATCCTCCCACGGCCCCGACGCCGCCGACCACCAGCCAGACGCATCCGCTTAAAAATGCCGCTAAAAAAATAGAGCTTAAGAAAGATAAAACCGTCCTCGTCTTCATTTCATCACCTTTTTTGTAAAAATCTTATAAAAACAAAATGCCGCCAGCCCCGTAATCCCCGACCATGATAGCACCAAAAAGATCCACCCGGAAAGATTCATCCCGTCAGGCCTCCCGCCTCTTCAGATTTTCTCCAAAAAAAACGCCATACACCATCATCTTAAACTTGCCTCACTTACAAAGCACCCTTCTCTGGCACACAAATATAAAATATTTTCTTCTCCTGCTGGTCTCAAAATTAGTGCAGGGGTCAAATGCGGCCATCCAACTTATGAGCGCTTCGCTCCATAAGTGGCGGCCTTATTTGACCGCCGGCGCCAGGCCATCTTGACCAAAACAGTTAAAACCCCAAAAAGCCCCAAAAGACCCAGGCGTGTCCAGAACACAAAAGGTTTGTCCGCTTCCGCCACGCCTTTAAGCATGATCGTCGGCAATCCGTCCTGATAAAACCAGAACCCCAGGACCCCCAGAAGAAAAACAGGCGTAATAAATTTGATAATGAACTTGTAGGCCCGCGGAATGGTGATGTCGGCGCCGTGGTGGATCTCCTCCCACGCCTTGTCCATGCCGAAGACCCAGGCAAAAAGGACCGCTTCCACCGTGCCGAAAAGAACGAGACAAAACGTTCCGCCCCAGAAATCCAGCTCATTGACCACGCCGCGCGAAAGGAAAAAAATCGCCGGCTGGCACAAGATAAAACTTACGATCGCAAAAATCCCGACGGCTTTTCTGCGCGAAATATCGAACTCATCTTCCAAAAACGCGACAGCCGGCTGGGCCAGGGAAATACTCGACGTCACCCCCGCCAAAAAAAGAAGCGCAAACCATAGAAAACTCAAAACCGACGCCAGGGAGATCTTGCTCAAGATCAAAGGCATGGTCACAAATCCCAGGTCGAAAGCGCCTTGCTTGGCGATCGCCTGGATATCCACAGGGCCGAAAAAAACGAAGGCCGCCGGGATAATAATGCATCCGCCCAGGATGACCTCGGCAAATTCATTCAAACTGACTGCCGTCAAACCGGAAAGCGCCACATCATCGCCGCGGGACAAATAGCTCGCATACGTCAGGATCACGCCGATGCCGACGCTGAGTGTAAAAAAGGTCTGGCCGGCTGCCGCCAGCCAGACCTTTGCGGATTTGAGCGCGCTGAAGTCCGCGTTCCACAAGAAACCCAGGCCATTGGCCACATTCCAGTCCGGCCTGGCAGGATCAGGCGCACCCAGCGTCAGGACACGAACAGCCAAAACTATACCAAAAACGAACAATACAGGAAGCGCAATCTTGCACAACACTTCGATCCCGCCGCGAATCCCGTAATAAATGACGGCAATATTGATGAAAAATGCGATAAGGAAAAAGATATATGCCGGGACGATGCTGGAAAAAAACGCATTCTGTTCTAACCCCTGATACCCTTTCAGGAACGACTGGATAGATGCCTGGTCGTGGAGCTGGGTCAGCACGCCTTTGAGGCTGTAAAAACTGTACCCCAGGGTCCACGATTCAATGAACGTGTAATAAATATAAATGACAAACGGCCCGAAAATGCCGATGACGCCGAAATATTTGATGAAGCGGTTTTTCTGAAGGAGGCTGTGGAATATACCGGGCGCCGTGCCGTGCTCAAAACCGCCGCCGTAACGGCCCAGGGCCCATTCGATCCAGACCAAGGGGATACCCAGGACAAGAAGAGCGACAAAATACGGGATCATGAACGCGCCGCCGCCGTTGCCCGCGGCCTGGACCGGAAACCTCAAAAAATTCCCCAGGCCGACGGCAGAACCGGCCACCGCCATGATGATCCCGAAACGCGACCCCCACGATTCACGCTTGGCTTTGAGCTGCCGCATATGTAGCTCAATTATATCCACGGCCCGGGGGTTTTGCAACCCTAACTTTTTTAAGAGGCGCCTTTTTTCGAGGATCTTGTTGCGTTGGCGCACCAAAATCCACGACCCGGCAGGTAAGAAATATCACGAGTTCCGTCTTACGCATTTCCTCAACGGTATTGCGGAAAAAGAAACCTAAAAACGGGACATCGCCGATCCAGGGAATTTTGTTCGTGGTCTTTATCGTCTCGTCCTTCATCAGCCCGCCGATCACGAGGGTCGCGCCGTCCTCCAAAAGGACCGTCGTCTCCGTCTCCGAGGTCTCGACAATGGGGATCTTGTTGCCGGTCGACGTCGTATAATTCTCCGTCACGGCGCTGACTTCCGGCCTGACCTTGATAGAGATGAAACCATCCGCGCCGATCGTAGGGGTCACGTATAATTTCACACCCACATCGACAAAATTGACCGCTTCCGCCGTTTCGGTCGATGTCTGCCCCTGGACCGCCGTCGTCGTGACGTAAACCTGCTTGGACCCGACCAATATCCTGGCGGATTCATTATTGACGACGGACAGCCTCGGCGCAGAAAGAATCCTGGTATTCCCCTGGGTCTGGAGCGCCTCGATGACCGCGCTGTAATCGTTGTGCTCGGTGGGGTTCAGGCTGCCGATCGTCCATTTGTTGCCGGTCGTCGTGATCACGTTGCCGAACATCCCCTGGACGGAGAATTTTTTATTCAGGACATACTCCCAATCGATGCCCAGCGCGGTCTTGTCGTTCAAGTTGACCTGCACGATCTTGGCGTCAATTTGCACTTCCCTCGTCCTCTGATCCAGGCCTGTGATGACGGCCTCGGCCCGGTCGAGCCGTTCAGGATAATCCGTCACGATCAGACGGTTGGAACGGCTGTCGACGACCAGACGGCTGCCTGTCCTGGAAAGGACCTCCCGCACGGACTCCGCCACCTTCTCGCCCTTGGCGTAATTCAGGTCGAAGGCGCGCGTCTCCATCGGCCGGTCCATCGAACGCAGCAGGGCCGCCATTTCGTGCAGCTTTTGCGGCGTTTCAAGCAGAATGAGCGCGCCCGACGTTTCGTCGATCACGATCTGGCCGACGCCCGACTTCACCTGCGCCAGAAGAGCCGCCGCTTCCTGGACAGAAAGATGCCGCAAAGGCAGGCGCAACATCCGGCGGGGATCGGCGTATTTCTGTCCATAGAGCTGTTCGTAATCCTGGGCTGTCATGATCCGCGCCACCTCTCCCTCCTGGCGCAGGACCAGATTGTTGGAGGCGAGGATCATTCTCAACGCTTCACTCGGGGCCACATCTTTCACAAAAACAGTCACGCGGCCGCTGACATTTTTATCGACGACCACATTAAGACGCACCTTGGATGCCAGCATCTTGAGGACTTCCACGACATCCATGCCTTTGATATCGAGCGACACCTTGTCGGCGGCCGCAGGACCGGGGCTGATGTCCTGGGCTGAAACTCCTGCGGCAAAAGCGGCGAAACACAAAAACAAAAGAATGATTCTCACAGGGTGAGGGTGTAACATTGTCCACCTCCTGAAAAGACCACCTGATGGTCCCCGATCTCGGAAACCACAAGATCGCCGACGGCATCATTGACGCACAGATAGAACGTCCGGGACGTTCTCTTGTCTTCGACGGCGGCGCGTCTGCCTTGCCCGTCATCCTCCATGATCCCGACAAGCATCAGCTGCGCCAGGACATCTTCTTTTTTCTCCTGGGCCAGGATCGCGCGCCTGGGTTTGGTCTTGGCCGACCCGAATATTTTCCTGCCTGCGGCCGTCACATAGGCCCGGGGTTCCGCAAAGGCCTTATCCGAACAAATCGCTTTTTTCAGATAATCCCTGGCCTTCTTTTGGGATATCCGCAGATCGTCGAATATCTCAAGCGTCATACGGACATCGACGAGCGGCGCGCCTTCCGGCGACGCGGAGATCGCCACCGAATCAGGCGATGAAAAAAACGCGAGTTCCGAAAACCCGCCCAAAAACCGATAGACGCCGTCTTCCGGCGCCTGAAAAGCCATCTCGATCTTCCTGCGCCGCAGGCCCTCCCGGTTGTTTTTTTCGTCTGCCTGCGCCGGCTTTATGGAACCGAGCGAAATCCTCTCTCTTTTTGCCAGCGCATGCAGTTCTCTTAAGGACTCATCCAAAGAGATATCGCCCGTTTTTCTTCGGCCATATGTCTCCTTCAGCCCCTTGTGTTCGTTCAAAACATTCGCAAAGAAAACAGCAGCCTCCCCCTCCTGCCTGCCCTTCTCCAGCAGCACAGAAAGTCTCTTATCGGTCTGACGCAATGCCATCCAGCCGGGCGCGCTCAAAACCATACATAACCCCACAGCCAAAAACGATCTTTTTGTCCGGGGCCAGGGATATTGTTTAAAGATGCGTTTCGCAAATGAACTTATGTTCATGGAAACACCCAAACAAATCAGGTTTATTCTCCAATGACGAATTTCTAATGACCAATGCCGAATAAATATCCAAAGCCTCAATAATTCATGAATCAGTTTT
>JAQUOM010000072.1 GCA_028717105.1 Candidatus Omnitrophota bacterium
AGGGGACCTGACGAAGAAAGAGTGGAGGTGCAACCCCTTTGTTTTTATCAACGTCGGTCCCGACGGAGATGTCAGGAGCTGCGGTGCGGCATTCGGAAATGTCAAAGAGATGAGCCTGGAGGCTTGTTTGAATTCTCCGCAGGCGAACGCGGCCCGTGCGACGATGACGCGGTGCTTCAAGCCCTGCCTCCAAACGTGCTGGTCGTGGCCCGGGGCCGATTCGCTGGCCGCCGCGGCCCGGACGTTTTTAGACCGCCTGGCACGCTCCGATGGATCCGGAGACCAGAAAAAGATATGGCTCGCCAAGGGCCTGCAGTTCTTGAGCGGCTGCGAAACGATTTTGTCCCGATATGAAGACCACAGACCATAGGTTAAAAGAGATCATCTTTTCGATCACCGACCGCTGCAATCTTCGGTGCGCCATGTGCCAAATCGGCGAGGGGCACGGCGGCGGAGAGATGACGACGGAACAGATCAAGGGCGTGATTCGTGACGCCCTTGTCTTTTGTCCCCACAGCATTATTTTTAGCGGCGGAGAACCTTTGCTCAGGCGGGATATTTTTGAATTGGTTGCTTTCGTGAACCGGCTCAAGGTCAATACGGTCGTGACCTCGAATGGGACCCTGATCGACGATGCCGCTGCCGGGGAATTGTCGGCGGCGGGGATCGGCGTCGTCAACGTGTCGATCGACGGCCCTCAGGAGGTCCACGATGCGTTGAGGGGCGCCGGAAATTTTCAAAAAGCGGTCCGGGCGCTTGAGAATCTCTCCCGTCACAAGATCGAGACGACCGTAGCCGTGATGGTCTCGCGCCGGAATTATGCGCATCTTCCCGATGTGATGGACCTGGCGCGCCGTCACGGCGTCACGACCGTCAAGTTCCAGCCCTTCAGCGATATATTCCTTGCGCAAAAAGAGCGAGGGGTTGAATTTTTCGCGCCGGGGGAACTGCGGACGCAGATCCGGGATTCCATCGAGAAGGTGATCGGTTTATCGCGCACGTATCGGATCTGTACGAATCCCGCAGGATACCTTCGTGCCATTCCCGCCTATCTCTGCGGGCGGCGGGTTGCGCCGCTCAATCGGGCCTGCGCGTCGCTGTGGACGTCATGTCCCGTGACGGCGCGCGGAGACGTCTACCCCTGCTGGGTCATGTCGGACATCACGCTGGGGAACATCGGGAAAAAAAATCTTTCTTCCATCTGGGGTTCGGAAGATCACGAACGCCTCAGGCGCCGCCTCGCCCGGCAGGGGTGTCCGGGGTGCCTTATGAGTTGTTATGACGGGAATTTCAGCGGCCGTTTTCCGGGCCGCGCGTCTCTTCGGAAATTCAGCAGGCAAAGGCTGGCGGTTTTTTCACGCTACAAACGATGGTATTACCGGGCGCATCAGAATTTGAAATATATTCTGCGCCGGGGTTTCGGCCGGCTGTTGTCCTGGCGGACGGCGCTTCCGGGAAAGACCGAAGGGATCGCTGAACTTCGGGATGAGATCCGTGCGGCCCGGCAGATGCTCTTGCGGGAGATGGCGGCACGGGAGGTGCATCGTGGATGCCGTTAGCCTCTACATCCCCTGTTTCAATGCGTCGGCGACCATTGAGGCCTGCGTCGTTTCTGCTTTGAAACAGGATCATCGCGTCAAAGAGATCGTCGTTATCGACGACGGATCGACAGACCGGACAGCGCAGATCGTCTCGAGGTTTCCCGTGCGTCTTATCAGGCACGAGCGTAATCGCGGGTTGGCGGCGGCCAGGAACACGGCCCTGAAGGCCGTGGATGCCGCATTGGTCGCATCCGTGGATGCCGATTGCGTCCTGGCGGAAGATTGGCTCGGCCGTCTCGTTGAGCGGCTGTCTTGCGCGGGCGTCGCCGGCGCCGGAGGCAAACTCCTGGAGCTGCATTCTTCGACGCCGCCTGACCGATGGCGCGCCGCCCATATGAAACAGCACTGGGGCGATGATGTTTCGGAGCCTCCATTTCTCTTCGGGTCCAATGCGGTCTTCCGCAAAGAGGCCTTGGAGAAAGCGGGTTTTTATGAAGAGGACCTGGGGAACAATTATGAGGATGTTTCGATGTGTTTCCGGCTGGCGCGTGCGGGATACAAACTGGCCTATGATCCGGGAGCGGTTGTTCGCCATTTGCGGCGGGACGACGCTTGTTCCGTCTTGGATACCCATTGGCAGTGGCACGCGGCTTACAACAGGGAGAAAAAATTTTATTCCGGTGCGAAGGATTTTTGCGCCAAATTAGGGGAAAATATCGGGACGGCCAACCGTTATCTCGAAGAAGACCTGGCGGCCGGGCGGCGCGACCTGTTATATCTGGATTATGTTTTTGCGGTGCATCATACTTTAAGGGATATGTGTTATTATTTTTCTCAAAACCCCGGCGGCCCGGCAGGAGATGCGGACGCGGCGGCCTTGCCGGCGTGGCTGGCGTTTGCGGACGTGGTCTTCTTCCGCTGTCTTGACAGAGGCAAGGCCGCCCTGCGGACATTTTTGCCGCCGTCCTTCGCCGGCCGGCAGAATGGCCTGGTTTTGCTTTTGCTCGTCAGCCGCCTGTTAGAAGATATCCTGCCGTCGGAAAAGCTCAGGACTCTGTTATTGCGGGATCTCCTGCAGCCCCTTTGCGGCCGGGATGACGGGGTTCTGGCGGAGAAGATCCTTTGCGCCGGCCGGGCGCACGCGGCGTGGCAGGGCGTATTGTCAAAAGGCCATCCTTTGCTCGACAAGGCATCTCTGGAGGTTTTTTTCGCGCCTTTCCGGCAATGGACGGGCCGCCTGATTTTTCATTTTCCTGATTTTACCCATATGATGGCAGCGTCCGCTGAAGCGACGCAGCAAGCCTTAATCTCCCGAGGAGGTTTCTCATGAAAAAGATCCATAAGATGCCGACAGCGTTCATTCTGGAAATGCTTTCTGTCTTCATTGTGTTGACGGGGTCTGTTTTTGCCGTTTTTCATTTTCTGTGGGCAGGAGAGGGGAGGTTTTCTCCTCCGGTGTATGTCCTGGCGCTTCTGGGCATTCTGACGACGGCGGCGCTCGTGCGCATGGCGGGGGTCATCGGCCAGGTCCTGTTCGATCTCAACAAAAAAACCCATCAACTCGCCGACGAGGTCTCCGGTCTGAAAAAAGACACCGCCAGCCTCGAACACACTCTCGAGCAGGTCAGCTGCGACACGCGGGATATCAATGAAAATATCCAGCGGATCGCCTCTCTCTTTGAAAAGATCGAAAAACACCTGGATCTAAAATAAGAAGCCTTTAGGTTGAAGATATGCGCGTCGCGTTAGTGAATTTACCATGGGATGACAAGGGGCGCAAAGGCGTGAGGGCCGGTTCACGTTGGCCTTTTACGGCGATGCCGGGGCCCGACGGCCGCCTGCTTTATGTGCCTTTTCCGTTTTATATGGCTTATGCCGCCGCGCTGTTAAAGAAAAACGGTCACGACGTCCGGCTTATCGATGCGATCGCCGAGGGGACGGCCGAAGAGGAGCTTGCGCAGATGTTGGCGTCCTATGGTCCGGAGCTTCTTGTGGCCGAGACATCGACGCCTTCTTTTTCAAACGATGCGGCAGCCCTTGAACGCATCCACGCGCGCCTGCCGGATTGCCCCATTGTTTTATGCGGTCCGCATGCCAGTGTTTTCCCGCAAGACATCCTGACGGATTATCCTTTTGTGTCTTACGTTGCCCGCGGTGAATACGAAGAAACGATATCGGACCTGGCGCGTCATCTGGAAAGAGGCGCAACCCCGGATGTCCCCGGCTTGGCCTATAGGGAGGCCGGGCGGATAAGGATTTCTTCAGAGAGGCCCGTGATCGAGGATTTGGACGGCCTGCCATGGCCGCAGAGAGACGGCCTGCCTTTGGGGCGTTATCACGACGGTTTTTGCGGCCTGCCTGCCCCCGGCGTCCAGATGTGGACAAGCCGAGGGTGTCCTTTTGCGTGCAGCTTTTGTGTCTGGCCGCAGGTGATGTACCGCCAGCACCGCCAGCGCCGCAGGAACGCTCTCGACGTGGTTCTGGAGATGGAACATCTTGTGGGCCGCCATGGTTTTCGGGCCGTTTATTTCGATGACGATGTTTTTAATGCCGACAAAAATCACGTCCTGAATATCTGTTCAGAGATGAAGAAAAAAAAGATCGGTGTCCCGTGGGGTGCCATGGCGCGGGCAGAGATCATGGATGAAGAGATGCTGCGCGTGATGGCGGACAGCGGTCTCTATGCCGTCAAATACGGCGTGGAATCGGCCAACCGCAGGATCCTGGAGGATGCCGGCCGGGCCGCAGACCTCGACCGGGTGCGTTCCGTCATCGCCGCGACAAAAAATCTTGGCGTGAAGGTGCATCTGACATTTTGCCTGGGGCTTCCTGGCGAGACGCCCGGAACGCTCAAAGAGACGGGGGATTTTCTGGCAGGCGTGCGGCCTGATTCCGTTCAGTTTTCCTTTGCGACCCCCTTTCCAGGAACGAAGTTTTTTGCCGACGCCGAACGCCGCGGAGAGCTTGTCTCCAGGAGATGGGAAGATTTTGACGGCATGCGTCAGTGTGTCGTGCGCACGCCGGCGTGCGCGCCGCAAAAAATGGCAGAAGCCAGGGAGCGCCTGCATGAGGAATTCTTGAAGAGGATGGTGTCGTCGTGAACATCTCCGTTGTCATTCCGACATATAACAGCCGCCGGCTGATCGGCCCTTGCCTTGAGTCTGTCGTCGGGAAGGATGCGTCTGCTGCCGAGACGATCGTCGTCGATAACGGCTCGACAGACGGGACGATCAACGAAGTCCGCGGCAGGTTCCCGGGGGTCGCCGTTGTCCGCAACAGCCGTAATTTAGGCGCCAGCGCGGCGAGGAACCAGGGTATCGCCGCGTCGCACGGCGCGTGGGTTTTATGTCTTGATTGCGACGTGGTGCTTCAGGAGGGGTTCTTGCGCCATATCAAGGAGGCGGCCTTGCGCGCCGGTGCGCATACGGGGATGATTCAATCCAAGATTTTGTACGCGGACGGCCGGCGTATTTTTTCGACAGGCATCGAGCTCGACGCGGCAAGACGGTTTTTCGACAGAGGCAAGGGCCGGTTTGACCGGGGCCGGTTTGACCGGAGGCAGGATGTCTTCGGGGCCTGCGCTGCCGCCGCCCTTTACCGGCGCGCCATGCTCGATGACGTCCGGGACTCCCACGGTTATTTCGATGAGCGGTTCTTTTTTCTCGTAGAAGATGTGGACCTGGCCTGGCGGGCGCACAAGAAAGGCTGGCGCGGCGTCTTTTGTCCACGGGCCGTATGTCATCACGAGGCCGATAGTTCGCGGACAGGGACTCTTCTGCGTCAACGGCTGTGTTTGCGCAATCGCAGGCTGATGATGAAAAAAAATGAAACCTTTTTTGGAAGCCTGCTTCCCGGCTTTCTTTTTCCTTTTTATGATCTGCCGCGTCTGGCCTATGTCACGCTGGCCGGAGGATTTTCTCGTTGTTTCTCGTTTCTTATACAGAAGAAACAGAGTGCGGGGAGAAGTTATGGATGCGGGGCGCCGGAGGGGGCGGAAGGCGAAAGAGACATGGAGGCGACCATGCCTGCCAGGAGCCACCAGGCCGAGGCGGCCTCAGGGAAGAAGAAAGAAATGTCCCAAAGATTCTGAATGAGGAAGGCCAGAAGACCGCAGAAGCCGGCTGTCAGAAGCGGCGACGATGACGAAAGGCGGATCTTGCGCGCCGCCGGTATCAAAAACCCCGCGGCCAAAAAGATGAACGCGGCCAGGCCGATGATCCCTGTTTTGGCCCATATCTCCAGGACGATATTGTGGGCGTGACGGGCTGAAGGCAGGTCGAAGAGGCCCGTACCCACGCCCGTCCACGGGCATTCTTTGACGATCGCCAGGGCCTGGGCCCAGTATTCGATCCGCATCGCCACCGAAAAGGCCGGCTGGCGGATGACAGAAGAGTCGCCGGACCTCAGCCACAACAGAAGAATGCCTGCGGCCGTGAGGCCCGCCGCTGTCAGGAGAAGGGTTTTTTTAACAGGAGTTTTTTGCGCGGCCAAAAAAACGATCCCCAAAGAAAGGATGAGGCTTAAAAACGCGCCCAGGGATTGGGTCAACAAAAAGGCCAGGCTGATCGGCACGAGCAGCCATTTGTTCTTCGGTAAGGCCAGACATAGCGGGGCGATCATGGCCAGATAGCCGGCCAGAATATTGGGGCTGAAGAAGGGCGCAAAGACCCTTCTTTTTTCGATGTAGGCTCGGGCGAATTCGTCCTGGATATGGTGGGCGGCCAAATAGTTTTCCATGTGAGCAAATCCATAGGCGAACTGGTAGAGCGCCACGATGCTCACAGCGGCCGCGCCATAAAGCAGGGCGTGCGCTGTTTTATTCTTTTCGTCCTTTGTTAACGAGAAACCGGTCAGAAATAACAAGAGGCCGGCAGCAAAGCGTTCCGATGCCAGCAGGTTGAGCGCGGGACAGCGGCTCAAAAAAGCGGAGATGACAACGGCGCCGAGGAAAAGGGAGACGCGGCATCTGAGCGCGCCGAGGGAAGGGGCCCGCGCCCGTTTGAGAAAAGCCAACAGAAGGCAAAATCCCGCCAGCCAAAGCGTCAGGATGCCGTCTGCCCTCGGGAACGTCGTTGAGGAGATGAAGGGCCTTGCGAAGACAAGGGCCAGGAAGCCGTAAAGGAGCATGGGGTTATTGTAGACGAGGCTGCAAGACATGTCAAATCCGTTGGCCAGCGTTATCGTTGTTTACCGCAGGAGCGATTATCTCGGCCGGTGCCTGGAGTCCCTGGAGGATCAAACCATCGGTAATCTCGAGATTTTTGTTATCGATCACTGCGATGATCTTCGTGTGCGCCGGGAGCTGGGGCAGCGTTTTCCACGGGCGCAATGGCTCGCAGAAGGGTCCAGAGACGCTTATGGCGCTGCCTTGAACGCGGGGATTCGCAAATCCACCGGCGAGTTTGTCCTGTGTCTCAACGACGACACATCGCTCGATAAACATTTTATCGCCGAAGCCCTGGAGGCCTTCTCCCGGGAGGCCGGGATCGGGTCGGTCAGCGGCAAGGTTCTGCGCATGGACGGCGTGACGCTGGATTCGACCGGCCTCTTCCTGTCGCTTTTTTTGACGGCCCGCGAGCGGGGATACGGCCGCAGAGACAAGGGGCAGTTCGACCGGCCCGGATATGTCTTCGGCGTTACAGGGGCCGTCGCGTTCTATCGCCGGCGCATGCTCGACGACATCCGGGAGGACGATTATTTCGACCGGGATTTCGGCTGTTTTTACGAAGACCTGGATGTCGCGTGGCGCGCGCATCGCCGGGGCTGGAAGGCGTATTATACGCCGCGAGCCCGTGCGTATCATTGGCGCGGCGGGACGGTCCGGCAGGCGGGGGGCGCGGGCCAAAAATGGGCCAGGAGGTTTTTAGGTCTGCCCCTGCAGGAAGAACTCGTCAAAAACAGGTATCTTGCCGTCATCAAAAATGAGCCGCTGTTTGGTTTTGTGTTGCGCTTGCCGTTCGCGATCTGTTATGATGCGATGGTGTGGGCGTATATCGTTTTGTTCCGTCCGCGCCTCCTGGGCCGGATGGTCCGTCATTTTCCCCTGTTTTGTGCTGCGGCCGCGAGGGCTTATCGTCAAAGGGGCCGACAGTGTAAAGGGCCCGGCGCGGATGCGCCTTTTTTATGAGCCGCCATTTGCAGAAAAGAGAGAAAACGGTGTGTTCGGTCGTCTTGCGGCCGTATTGCAGCAATGCCTGTGTTTT
>JAQUOM010000073.1 GCA_028717105.1 Candidatus Omnitrophota bacterium
CTGGCTTCGGAGACCTGCGCGTTTGACCTGATCGAAGCAAAATTTGTCAGGGAAGTCGAACCGGGCGAGATCGTCGTGATCTCCCGCAAAGGGATCGAGTCCATCCGCTTCGCCTCCCGAGCCGAGAGGAGTTCCTGCTGCATCTTCGAACACATTTATTTTGCCAGGCCCGACTCCGTTATTTTCGGGGAGACCGTGCATCTTGTCCGCCGGAAGCTCGGCGAGACGCTGGCGAAGGAACACCCGGTCGACGCCGATTACGTCGTTCCTATCCCCGATTCGGGGACGTCCGCGGCTTTGGGTTTTAGCCGCGCCTCGGGAATTCCCCTGGAATGGGGCGCGATCAGGAACCATTATGTCGGACGCACGTTTATCCAGCCGCACCAGAATATCCGCGACCTCGGCGTCAAGGTCAAGATCAATATCCTGCGCGAGGTCGTCGCCGGGAAAAAAGTCGTCATTGTCGATGATTCCATCGTGCGCGGGACGACGTCCCGTATCCGGGTCAATAATTTCCGTGCCGCCGGCGCCAAAGAGGTGCATATGCGCGTCTCTTGTCCGCCGCACCGTTTTCCGTGTTTCTACGGCATCGATTTTCCTTCGCCGGACGAGTTGATTGCCAACCGTTATTCGGCCAAGGAGATCCGCGGCTACCTGGGGGTCGATAGCCTGGGGTATTTAAGTTTGGAGGGGATGCTGGCCGCCGTCAAAATGCCGCCCTGCAAGTATTGTGTTTCCTGTTGGACGGGGCGCTATCCTATGAAAGGGGCCGGTACGGCCAAGAACGCGCTGGAAAAGAAGCGCACGTGCCGGGAAAAACAAAGGTGACCGCATGAGCTTGAATTATAAACGGGCAGGGGTCGATATTGAGAAGGCCAACCTTTTTGTGGACGGCATTAAAGAGATGATTTTGAAGAGCCAGCGCCCGGAAGTGCTGGGGGCGATCGGCGGTTTCGGCGCTTTTTTCGATCTGGCCCGGATGAAATACAAGAACCCCGTCCTCGTCTCGTCCTGCGACGGGGTAGGGACAAAACTGAAAGTGGCCATTGCTTCAAAGATCCATCACACGGTCGGTATCGACCTGGTGGCGATGAGCGTCAACGACGTTCTCTGCAGCGGGGCGGAGCCGTTATTTTTTCTTGATTACATTGCGACGGGAAAAATCGAGCCTTCCGTTTTAAAAGACGTCGTCCGCGGGATCGCCGATGGGTGCCGCCAGGCCCGTTGCGCCCTGGTGGGCGGTGAGACCGCCGAAATGCCGGGGATGTACAAATCGGGTGATTACGATCTGGCCGGTTTTTGCGTCGGTATCGCGGACAAAAACAAGATCCTTGGGAGCCATCGCGTGGCGCTGGGAGACGCGGTGATCGGGCTGGAATCTTCAGGGCTGCACTCAAACGGGTTTTCTCTTGTGCGTAAGGTCTTTACGCCCCTGGAGCTCAAGGCGCGCGCTCCGGAGTTCCTGAGGCCCACGCGGATCTATGTCCATCCGGTCCTGTCGGTCCTTAAGAAGTTCAACAGCTCCGGGTTCAACGTCAAGGCCCTGGCTCATATCACGGGCGGCGCTTTTTACGATAAGGCGAGCCGCGCCGTGCCTTCCAAGACGACGATGATCATTTACAAGAACGCCTGGGTGCGGCCGCCGATTTTC
Organism: Candidatus Omnitrophota bacterium; assembly: GCA_028717105.1. Lineage (GTDB taxonomy): Bacteria > Omnitrophota > Gorgyraeia > Velamenicoccales > Velamenicoccaceae > Velamenicoccus. The sequence goes on from JAQUOM010000073.1 coordinate 1,652, forward strand.
GAAGAACTCCAGCATTCGGGAAAGATCGAGGACAAAGAGATGTTCCGGACGTTCAATATGGGCATCGGGATGGTTGTGGTCGTCAAGGACGCGGTCAAGATGGATATTGTGCGCGCATTTTCCCGTCACGGCGTCAAGGCTTTTCTGATCGGCGAGATCGTCAGCGGTGTCGGCGGGGTCGCCGTCGTGTGACACAAGAACGCAGGCCATCAGGCGTCAGGCAATCCTTTTGCCCGTGGTGTTCCGTGATGAAGGGGCGTGCCGCCTCGACACCCCGGAGTTTTGATATCAGATATGAAGATACTTGTGATCGGTTCAGGGGCCAGGGAACACGCGCTGGTTTGGAAAATCGCCCAGTCGAAGAAGGCCGCGAAGATCTATTGCGCTCCGGGGAACGGAGGGATCGCGTCGCTTGCCGAATGTGTGGCGATTAAGCCCGGCGATATCGCCGGGCTGCTTGAATTTGCCGCGCGGCATCTCGTTGACCTGACGGTGGTCGGTCCTGAAGCCCCTTTGGTCGAAGGGATCGCCGATGCCTTCGAGGATGCGGGGTTGAATGTTTTTGGGCCTCGCCGCCTGGCCGCGCAGCTGGAAGGCAGCAAGGATTTTACGCGAACGGCGAGCGAGGCTTTCGGTCTTCCGGGTCCCCGGTCGATGCGTTGTACGAGCGTCGAGCAGGTTGTTGCTTCGGGGGAGACGCTGGGTTATCCTCTTGTCTTGAAGGCCGATGGATTGGCGGCCGGCAAAGGGGTTGAGATCTGCGAGAGTGTCGCGGCTGCGAAAATCACTGCCGAAAGGATGATCAAAGACAGGGTTTTCGGCTCCGCCGGGGACATTGTCGTGGCCCAGGAGTTTCTTGAGGGCGAGGAAGCGTCGATCCTTGTTTTGACCAACGGAACAGACGTCGTGCCTTTGGCGTCTTCGCAGGACCACAAGCGGATTTTTGACGGAGACAGGGGCCCTAATACCGGAGGCATGGGCGCTTATTCGCCGGCCCCGGTCGTGACGCCGGGGCTCCTGGACCGCGTGATGACGACGGTTATCAGACCGACGATCGCCGGTTTGAAAAAACAGGGGATCGTTTACAGGGGTGTCTTGTACGCCGGAATTATGGTGACGAAGAAAGGCCCCAAGCTTCTTGAATTTAATGTCAGGTTCGGCGACCCGGAGACACAGACCGTCCTGGCGCGTCTGAAGTCCGATCTCGTTGAGGCCATGCTTTGGACGATGGGGGAATCCAGGGAACTTCCGCGGCTTGAATGGGACCGGCGCCCTTCGGTTTGCGTGGTCATGGCGTCGGGAGGATATCCCGGTAATTATGAGATCGGCAAGACGATCGAAGGTTTAGATCATGCCGCCGGGCTCAAGGACGTCGTTGTTTTTCACGCCGGAACAAAACAGGTCGATGGCAGGATCGTAACGTCGGGCGGCCGCGTTTTGGGGGTTACGGCCCTGGGAAAAGATCTAAAAGAAGCCCAGGCGCGCGCTTATGAAGCGGTCGGCAAGATCGCTTTCGAAGGCGCGCACTACCGCAAAGACATTGGATGGCGGGCACTCAAAGCAGTCGATGGCCGATAGGCCATGGACTGCGGACGATGGATAAAAAGGAGCCGTATGAAAAAACCCGAAGTCGCAATCGTGATGGGGAGTGCATCGGATTTTGAGACCATGCGGGGTGCGATCGATATTTTGAAGGAATTCGGCGTTCCCATCGTCGCCAAGGTGCTTTCCGCCCACCGGACGCCGAGGGAGCTCGAGGCTTTTGTCGTTGCCATGGACCAGCTGGGCGTCAAGGCGTTTATCGCAGGGGCCGGCGGCGCCGCCGCCCTTCCCGGCGTTGTCGCGTCCTTGACGACGATTCCTGTGCTGGGCGTTCCGATCGAGACGAAGGCCTTGCACGGCCTGGATTCGCTTTTATCTATCGTTCAGATGCCGGCGGGTATCCCCGTGGCGACCTTTGCCGTGGGTTCGGCGGGAGCTAAAAATGCCGCGCTGTTTGCCGTTTCATTGCTCGCCCGGGATTCCGGGGCGATGGGGAAGCGGTTGGGCGCCTTCAGAAATAAGCAGGCCAGGGGCGTCAGGAAAACAAGGTTGAGCGTTTGATAAAGACAAAAGTCCATAGCGTTGATCCGCGACGTATCGATCCGGCCGTCATGACGGAGGCGGCCGGCATTCTCGATAAGGGCGGGCTTGTTGTTTTTCCCACGGAGACTGTTTATGGCATCGCCGCCAATCTCCTGCATAAGGGAGCGATGGAGCGGCTGCGGGGCTTGAAGGAAAGATCACAAGACAAGCCGTTTACGATCCACGTCTCTGACAGGAATGATATTGAAAAATATGCCGTAGATATCCTGCCCCGCGCTTTTAAGCTCATGAACCGCTTTTGGCCCGGGCCTTTGACGATCGTGCTGCGCGCGCCTCATGACAAGACGGTCGGCCTGCGGATGCCCAAAAACGATATCGCCCTGCGTTTATTGGGGAGCGTAGATTTTCCGGTGGTGGCGCCGTCGGCCAACAGGGCCGGTCACGACGCCCCGCGGGACGCGCAGCAGGTCGTGCGCGATCTTGACGGCATCGTCGATATGATTTTGGACGGCGGGACAACGGAATGCGGCCGGGAATCGACGGTTGTGGATATCTCCGAGCTTCCCGCCAGGGTCCTCCGGGAGGGCGTTCTTTCTGCGGATGAAGTTTTGTCCGCGGCCGCCAAGAAGACCGTGCTCTTCGTCTGTACAGGGAACTCCTGTCGTTCGGTGATGGCCGAATATTTGTTAAAGAAATTTCTCGCTGACGGCGGACGGCGGGACGTGGACGTCGTTTCCGCCGGGACATTTGCTTTTTTGGGCATGTTGCCGACCCAGGAGACCCAGAAGCTGGTCCGCGGGCTCGGTTTTGACCCGTCCGGCCACAGGGCCCGCCGCGCGACGGAAGACCTGGTGCGTTCCTCCGACCTGATCCTGGCGATGGAACGAAGGCACCAGGAGGAGTTGATGCGGCTTTTTCCTTCAGAGGCGGGACGGATCCATCTGTTGGGAGAATATGTCCGCCTGCAACCATTTGAAGCCGAGATAGAAGACCCTATCGGCAAGTCGGAAGAATTTTACAACGATTGTTTTTTGAAGATCCAGGACGCTGTCCGGAAGTTAGGAGCATTGCTATGAATCCCAGGGCCAGGATCGCCGTCGGCGGCGATCACGGAGGTTTCCGTTTAAAGGAAAAGATCGTCGCATTCCTCAAGCGCGGCGGCTATCGTGTCCGGGACATGGGCACGTTTTCCGAAGCGTCCATGGATTATCCCGACACCGCCTATAAAGTGGCGGCCGCGGTGTCCCGGGGCCGGGCGGAACGCGGCATCCTGATTTGTAAAAGCGGTATCGGGAATTGTATCGTGGCCAATAAGCTTGCCGGTGTCCGGGCGGCCTTATGCTGTCAGGTCCGCACGGCCAGGCTGTCGCGCCGGCACAACGACGCCAATGTCCTTGTATTGGGGGCCTTGTTCGTCAACCAGGCCCTCGCCAAAAAAATGATCGATGTGTGGCTCACCACGCCGTTCGAGGGCGGCCGCCATCTGCGGCGGCTCAAAAAGATAGAAAAAATCGAACGCATGGAAAAACAGATGCGTTGATCCCAAGAATTCATGAGACGGCATCACCCCTGCCCCACCGGCAGGTGGGTTGTCTGTTTGATGATTTTTTTCATCCGCGCTGTCATTTTAAAAAATCGGTGTCATCAGGACCGTGGCATCCCATTCCACGGGCAAGAAAGGATCAAAAAGTCATGCGTCCGACAAACGTAAGCCCCTTGAAAAACGTGGATCCCGATGTTTACAAGGCGATCGCGCGCGAGCTATATCGCCAGCACCGTAATATTGAGCTGATCGCCAGCGAGAATTTCACATCCATGGCGGTCCTGGAGGCCCAGGGGTCTGTTTTGACCAATAAATACGCCGAAGGATATCCCAAGGCGCGTTGGTATGGCGGCTGCGAATATGTCGATGATGTCGAAGTCTTGGCCCGCGAGCGCGCCAAACAGCTTTTTGGCGCCCAGCACGCTAATGTCCAACCCCATTCCGGCACGCAGGCCAATATGGCCGTTTATTTTGCGGCGCTGAACCTCGGGGATACGGTCCTGGCCATGGACTTGGCCTGCGGAGGCCACTTGTCGCATGGATTGAGCCATAATTTTTCCGGTATGTTCTATAAGATCGTCTCTTATGGAGTAAGCCCGCGGACGGAGACGATCGATTACGACGAGGTGGCCGATCTTGCCTTGCGCCATAAGCCGCGTATGATTTTGGCCGGCGCCTCCGCTTATCCGCGCATCATTGATTTCAAGAAATTTCGGCAGATTGCAGATTCCGTCGGGGCCTATCTTTTTGTGGATATGGCCCATATCGCCGGCCTTGTGGCCGCGGGGTTGCATCCGTCCCCTGTCCCTTACGCGGAATTCGTGACGACGACGACGCACAAGACCCTGCGGGGCCCCCGGGGCGGCATGATCCTTTGCCGTCAGGATTTTGCCAAGAAGATCGACAGCATGGTTTTTCCGGGGACGCAGGGAGGCCCGCTCATGCATGTGATCGCCGGCAAAGCCGTTGCATTAAAAGAAGCCCTTGGCCCGGAATTCAAGCGCTATCAGCAGAATATCCTGGCGAACACCAAAGCCCTGGCCGCCGAGCTGGAGCAGAAGGGGCTGCGTATTGTTTCCGGCGGGACCGACAATCATCTTCTTCTGGTCGATTTGAGCAAACAGGACCTTTCCGGGAAGGAAGCGGCCGCCATGCTGGACGCGGCGCGCATCACCGTCAACAAGAATTTGATCCCCTTTGACAAGAGGAGCCCGTTCCAGACAAGCGGACTGCGGTTGGGAACGCCGGCTGTCACGACGCGGGGCATGGGGCAGGCCCAGATGCGGGAGATCGCCGGGATCATTGCCGAGGTGCTTCGCGCCAAAGGCGAGGAGGGAGCGGTTGCCGCCGCCGCGCGCAAGGTGGAAATCCTGACCAAAAAGTTCCCTTTGTATCAACCTTTGTTGAAAAAGTTCAAGGGGGGCTTGCGATGAAAGCCAGAGATTCAAGGCCCGGCTGGGACCAGTATTTTATGGGGATTGCCGAACTTGTGGCGCAGCGTTCGACGTGCCTGCGGCGCAAGGTGGGGTCTCTCATCGTCAAGGACAGGCGGATCCTGGCGACGGGCTATAACGGCACGCCGTCGGGGATTAAGCACTGTTCCGAGGCGGGGTGCCTGAGGACAAGGATGAAAATTCCGTCGGGAGAGCGTCATGAGCTTTGCCGCGGCCTTCATGCCGAGCAGAACGTCCTCCTGCAGGCGTCTCTGCACGGTGTTTCCCTTAAAGACAGCGTGCTCTATGTGACCAACCAGCCCTGTATTATCTGCGCTAAGATGATCATCAACGCCGGGATCAGGGAAGTCGTCATGGCGGATCATTATCCGGACCGGATGGCGCTGAGTTTTTTGAAAGAGGCAAAGATCAAGGTAAGGAAGATAAAATAGTTTATAGCGTTCCTTGAGTCAATTGAGTTTGTTGAGTTGATGCCGGCCTGACTCAAGGAGCTCAAGCAACTCTTTAAATAGGCAAAATCAATGAAATGTCCCTATTGCGGCTGTGTTGACGATAAGGTGATTGATTCGCGTTCCAGTTCCGAAGGCAACGCCGTGCGCCGGCGCCGGGAGTGCACGAAGTGCGAACGGCGTTTTACCACCTATGAGGTCGTTGAGGAGACGGCCTTGATGGTCGTCAAGAAAGACGGCCGCCGCGAGGCCTTTGACCGCAAGAAGATCCTTTCGGGTGTCCTCAAGGCCTGTGAAAAACGGCCTGTCTCTTTAGAGAAGATCGAAGAGCTCGTGACGGCGATCGAACGGGAGATCTCCAGGAAATTTGACAGGGAGGTCCGGTCCCGTGATGTCGGAGAGCTGGTGATGGACAGGCTG
>JAQUOM010000074.1 GCA_028717105.1 Candidatus Omnitrophota bacterium
CTTGATGCGCGCCATCCGCAATCGCCGCGACCTCCTCCTGCGCGTCCTGGAGATCGTGGCAGAAACCCAGAAAGAAGCCCTGACAGAAGGGCTCGACAAACTCAAACCTCTTTCCTTAAAGGAAACAGCCCAAAAAGCGGGGATCCACGAATCGACGATTTCTCGTATCGTCATGAACAAATACGTCCAGACCCCCATCGGCATCTTTCCGTTACGCCAGTTTTTCTCGACCAGCTTCAAGACGAAAGACGGCGAAGACGTCTCTTCTCAAAGCATCCGGCTCAAGATCAAGGAGATCATCGACAACGAAGACAAAAACCGTCCTCTGCGCGACCAGGACATCGCCGGGGCCTTAAAAAAAACACAACAGATTGAAATCGCCCGGCGGACCGTCGCCAAATACAGAAAAGCCCTCGGCATTCCCTCGGTCCCCCAAAGGCGCAAAAACACCTTCCCGGCAAAAGACTGAAACAATCCGATAAAACGAGTTACGCGGGGCATTCTGGATGCGGGATAAAATGCGAAGCGGAGCCTTTTCTCGTGATTAAAAAATGAACGACGGACGGGGCTAAGACTGGAGCCGTTCCAGGGCCATGCCGGCAAGACCGGCGGCTTTTGTCAAAAGGACCATGTCCTCTTCACGGAAGGCTTCGGATTTACTGCGGTCGCGCGAGACATTCAGGACGCCGAAGACTTCATCCTGACTGCGGATCGGAACAACGATTGCAGACAACAAGTCCGGGCGGTTCAGGCGGTCGGAGATCTCGACATCCCTGTGTTCATCAGAGATCAAATATGTTTTTTTTGTCATGGCCGCAAGACAGGCCACCCCTTCCCCCATCTTTAAGGACGTTGTCCGCGCCACATCTTCGGGTATCCCCGTAAAAGCCCTGATGACTAAAACCCTGTTTTTCTTATCTAAGAGCATGATGGAGCTCGAGGTCACGCTGGTCATATCGGCGATCAAATCAAGGAACATCTCCAGAAAATCCTTGAGCTGTCCGGCGTTCCGGGGAGAGACGCGCGGCGGGCGGGTTTTTAACCGGCTGGACATCTCCCTCTCGATCGAACGGGCGCTGTAAGCAAGGTTCAGGATATGGTTCATCAGGTTCCCAACCATCTCCAGAAAAGAATGAATGCCCTTGTAGGAAAAAACGCGCAGCTCAAGGACAAAACTCCAGAGCTGTTCCAGATCAACACCCAGCTGCACGGCCAGACTGCGATACTCTTCCTTGCCGCGGCGCTTCATGAAAATCACGGGCCCGATGATCATATACCCCAGGACTTTGCTCGTGTTTTCAGAAATCGAAAGTTTTAAAGGGACAAGGTAATTCTTCAGGCCGGGCAGGCATTCAAAACTCAATTCTTCGTCTACGATCCCGCGGCCGCCCAGGAACGCAGGCCGGCAGTTACTGCAGAGATCGTCTTTCAATGCCGCGGCCCCGAAGATTTCCGAACACAAAGACGGCGGAGAGCTTGTCTGGGTCGCCATCTCTCCGGAAGGGCCCAACGTGCGGATGGCAACATTGGCGACCTCGGAAAAACTATCCTGCATCTCCTGAAGCTGAGGCGGACTGATCAGATCCTGCAGGGAAAAATCATCAAAAGAATCAAAACGGCTCATGGATGCTTCTTCTTGGGGTTGATCCCGTAATGGCTCATTTTTTTGTAAAGGGTCGTGCGATTGATCCCGAGAGTTTTCGCAGCCTCTTTTTTGTTCCAAAGGTTCTTTTCCAGCGCATCAAGGATGATCCTCTTTTCCGGGTCCTTCAGGGCGTCTTTCAACGTCGCGCCGTTGCCGTCATATTCCTGGGACGACATGAGCGGCCCGGACGTGGACCGGCCGTTGTCAAGGACGACGTCCGGCAGGTCCTCGGCGACGATCAAGGGCCCCTTGGTCAAGACGCAGGCGCGTTCAATGACGTTTTCCAGTTCCCGCACGTTTCCCGGCCAATGATAAGCCGAAAGCTTCTTGACCACCTCATCGGACGCCCCCTGGATCTTTTTCTGCAGGGCGCGGCTGTGTTTTTCGATAAAATGCTCGATCAAAAGCGGGATGTCTTCCTTGCGGTCGCGCAACGGCGGCAGCCCGATTGAAATGATATTCAGGCGGTAAAACAGGTCGTGGCGGAATTTTCCCTGACGGATCAATTCCTGCAAATCCTGATTGGTGGCCGCAATGATCCGAACGTCGGCCCGGCGCGTTTTAGTCTCGCCCACCCGTTCGAATTCGCCGTCCTGCAAGACCCTCAAAAGCTTCACCTGGAGGGCCGGCGTAAACGCGTCTATCTCATCTAAAAAGATCGTCCCGCCTTCAGCAGACTCAAAGCGCCCGATACGGTCTTTGATCGCCCCCGTAAACGCGCCCTTGATATGCCCGAAAAGCTCGCTCTCCAACAAGGTCTCCGGCAGCGCCGCGCAGCTCACCTCGACAAAAGGCTTCGGCCCCCCCTGAAGGCCGCTTTCATGGATCGCGTGCGCCACCATCCTTTTTCCCGTACCGCTTTCTCCGGTGATCAAAATGGTCGTCTTGGTATCGGCGACAAGCCCGATAAGATCATAGAGTTTCTGCATCCTGAAGTTCTTGCCGATGATATCGCAGCATTTTTGCCGCGCTGATACCGTCAACTTGTCTTTCAAATAAGCGTTTTCCTCCGCAACGGCGCGCTCATCGGCGATGCGCTTGATAACAAGCTTGATCTCATCGTCAATGATGGGCTTGCTGATGTAATCGACGGCTCCCCGGCGCATCGCCTCAACCGCGTTCTCGATACTCCCGTAGCCGGTCATCATAATGACCGCCGTCCCCGGATATGTCTCTTTGACAGCCTTTAAAAGATCCAAGCCGTCCATGCCCGGCATCTTCATGTCCGATATCACGACCGCGGCGGGAATATCTTTGAGTCTTGCCAGGGCCTCCGGGCCGCTGCCGATGCTGTCGCAGCTATATCCTTCAAAAGCCAGGGTCTCGCAAAGGGAACGGCGGACCAATGCGTCATCGTCCACAATGAGGATATGCAGAGGTGTGTTTGCCATGTCTTAGTTTTTTACTGTTGGAAAGGCGGACTTTATAGGCAGGCGCACCGTAAACCGGGAACCCTTTCCGGGGCTGCTCTCCAGATCGATTCTGCCTCCGTATCTCTGGATGACTTCGAAACAAATCGGCAACCCCAAGCCGATCCCCTGGCCGATGGGTTTGGTGGTAAAGAAAGGCGTAAAAATCCTTTCCTTAACGTCGTCGGGAACGCCGCTGCCGGTATCGCGGAAACAAATACTGATGAACTCTTCATCCTGCGATGTCGTGATGGCCAGGGACCCTCCCTCGGGCATGGCATCGATCGCATTTTTGACGATGTTGGAAAACACACGACAGAGGCCTTTATCGATCACTTTGGGGAGACCGAAGTCGAAAGTTTTTTCGATCTCGATCTTGCCGCCAAAAAGGTTGTGGCGGAACAAAGACAGGGCTTCCTCTACGGCGTCATGGATATCCACCAGGTCCTGATAACGGTTATCGTTGAGCTGCTGGGAAAACTCCCTCAAAGACCGCGTGATCTTCAATATCCTTGTCAGGCCGATCTTGATCTCGTTCAAATATTCCCCGGAAACGCTCTTGTCCAGGTCCCGCTCAATGAGCATATTGGTGTAACGCATGACGGCGTCTAAAGGGTTATTGATCTCGTGGACGATGCCGCCGGCCAGTTTTCCCATCGAAGCGAACTTTTCTAAAAACGCCTGTTCCTGGCGGTTAAGCGTCCTTTCGCTCTTCAATGACTCGTTTTCTTCCTTGAGCTGGATCATATTTTTCTGGTCTTCAACGATACGCGATGCCAGCTGGGCGATCAGACAGACCAGGCGCAGGTCGTCTTCCGTAAAGGCCTCGCCGGAATCCTTATCGGAAATACTGATGACACCGATGGGCCCCAGGGACGTGACGATCGGCACGCAAATAAACGAATCGGTATGATAATGACGAAATGCCCTGGGAGAAAAGCGCGGGTCGGTCTTGATGTTCTTCACCAGGACCGCCTGGCCCTGTGTGGCGACGCTCCCGGCAATCCCCTCGCCCAGCCGCTGGCGCACGCCTTTGAACTGCGTCTTCTGCTCATTGAAGATGGCGTTCAGGACCAGTTCTTCGCGTTCTCCGTCCAGAAGAAAGAGCGAAGCGGACTCAGCCCGCAAAAGACCTTTAAGCCTCAAAAGAGAGTCATTGAGGATATTTTTGTGGATGTCCGAAAGATCGACTCTTGTCACTTGTTCCTCCTTGACCGATATCTGAAAAACCCAGCGCTCCGGACTTTTGAAATATTTTAATTAAATACCGAATAACCCGCCATTGGCTGTAGCATCTTTTTGTTGACTGTTTTCCGCTTTATGAAAAAGCGGCGACAAGAAGAGAGCTTTTCTCGAAGTTAGAGTCGTCCCAGAAGTGTTTTGGCCTGCGGGGCAAGTTTGGAATCGGGATAATCTTTAACGATGCGCTCAAGCTCTTCTTTGGCTTTCTGTTTATCGTTCAATTTTCTGGCGTAGAGCAATGCCTTGACGAAAATCGCTTCTTGCGGGTCCCGGTCCGGATAATCGCGGACGTAACGCTCCAGGCTGTCTAAGGCATCCTGCCACATACCGGACTCAAGATAACAGCGGGTAATCAGGCTCTGCAGGATATGCGCGCCCTTTTGACCGCGCTCTTGCGTCTTTAAGCCCAGGTAATAGGCCACACCCTGGTCGGCCGCGCTCTTCAAACCCATCTCATTTTTTTCCGCGCGGTAATGGCGGATGATATACAAAGGAAGATCCAGGCTTTTGGCGGAAAAAGGATATTCCTGCATGATCTTCTTGTAGATAAGAAGGGCCTCTGCCCAGCGGCCCTGAAGCTCATAGCTCTTGCCGATGGCGAAATAACCTTCCGCGCAAAGATTGCCCTTTTTGTCGCAATCCGTCGTTAAATTCTTATAGACATCCCTGGCCTTGTCGAAATCCCCTTTAACAAGGTAAAGGTGGCCAATGCTGAACTCGGCCTGGACGGCAAAGAGAGACCCGGGGTAAGCCTTGATGATCTCCCGGTAGGCATCCACTGCTTTTTGTAAGACGAAAGGCGGCGTGCCTTTGGGGTTTTTATACACAGCCTGGGCCAGCTTATGCGCTTTCCACATTCGCCGTTCCGCCTTAAAAGCGCGGCTTTCGCAACCCGTCGCCAAAAGGACAGAACACGCCAACAAAAGATAGAAGGGGGCCCTACGCTTCATGCGTCTCCTCGATAAAAATCAGCGTCGTCGCAACCGTGATCAAAGCATCCACGATGAGAGTTCCAATGAGGATCCCGATAAACAGGATCAGGCCCACGGTCTCCGGGCTGGATTTGTCCGCCAATAATCCAATGTTGTTACGCAGCATTGTCACGGGAATATAAAGGATCATGGGGATGGCCACGACAAAAACGGTTTTAGGGATCAACTTCAAAAAAAGCCGCATCCCCAACAGAAGCGCCGGGATGAATTTTTTTCCTTTCAGCACCACGTAGGGGATCGTATAGACGAACAGCCCTTGAAGAACGACGGCGAGGAGGAAATTCAAGACGGGAATAAAAAAAGTGACCCAGAATTTCGGGCCCAGGAACAACAGCTTGGCATGGCCGCCGCGAAAATATTTAAACAATAACTGCGACGGCTGTTTCATCAGGATATGCACGGCGACATAGAGGATCGACGTCAGGACGATCAGGGTCAGATACCTGCGCAGCACCTGACGGAAGATATCTTTCAGATCAACCGGTTCCCCCTTGCGGGCCAGAGAGACCGCGCAAATCGCCATACCCGTTGTTACGGAACCGAAAAAGATACCCAAAAAGATCTTCGCGTAATAGAAAAGCCGCGGAAGGAGTTCGTAAAAGAAGGGGTAGTGCATATAGACCTGCCCCCAGATCCTGCGGATGGGCGGCCCCATGATGATATTAAGGGGGGCGTGGGGGCTTTGGCAAAGAAGAAAAAGGACGACGACCTCAAGGGCCGCGATAAAACAGAACGGCAGGAAAATAGCCGGTTTGCGGGTCGTAACAGAGATGACAGACTTCCAAATGGCCAACGTGCCTGGAGCTATTTTGAGCTTACGGAGAGCCATAAAGAGTTTAGGGTTTTGAAATAATTAGGAAGTAAGTATAACATATATATCGTTTTTGTCAAGAACGAAAAGTTATTATTTACAAACGGTTAAATATTTTTAAAACATTTTAAAAAGTCCGGCTCTACCCGCCACAAAAAACAGCGTGCCGCCTGCGGGGCTAGCTTTTCATGATGTTTTCTACTCTTTTTCTCACGGCTTCGGCAATCGCCGAATAGTCTTCGTCTTGCCCTGAAACAACCAACCTGTTCCAGGGGGCAAATGCCCCCACCTTCACGGTCACCGCAGCCGGTAAGGGAAAGGCACGGCCGCGCGGCCACGCCTTATAAGCCCCCTCAAGATAAAGAGGGACTACGCCGGCTCCGGACTCCTTAACCAGGATCCCCAGGCCCTTGCGGAACTCCTTTAATTGGCCGTCACCGGAACGCTGGCCTTCGGGAAAATACACAAGGATCTTGCCCTGATGAAGGACATAACGGCACGTTTTGAGCGCTTCCGCCAGATCGATGCTGGCATCAATGGGTATCATCCGGAAAAACCGGATCGCCCACGCGATCAAAGGATGGCGCAGGATCGCGCCGAATCCCACGAAATAAGTATCCACGATCCTGTTGAACGGCAAAGCGCAAAGGACATAAAACGCATCCAGGTAGGAAACGTGGTTGGAAGCCATGATAAAAGAGCCTGCTGCGGGAATGTTTCTTTTGCCCCGCACCCGGAGCGCGAAGACGATCCTGACGAAAAACTGCAGGAAGAAAACAACGATCATCGTCACAGCCTTTTCAAAAACATCAAAATGCATCTTGAGATGCGCCCTGGTCTCCTCTGAAGGCTCCTGGACCAGAAGCTCGGACCACGAAACGGCGTCCTCCCTTTTTAACAAACCGGAAAAGGCGTCCGGCGGCAATGCGCGCCTGGCCTTATCGATCAGTTCGCGCACCGTGCGCGCCTGAAAGAGTTCATAGGCAAGGGTGTCGTCAATCCCGACATTCACGACGTCCTGCAAAGACGACAATAACTCAATGCGGCCCAGGGAATCCAGGCCCAGGTCCAGCTCCAGGTGGTCGTCGATCCGGACGTCTTTCTTGAGGATACGCGATAAATACCCCAGGGCCGTGGCTTCAAACGTCCCGAGTTCTTCAGCCGCTGTCTTCGGCGGCTCCTTAATCTGGCCCGACGCATAAAGTGACGCGATCTTATAGCGCACCAGCTTCCCCAAACGCGTCCTGGGCAGTGCCTGGGCGGTCAGGACAAACCCCTTGATGCGCTGATACGGCGCGAGCCGGGAAGCGCAGGCGTCCAGTTCCCAGCGGATCTTGAAATGCATATCGACATGCTTCTCGCGAAGCAGGCGGTCTTCATCCGGCACGATCACAGCGGCCAGGTGCCCTTCCTGCGGCCCCTCGGTGTTATAAAAAACACAAATCTCCTTGATAAAAGCGCTG
>JAQUOM010000075.1 GCA_028717105.1 Candidatus Omnitrophota bacterium
GCCCCGAAACAAGGCCACGGCCGCATATCGGGAGAAGTTTCCCTGCCGGCGGATGTCAAGGGGGCCTCCGGAGACCTTTTTGTCTATCTTATGGAGGACGCGGGAGGGGGCAATTTTATCTCTGCGCCAAAAATGCTGTTTGACAAGATTGACGCCGCCGACATCCGCTCGGCGAAAGTCCGCTATACGATCGAAGATGTCCCTGCCGGGCACTATAAGGTTTTCGCCCAGTGGGATATTGCCCGGCCGGCGGTCAAGATCAATACGGTCGGCGACAATATCAGCCTGGCTTATCTCGGCGCCCAGGGCGATTATTCGGGGATGACCAAGGATGCATTGACGCTGGCCATTGACGAACTGCGCGAGAATGTGAATTTTTCCTGCGCGACGTTCATCGAAGAGGACAGGGTCACCTTTGATTGGGGCCAGAAGCCTTTGTTCAGGATCGTGGACATCTACTATCAAAGGAATTATCCGGAGGAGATGAAGTTCTTTTTGTTGATCCGTAACCCTTCCCGGAAGCAGATCGACCATTTGCCTCTGGATATTTATATCAACGACAAAAAGATTTTTTCATTCCCGTGGGAATTCAAGAATATCCCGGCAGACGGCGAAAAGGAATTCGATGTCTCCCAGGCCTATCAGGGTTACATCCGTCTTGAAGGGGAGGATGCGGAAAATATATTGAAGTTTAGCATTACTTTTGCCGGTTCCAAGGAGAAAGAGTTTGAAAAAATCATCTATGTCTTCAAGTAAGCCTGGGAAGAGGTTGGTTGTTGCTGTTGTTGAAGGACACAGATATTGTTCTAATGTGGAGTAAATTCCCATAAATTTATGCAAATTAGTGGCTAAAGTGGGGGAAATATTAGTTAATGATTTATTAAATGGTGTTATGGAGGCGGTTTCAAAGGGAGCCAAAACTGAGGGAGGAGTGACCGTAGGTATCCTTCCCTTTAGGACACCGAAGAAGCCGTGAAAGAGGCGATGAAGGTGGCAGCAGGCGGACGTTGTTGCGCCTAAAGGACGATGATGAAAAAGGCTATTCTTTTACTGGAAGACGGTTTTGTATTGGAAGCAAAGAGTTTCGGGGCCGAGGGGGAAACCCTGGGAGAAGTGGTGTTCAATACCTCGATGACGGGTTATCAGGAGATTTTGACGGATCCGTCTTACAAGGGCCAGATTGTGGCGATGACGTATCCTTTGATCGGCAACTACGGGACGAATCCGGAAGATATCGAGTCGGGCAGGCCGTGGGCGGACGGATTTATCGTCAAGGAGAGGTCGAGGATATTTTCCAATTGGCGGGGGACCGTATCCCTGGAAGATTATCTGATCAAGCATCGCATCGTTGCCGCCGAGGGCATAGACACGCGGGCGCTCACGCGGAGGATCCGCAGTTCGGGGGCCATGAGAGGGGTCCTTTCCACGCGTGATTTCGACACGGATTCCCTTAAAAAAAAGGTGATGTCATGGCCTGTGATGGTCGGGCGGGATCTTGTCCGGGATGTCACCTGTAAACAGGCCTATGATTGGCCCGGATCAGAAACCCGCAAGGAATTCTTCGTCGTTGCTTTCGATTACGGCATTAAATACAATAGTCTCCGGCTCCTCGACCGGGCCGGATGCAAGGTCAGGATCGTGCCGGCGGCGACAAATGCGGAGGAGGTCCTGGCCCTTAAACCCGACGGAGTTTTTCTTTCCAACGGCCCCGGCGATCCGGCTGTTTTGGATTATACGATCCGGGAGATCAAGAAATTGATCGGCAAGGTGCCGCTCTTCGGCATCTGCCTGGGGCATCAGCTCCTGGGCCACGCCCTGGGCGGGAAAACCTATAAGCTCAAGTTTGGGCACCATGGGGGGAATCATCCCGTCATGGATCTGGAAACACGCAAGGTCGAGATCACGTCGCAAAACCACGGTTTCTGCGTGGATATGGATTCCATCAAAGACAAAGATGCGATCCTGACACATGTCAATCTCTACGACAAGACGACGGAAGGGCTGCGCCACAGAAAACTGCCTTTATTCTGCGTGCAGTACCATCCGGAAGCCGGCCCCGGCCCGCACGACGCGGGCTATTTGTTTGGCCGCTTCACGGAGATGATGAGGACGTTTAAAAAAAGAAGAGGTATCAGGGTGCCATAGGATCAAAGGGCCGGAGAGAAATCCGTCGATGATGACGGGATTTTATAAGCCAGGAAGGAACAGGAAACGGAATATTTTTACTTCGATATTTTGACACGGTGATTTTTTAATATACTGCGAGTACATCATGCCTAAACGCAAAGATTTGAAGAAGATTATGATCATCGGTTCCGGGCCCATTATTATTTCCCAGGCCTGTGAATTTGATTATTCCGGCACACAGGCGTGCAAGGCTTTAAGGGAAGAGGGTTACAAGGTTGTTTTGGTTAATTCTAATCCGGCGACGATCATGACGGATCCGCAATTCGCGGATGCCACATATATTGAGCCGGTGACGCCCGAAGTCGTTGAAAAGATCATCGCCAAGGAACGGCCGGACGCGCTCCTGCCGACGCTCGGAGGCCAGACCGGCCTCAACGTAGCCGTGGAAGTGGCCAAGAGGGGCGTCTTGAAAAAATATAAGGTCGAGATGATCGGCGCGGACCGCAAGTCGATCGAGAAGGCCGAAGACAGAGACTTGTTCAAGAAGGCCATGCAGAAGATCGGTTTGGACCTGCCGCGCAGCATCAATATCAAGTCCATGCAGGAAGCGAAAAAGGCCGTCGAGGCCCTCGGTATGCCGATCGTCATCCGGCCGAGCTTTACGCTTGGCGGCACGGGCGGCGGGATCGCTTTTAATACGCAGGAATTCGAGGAGCTTGTTGCCCGAGGCCTGGAATACAGCATGATCCATGAGGTCCTTTTGGAAGAATCGGTCCTCGGATGGAAGGAATTCGAGCTGGAAGTCATGCGCGACCGCAAGGATAACGTGGTCATCATCTGCTCCATCGAGAATTTCGATCCGATGGGCATTCATACGGGGGATTCGATCACCGTTGCCCCCGCGCAGACCTTGACGGATGCCGAGTACCAGATCATGCGCGACGCGGCCATTCGCGCCATCCGCGAGATCGGCGTGGACACGGGCGGCTGCAACGTGCAGTTTGCCGTTGACCCCAGGAACGGCCGCATGGTCATGATCGAGATCAATCCGCGCGTATCACGCTCGTCGGCCCTGGCGTCCAAGGCGACGGGTTTCCCTATTGCCAAGATCGCCGCCAAGCTCGCCGTCGGCTATACTTTAGACGAGATCCCTAATGACATCACCAAGGAGACCCCGGCGTCTTTTGAGCCGGCCATCGATTACTGCGTCGTCAAGATACCCCGTTTTACGTTCGAGAAGTTCCCCGGCGCCGACACGACCCTGGGGACGTCGATGAAGTCCGTCGGCGAGGCGATGGCCATCGGCCGCACGTTTAAAGAGGCTTTGCAGAAAGGTTTGCGGTCTTTGGAGACCAAGCGCAATGGCTTGGACAGCGTGATCAGCGCGATGGAATTCGATTCTCCCCAGCACCTCAGGGAATTCGTGACCAAGAAGCTCCGGCAGCCCCATGACACGCGTATTTTTTACATCGGCGACGCCCTGCGGATCGGGATGGGAACGTCCGAGATCCATGACGTCACGGGGATCGACCTATGGTTTTTGGAGAACATAAAAGAGATCGTGGATTTTGAAACGTCCCTGAAAGATGCCGCTGTCGGCTCCGGGGCCGACTTGAAAACCAGGCTGACGCCGCCCCTTCTGGAAGAAGCTAAAAAGATGGGGTTTTCCGACAGGCAGCTGGCGGCCATCTTCAGCGCGAAGGAAGACGGCATCAAGGAGCTCAGAAAGAGCGACGGGATCAAAACGACTTACAAGCTCGTGGACACATGCGCTGCGGAATTCGAAGCTTATACCCCGTATTATTATTCGACGTATGAAACGGAAGACGAGTCGCGGCCCGGTTCCAAAACAAAAATCATGATTCTCGGCGGCGGGCCCAACAGGATCGGCCAGGGGATCGAGTTTGACTATTGCTGTGTTCATGCGTCTTTCGCCCTGAAGGAAGCGGGGTTTGAGACGATCATGGTTAACTGCAATCCCGAGACAGTCTCGACCGACTACGATACTTCCGATAAGCTGTATTTTGAGCCGATGACGAAAGAAGACGTTTTGAATATCGTCGATAAGGAGAAGCCGTGGGGGGTGATCGTGCAGCTGGGCGGACAAACGCCGCTGAACCTGACCCTGGCCTTAAAGAAGGCAGGCGTCAACATCATCGGCACGAGCCCCGAATCCATCGACATCGCCGAAGACCGCGAGAAGTTCAAGATCATGCTCGATAAGCTCAAATTGCGCCAGCCGCCGAACGGCACGGCGAGGAATTTCGAAGATGCCAAGAGCGTCGCCGGACGCATCGGCTATCCGGTCCTTGTGCGCCCTTCGTACGTCCTGGGCGGCCGGGCCATGGAGATCGTCTATGATGAGGATACTCTGGAGCGTTTCATTCTGGAGGCGAGCCGCGTTTCAGGAGAGCACCCCATCCTGATCGATAAATTCCTCGAAGATGCGGTGGAGGTCGATGTGGACATGATCGCCGACGGCGAGACGTTCGTCATCGGCGGCATTATGGAGCATATTGAGGAGGCGGGCATCCATTCCGGGGATTCGGCGATGGTCCTGCCGCCCTACAGTTTGAGCGACGAAATGATCAACAAGATTCGGCAGGCGACTGTCGCCATGGCCAGGGAACTCAGAGTCGTCGGCCTGATGAACGTCCAATATGCCGTCCGGGACAACAAGCTCTACGTTCTTGAGGTCAATCCGCGGGCTTCGCGGACCGTGCCGTTCGTCTCCAAGGCGATCGGTGTGCCGCTCGCCAAGCTCGCGGCAAGGGTCATGGCCGGCGCGAAATTAAAAGACCTCGGTTTTACGCAGGAGCGCATCCCTGAGTACTCCTCTGTCAAGGAATCGGTTTTTCCCTTTAACAGGTTCCCGGGCGTCGATATCATGCTGGGGCACGAAATGAAATCCACCGGCGAGGTCATGGGAATCGACGACGATCTCGGCCGGGCGTATATGAAGAGCCAGCTGGCTGCGGGGCAGAATCTGCCCCTGCGGGGCACGGTGTTCGTCAGCGTGCGCGATAAGGACAAACGCAGCATCATTTTTATCGTCAAACGCCTGATTGATCTGGGATTCAATATCATCGCCACACAGGGGACGGCCAATGCCTTGAAGAAGAACGGGATCAAGGCCGATTCCATTCATAAGGTCTATGAAGACAGGCCGAATATCCTGGATTACGTCAAGGACGGCAAGATCCATCTCATCATCAATACGCCGTCGGGCCGCATCCCGCGCGAGGACGAGGTGAAGATCCGCTCCACGGCCATCATGCACGGCGTGCCGTGCATTACGACGATTTCCGGCGCCCAGGCGTCCGCGAACGCGATCGAAGTCCTGTTGAAAAAAGATTTAGACGTGACACCCCTGCAGGCGTATCATAAGAAGGCAATCAGGAACGTCGAGGCCAAGGGGTGATCTTTTGTCCGCCCGGAAGGCCTGGACCGCAAGAAAGCAAGGTGAAGCCAGCATGAGACGTTTTGTCTTCAGGCCAACGGCATGGGGGTTGTTTTATGGCGTGATCGGGGCCGCGATATGTCTGGGTCCGGCGATGGTCGCGCCTGCCGAAGCCGCCGACAAGATCACCTTGAAGAACGGCAAGGTTTACGAGGGAAGGGTCCTGGGGAAGTCCGACCGCCGTTATCTGTTTGCCATCGATACAGGGAGTTCGAAAATGGAGATCAGTTTCTTTCTGGATGATGTCGAAAAGGTCGAATTAGACAAGCAATCCGTCGGCCGGCAAATCCCTTATTTAAAAGAAGTCGAAAGCCTGAAAGTGCCTGTCGACCAGGGGCAGGAGACGGTGTACGAGATGTCGATTTACAAGAAAGGCCAGCAGGATGGGAGCCAGGAATTTTTTACGATATCCGAGATCGAGGGGGTCCTGGGAAAAGATGAATTCGAGTATTATCAAAAGTTCGTCGAGGTCACCACGCGCTATGCGGACCGGCTGGTGGCGATCGACAACCTCTATCAGAACCTTCCGAGTGCCACGCGCGAAGATTTTAACTTGGCGCGCCAGTCGTTGGATGTCGTGTATTATGAATTGAATGCTTTGCCCGTGCCGCCGCTGTTCAAGCGTTCGCACGGAGCTTATTTGCAGTTCCTGAAAGCGACTTATTTGGTCTTCGGTGCCCTGGAACGTGGCCTCCTGGATGAGGCTTCTTCTCAGATGAAAGCGGCGGAACAGAGCAAACGGGAAGCAATGTTGTCTTTCCGGCAGGCGATCATGGAGAGAAAAGGCCAGGCGGCTTTATCCGTCGTCGAAGACAAGGCCGCGCCGACAGAAAAAAAGGCGGAAGGTTCATGAAGCTGGACATCCTCAGCAACACATTCTTGAGAGACAAATACCTGTTATTGGAACTCCGCGCGCCGGAAGAATTCGTCAAGCCCCAACCGGGGCAGTTCCTGCACCTGCGGATCGAAGATTCCTCGGACCCTCTTTTGCGCCGGCCTTTAAGCGTCCACGACGCGGTCTGGCCTTCTTCAAAAACAGGTTCCAGAAAGCCCGTCATCAGGGTCCTTTATGAAGTCGTGGGCAAAGGAACGTCTCTGTTGTCCGAAAAACGCCCTTTGACGCAGGTCGATGCCCTGGGGCCGCTTGGAAACGGATTTGATTTGGGAAAGATCTTGCGCGCCGGCCAGGTTTACATCGTGGCCGGAGGCATGGGGGTGGCGCCTTTGTTTTTCCTGGCAAAAACGATATGCGAAAGCCAAAAGGCAAAGGGAAAGCGGCAAAAGATCGTCGTGCTCATCGGCGGCAGGAACAAGGACCATATCGTCAGGGAAAAAGAGTTCAAGGATCTGGGGTGTGAGGTTCACGTGGCGACCGAAGACGGTTCCAAAGGTTTTAAGGGCCGCGTCACGGAGCTCCTGAATTCTTTTTTGCTTAAGGCCGCGGACTCCAGACCCCCGACCCTATGCGCCTGCGGTCCCAAGCTTATGCTTGCGGCTGTCGCCGGGATCGCACAGCAAAAGGGCCTTGCGGCCCAGGTGTCTCTTGAGGAATTTATGGGTTGCGGCCTCGGGGCCTGCCTGGGGTGCGTGATCCTTACCACGCGGGGCTATCGGCGCATCTGCCACGATGGCCCGGTGTTTGACGCATCGGAAGTTATCTGGACGGAATAAAATGAATATCGCTTATCTTCTTCTTGGCGTGATCACAGGGGTCTTCGGCGGCCTCCTGGGCATCGGCGGAGCGACGGTTGTCGTTCCGGCATTGATTTTTTTGTTCGGTTTCAGCCAGCACGAAGCGCAAGGAACGATCCTGGCGGCCATGATCCCGCCGATCGGGTTGCTCGCGGCGATTCGCTATTATCAGGCGGGCCACGTCAAGATCGGCGCTGCGGCTTTTATTGCGCTGGGATTTCTTGTCGGCGGTTATTTGGGCGCGCG
>JAQUOM010000076.1 GCA_028717105.1 Candidatus Omnitrophota bacterium
CCGGATTCGTCTCTTCGCGCACGAGAATAACATTCTTGCCTTCCTTCGCCCACCTGATGGCGTCTGCAGACGTAAAAACGATCATGCCGCACGCTGCGCCGGGTCCTGCGGGGAGTCCTTTGGCAACCGGTTTATTCTTCTTTTCTTCGGCCGGATCAATGATCGGATGCAATAACTCGTCAAGCTGCTCGGGTGTCACGCGATTCACGGCCATCTCTTTGGTAATCAGCTTCTCTTTGACCATGTCGGTAGCGATCTTGACAGCAGCCGGGCCGTTCCGCTTGCCGATACGGCACTGAAGCATGAACAGCCGGCCTTTTTCAATCGTAAATTCGATATCCTGCATGTCGCGATAATGCTCTTCCAACCGCTTCTGGATATCAAAAAGCTCCTTGTAAACCTTCGGCATGAGCTCTTCGAGGGTCTTCAGGTTCTTATTATGTTCGCTTTGAGACACCTGGTTAATGGGCCCCGGGGTCCGGATCCCTGCCACAACGTCTTCTCCCTGGGCATTGACCAGATATTCGCCGTAAAAATACGCATCGCCATTTCCGGGATTACGCGTGAAGGCCACGCCTGTCGCGGAGTCATCCCCCATGTTGCCGAACACCATGGTCTGAACGGTAACAGCCGTGCCCCATTCATGCGGAATGTTTTCAATGTTCCGGTATGCCACCGCACGCTTGCCGTTCCACGACGCAAAAACGGCGCCAATCCCGCCCCAGAGCTGGTCCATGGGCTCATCCGGGAAGTCTTTCCCCAGGACGTCCTTAATCTTCTTCTTGAATTCCGTGCACAGGTATTTTAAATCGTCGACCTTCATATCCGTATCGGACTTATAATTCTTCTTTTTCTTGACGTCGTCCATGATCCGCTCGAGTTGACGGCGGATCCCCATATCATCTTTCGGCTCGACGCCGGCGGCCTTTTCCATGACGACATCGGAATACATCATGATCAGCCGCCGGTAAGCGTCGTAGACAAAACGGCCGTTTCCACCGGACTGCTTGATCAGGCCCGGGATCGTTTTTTCCGTCAGGCCGACATTCAGGACTGTCTCCATCATGCCCGGCATAGATTTGCGCGCGCCCGAACGCACGGAAACCAGGAGCGGATTCTCCGCGTCCCCGAACTTCTTCCCCATCAGCACTTCCACTTTCTTCAGCGCCTTTTCGACCTCCGCCTTCAGGACCGCAGGATATTTTCTCTTGTTCTCATAATAATACGTGCAGACCTCGGTCGTAATCGTAAAACCGGGGGGCACCGGCAGCCGAAGTTTCGGATGCCCGGCCATCTCTGCCAAATTAGCGCCTTTGCCACCCAGCAGATTTTTCATGCTTTCGTTACCGTCCGCCTTGCCGCCGCCAAAAGAATACACGTTCTTCTTACCCATTACACGGATCCTCCCTGTAAATCCCAATTTCCAAATCCCAAATTCCAAATAATTTCCAAATTCCAAAAATCAACATTAGAAACAGGACTTGTAGGTTATTGAGTCATTGGTGCTTGGATATTGTTTGGGATTTGATGCTTGGTGCTTGGAATTTTAATTTAACTTTTCTTTTAAATAATTTTTTAATTGTGCGATATCGATCCTCTCCTGCTGCATCGTGTCGCGGTCGCGCACCGTGACTTTTTTATCTTCCAGGGACTGAACGTCGACTGTGACACAATAAAGCGTGCCGACCTCATCCTGCCTTCGATACAGCTTGCCGATGGCTCCCGTATCATCGTAAGCCGCAACGATATCCTTCTTAAGGCTGCGGGCCAATTCTTTCGCTAATCCCACAATCTCGGGCCTGTTGCGCAGCAAAGGCAAAACAGCCGCTTTGATCGGGGCCAATTCCTTGGAAAGCCTCAAAACAACGCGCTTCTCGTCTCTCACGATCTCTTCATGGTATGCGTCAACCAAGAAAGCCAGGACGCTCCTGTCTACGCCGCCGGAAGGTTCGATGATATAAGGATAAAAACGCTGTTTGCCGGCATCATCGTAATAAGTCATCTCTTTGCCGCTGAAGGAAGCGTGCTGTTTCAAATCAAAATCTGTGCGGTTGGCGATGCCTTCCAGTTCCGACCACCCGAAAGGAAATTCGTATTCGATATCTGAACAGGCCTTGGCGTAATGCGCCAACTCTTCTTTCCCGTGGGGCCGGATCCGCAGATGCTCTTTGTTCATCCCCAGGCCTATATACCACTGATACCGCGCCTCTATCCATTCCTTGAGTTTGGCATCGGATTCTTCGGGCCTGACGAAATATTCGATCTCCATCTGCTCGAACTCTCTGGTCCTGAAAATAAAATTCCCGGGAGTGATCTCATTGCGGAAAGATTTGCCGATTTGGGCCAAGCCGAAGGGCAGCTTGGGATGGCGGGAATCCAGGATATTCGTAAAATTAACAAACATCCCCTGGGCGGTTTCGGGTCTAAAATAGACTTTTTGCGCCGTTTCTCTGACGGGCCCAAAATATGTCTCCAGCATAAGATTCGCAGGCATGGAATTTTCGGGCAAGGCATGACCACACGAAGGACAGGGAATTTGCGAGGCGGCTATAAGCCCGATAAATTTAGAATCGATGACCTGAAAAGACTTCAGTTCGTCGTCGTTAATATTTGAGAGTGTCTTTTGGGGCTCTTTCACAAGGGCCAAATTAGGAGCTATTTTTTTTCCTTCACTCTCCGCCCACTTTTGCAATATCTTCGTATTTATCCCTCCCCACACCTTTTTGAGAGAATTACACCAGGGGCTGTTCCATAGGATATCATCCCATATCTTATCGAATTTAAAAAAATTGGAGCAGGAAGGACATTTAACGAATGGGTCGGCAAAACTCTGGAGATGTCCGGAAGCCTCCCACGTTTTAGGATTCATCAGGATGGCGGCGTCCATCCCGTAGATATCATCCCTCTGGTAAACATTGGATGCCCACCAGGCGCGCTTGAGATTATTTTTGAGCTCAACTCCGAAAGGGCCGTAATCCCAGGTATTGGCCAAACCGCCGTAGATCTCGGAGCTCTGAAAAATAAACCCCCTGCGCTTGCACAGGGAGACGATTTTATCCATAAGAGTTGTCTCTGACATAAGATTATTTAATAAGAGTATTCTCTATTGAAGGTTCTATTTTTACTCTAAAAAGCCCCGCCTGTCAACCAAAAAGAGTCGCCCGGATGGCTTCTTGCGCGGAACAAACAAACCCTCCAAAACAAAAAATTTTAGTTTTCTTCCCGCATGACTTTCCTGAACTCCTCTTCCTTGATCTTAAAACAGTGCTCTTCGGCCGGAAACCGCCCCTCCCTGACGTCGCTCTGAAATTCCTCAAAAGCCCTGACCATGTCCTGTGTCATACGGGCATACTGTCTGACAAAACGAGGCTTAAAACGCTCGAAAAGTCCCAGCATATCATGTGTCACGAGCACCTGGCCGTCGCAGGAAAACCCGGCGCCGATGCCTATGGTCGGCACCTTCAGGGCCTGCGTGATGACTCGCGACACCTGGGCGGGGACGCACTCCAAAAGCACGGCAAAACAACCTGTTTTTTCAAAATCACGCGCCTGCCCTATGAGCCTGTGCGCGGCCTGCGCATCTTTCCCCTGGACCTTGAACCCGCCGAGCTTGTCGGCTGTCTGCGGAGTCAATCCAATATGCCCCATCACGGGAATTCCCGCATCGAGCACGCGCCCGGCGGCCTCAAGGGCCCCCTCGAACCACTCGAGCTTCACGGCATCGCAACCGGCCTCGTCAACAAAGCGCCGCGCATTCACGGCGGCCTGGCCGACATCTTTCTGATAAGCCTCAAAAGGCATATCTCCGATGATAAAAGTTGCCGGGGCGCCGCGGCGCACGGCACGGGCGTGATAGATCATCTGATCCATCGTCACATCTTTGGTCGAATCAAGCCCCAAAACGACATTGGCAAGGGAATCGCCAACAAGGATCATGTCGATACCGGCTTTTTCCAGGCAGGCAGCCATGGGGTAATCATAAGCCGTCAACATGGTCAGCTTGCGCTTTCCTTTTGCCGCGGCCACATCTTTTATCGTGAGTTTCATCGCTTTCAAGCCTCGGTTTCTCGTCGTGATACACCGCCAATAACAGATCGGGCCCGTGATAAACCGGAAAAACAACTCCGCTTTCTAACGGGATAAAAACGGTTTCAGGCCATCCTTCAACCGCTCCATATGGATCATAAAATGCTCGTTATGACCGCCTGTCGTCGCCAGAAAGATTTTTTGCGTCCGGCAAGCTTCATAAAGCGACTGCGCCATCTCAAAAGGAACGATCTCATCATTGCGGCTATGAATGAAGGCGACAGGACACGCGACATGGCCGATCTTGGCCGACGTGTCGTATCGGGACGCAAGCAAAAAAGGCGGAATGAACGGATACACGGACTTCCCCATGCCCGGCACTGACGTAAACGCTCCTTCCAGGATCAGCGCACCGACAGGGGCCTTGCTTGCCAGATCCACGGCGACAGCCGCGCCCAAAGATTCACCATAAACCACAAGGGCCCCCGGAGGAAAACGCCGCTTCGTTGTGAGATAATCATATCCGGCGCGGGCATCGGCGTAAAGACCCTTCTCCGACGGAAACCCGGTACTCCTGCCGTATCCGCGGTAATCCAAAATAAAGACACTGTAACCCAGATCGTGAAAAAACCGTATCTTTTCCAACCGATGGCTGATATTGCCGCCGTTCCCGTGCAAAAAGTAAATGACTTTCTCTGCCGTGCGGCCCGGGACATACCATGCGGACAACCGGGGCCCGTCAAAAGCTACCAGGGCGATCTCCTCATGGACTAATCCGACCTCCGAGGGATTGACGGACACATCCCTATAGGGGATATACAAAGAACGGAATTCCAGGACGCGGACATAGAGAATGATGAAAACGACCGCGATGATGAAAATAATCATAAACTGCCCCATCCTCCGCACGACGTCACGACCCATCAACGCCTGGCCTTCTTTTGTCGTACGCCCAGAAGCGCATAAATATCCGTCCAGGGCTTGCGGCTTTTCAAGATGACCACCGACACTCTTCGATCATCATAATAGGCGATCCCGGCATAACAATGGCCCGCCGAACGCGTGTAACCGGTCTTTCCCAGCACCTGCGGATCGTCCAGCCGCCAAAGAAGCTTGTTATGATTACGGCGCGTAATTTTTTTGCCATCGCTCCCCCGGATTGTTATGCTTTTTTTTGTCATGACCTTTTTGACAAAAGGATGGCTGAAAGCTGTGCGCGTCAAGATCGACATATCGTATGCTGAAGTCACCTGACGGGAATCGGGCAGGCCCGTCGCATTGGCAAAATACGAATCCTTCATGCCGATCTCCTTTGCCTTCCGGTTCATCAATACGGCAAATTCGCTTTCGGAACCGGCCACCGATTCAGCTAAAGCCACACCGGCGTCATTGGCTGATGTCGCCAAAAGGACCTCCAGAAGATCTGCGACGGAATAGCTTGCCCCGCGGGTCAGCCCGGCCCTTGTCGGTTCCACATTCACGGCCCGGGAGGAAACAACCACACTGTCCTTAAGGTCTTGGCGGTCCAAAACGACCAATGCCGTCATCAGCTTGACCGTACTCGCCGGATACAACTTCATGCGCTGGTTCCTGGCGAACAAGACCTTCCTGTTGGTGTAATCCACGGCGTAAACAGCCCGCGCCGTCACCGTATCCTTTTGCCCTGTCTGCGATGCCGCCGAAACAGCGCCTATCCAAAGAACGGCAAGAAGCAAACCGGCTCCCAAACCATGCGTCAGGTGGCGTCTCATGGCCGCCGGGCATCCTTGAACGCTTTAAAAAACGGGCACGTCTTGCAAAAAACCTTTTTGACGCTCAAGGGATACGGCGTCTTCGGGTCCATCCGGCAACAGGCGATATCGATCAACCAGCATCGCCATTCCTCGACTTCGGCCAAGAGGCATTTTTTGCGGGCGTCAGGATGACAATGAAAGAATTCCCAGCAACGCAACGCATGTTCCGTTCTTTGAATATCCCGCTGTTTCAAGCGATCTCCTCCGTCGGCCTGTCCATCATTATATCCTGTAGATCGTCCCGTC
Source organism: Candidatus Omnitrophota bacterium (assembly GCA_028717105.1). Classification (GTDB taxonomy): domain Bacteria; phylum Omnitrophota; class Gorgyraeia; order Velamenicoccales; family Velamenicoccaceae; genus Velamenicoccus. Next base: position 6,066 of record JAQUOM010000076.1, read on the forward strand.
GCTTGCAACCAGAACGCCCTTCGTATCCGCGAACCGGCCCAAAAGCTCCCGGCTCTTTTTCAACCCCAAGACGACACAGGCGGTCGACAACACATCCGCCGTCAACCCGTCTTTCGAAATGACCGTCGCTGACACGATTCCGGAATCTGCCGGATAACCCGTCTTGGGATCTATGATATGCGAATATCTTTTGCCCTTCCATTCAAAATACTGCCGATAATCTCCAGCCGTGGCGACAGCCTGATCGGTCAGGACAACCTGGTCCATCACCTTATCCTCGTCAAAAGGATCCAGGACGCCCACCCGCCAGGGCACCTTGCGGTTCAACCCCAAACAATAAACATTCCCGCCGGCATTGATCAAAGCAGAGGCGATCTGCGCCTCCCGAAGCCTTCTGACTGCACGATCCAGAGCGAATCCTTTGGCGATCCCGCCTAAATCCAACTGCATATCCGATTTCAATAGCCGTACGGTTTGCGTCGCTTCGTCGATAAAAATATCGTCGGAGCCGACAAGGTCTAATGCCTGCGCCACGTCCCGGGGTTCAGGCCACGTCCTGGATGCAATCCTCTTCTTCCACAATAGAGAAACGGGTCCTATCGTTACATCGAAAGCCCCGTCTGTCATCACGGCAAAATGCCGCCCTTCGTTGATGACGCTGAACAATGGTTCCGAAACGACGGCATTCTGGGAAGAGTTCAACCGCGCCAACTCACTCTGCGGATCGAACAGGTTAAAAAGCGCCTCAAGTTTTTTAAATTCATCGAAAACGATCGCGTGGGCCCGCGCATCTGGAGACTTGACCTCTACGAATGTCCCCATGATAAATGCCGTCTCCTGGTATAGCGGCTTCTGACACCCCGCGACCAAGACAACCAAGAGCACGGAACACAGAGAACGAAAGAAAACAAAAATCCCACGGCCGGCCCTCCCCGCGCCCTGTTCTCTGTACTCCGTTGGTTTCATTAACCTGTCCATCATTTTTTGATCGCTTTTAACAAAGCATCGAGATGCAACGTATTCAACACGTCGTTTTTGGTAAGCCAAGCCCTGCGGCATAGCCCCACGCCGAACTTCATATATTCCAAGTGCGCCGCATCATGGGAATCCGTCCCCACGGCCAGCCGTACGCCGCTGTCCCGCGCGGCGCGGGCATGCACATCCGACAGATCCAATCTATAGGGATGAGCATTGATCTCCAGGGCCGTGTTCGTATCCCGGGCCGCGCGAAAAACCTCCTGCATATCGACATCATAGGGCCCGCGCGCCGGCCACAGTTTGCCCGTCGGATGAGCAATGATATGGACGTGCTTATGGCGGCAGGCACGAACGATCCGGCGCGTC
>JAQUOM010000077.1 GCA_028717105.1 Candidatus Omnitrophota bacterium
TTCACGCTGAATTAAATTCAAGACGCTATTTTCTTAAAATACTCGACCGTCCCCCTGAGCCCTTCTTCGAACCCTACCAAAGGCTTAAAGCCCAATACCCGCTTGATCTTGGAAATATCCGCGCGCGTCTTAAACACATCACCCGGCCGGACAGCAAGAAACCGGGGCTTGATCTTCTTGCCGAAAATCTTGTTCAGGCTGTCAACAATCTGCAGGACCGTATTGTCCTGGCCGGCAGCCACGTTAAAAACATCGTGCTTGATGCCCGGGGTTGTCGCGGCGAGGATGTTGGCCTGGACGACATTATCGATATAGGTGAAATCGCGGGATTGTTTGCCCGTGCCGAAAATAGGCGGCTCTTGGTCATGCATCACGCAATGGATGAATTTCGGAATGACGACCGCGTATTCGTCATCCAGGGCCTGTTTAGGGCCAAAGACGTTGAAATAACGCAGGGCAACGGTCTCCACGCCGAAAAATTCAGAATAAATACGGCAGTAATACTCTCCGGCAAGCTTGCTCAAGGCATAGGGTGAAATAAGTTCCGGATAAAAATCCTCCCTCTCGGGGAACTTGTCCACATCGCCATAGACAGAGCTCGAAGACGCTAAAACAAAACGCTTGATCTTTTTGGCAGAAGCGGCCTGCAGCATATTGAGCGTGCCGCCGATATTGACGTCGTTATACGCCTCCGGTTCTTTGAGAGACTTGGGCACGGAACGCAGCGCCGCCTGATGCAGGACATAATCCATGCCGTCGCAGGCCTTTTCGCAAGCCGCCTTGTCGCGGATGTCGCCCCGTATAAGCTCATAGCTCGTAGCCCTTCGACTCCGTTCAGGACTCCCTACGGTCGCTGATAGCTCATGGGCAAAGGCCAAATTCGATTCCTTGCCCGTTGAAAAGTTATCGAGCACGCGGACGAAGTGGCCGTCTCGAAGGAGGCGCTCGGCTATATTGGAGCCGATAAAACCCGCACCGCCGGTTATGAGAAATTTTGACATGTTGAACGCTCCCGTTTGTAGCCGCAAGCTGTTTGGCTCTTTGGCTGTTTTGCTGTTTAGAAAAAGGTCTTTTTGATGGCAACGATCAGATGCGACAACATTTTACTGATTTCGTTAGCCAGATGGATCAGTTCCTGAGCCTGCTCTTCCGATATCCAGCCTTGATCATGGAAAAAATCAACAGGGTTATTGTTTCATACAACGATCCCCTGGAGATATACAAAAACCGGATAAATTCTTTTTTTGAATACCTTCCTTTGCCTTCGGCAATGTTTAAAACAACGGGCGTGCTTGCTGCCTCAAGCTGCTCGATGATGCGATAGTGTTTTCTCGGGCTGCCTAAATTCTCCAATAAACTGAACAGCTGATGAGCCGGAAAAGCGGCTGATTATAACTTAACAACCTTCGCCGAACGCGCCTTGATGGCATTGCGCGTATCCACGACAAGCCTCGCGTTCTTGACGATGAGCTCATGATCAAAATCATCATGGTCGGTGATGATGACGACGGCATCGGCTTTCTTGAGCGCGGCGGGCGCAAGCTTCTCGCTCTTCATCTTCAGGTGCGTGTTCTGAAAAGAAGGCACATACGGATCGCTGTAGCTGACGCGTGCCCCCTTACGCAGAAGCCCCTCCATCACCTCAAATGCCGGAGACTCCCGGTAATCGCTCACATTTTTCTTATAGGCGACCCCTAAAATAAGGATATGGGACCCCTTGATGCTCTTGCCGTGCGTGTTTAACGCGTCGGCGACTTTTATGACGACGTATTCCGGCATCGAACCGTTGATCTGGGCAGCCAGTTCAATAAACCTGGCTTCAAAACCATAGACCCGCGCCTTCCAGGAAAGGTATAACGGGTCGATCGGGATACAATGCCCGCCCAGGCCGGGGCCCGGGTAAAAGGGCATAAACCCAAAAGGCTTGGTCTTGGCCGCATCGATGACTTCCCACACATTGATGTCCATTTTGTGGCACATCAGCGCCAGCTCGTTGACAAGCCCGATATTGACCGAACGGAAGGTGTTTTCAAGGAGCTTCACTGTTTCAGCGACACGCGTGGAAGAAACGGGATGCACCGTCTCGACAGCCAGCTCGTAGAGCGTCCTGGCGGCTTCCGTGCAGGCAGGCGTGACTCCGCCGACGACTTTGGGAATATTTTTCGTCTGGTACCTGGAATTGCCCGGGTCAACGCGCTCCGGAGAAAATGCCAGGTAAAAATCACGGCCCGCCTTCAACCCCTTGGCTTCAAACATCGGCAAGAGCACCTCTTCGGTCGTGCCGGGATATGTGGTGCTCTCCAGAATGACAAGCTGGCCTTTTTTAAGATAGCGGGCGATCTGTTCGGCCGATTTGACGATAAAGGAGATGTCCGGCTCTTTGGTCTTGCGCAAAGGCGTCGGGACGCAGATATTGATCGTATCGACATTCATGAGCGCGCTATAGGCAGTCGTCGCCGAAAGCAGCCCCTTGGAAACGAGTTCCGCCACTTCAGATGACGGCACGTCCTGAATATAAGATCTTTTCCTGTTGATCGCATCCACTTTAGACTTGTCCAGGTCGATGCCGACGACTTCGACGCCGGACTTGGCGAACTCAACTGCCAGGGGCAGGCCGACATAGCCCAAACCGATCACAGCGCTTCTGATTTTCTTTTCTTTGATTTTTTGGACCAAACCCATCTTTCCTCCTGTTAGTATTGACAAAAAATATCCTCAACGCGAATGGTCGCGGATCCCTGCCTGCAGGCAGGCAGGAAACGCAGATTTACGCAGATCCAACCTATAAAAGCTCGATTTGAATCAATGCAACTTCCAGCAACCTTCTGTAACCTTGTCGTTAAATTCTGCATAGACTCATGGTCATGCCCAACAGCCGCGGGCCGAACACGACGACGCCGATGACAAAGGCGTTGGCGGCCGCGATAAAAACGCCGCCGGCGACGATGTCCTTCATGAGCTTGACATCGGGGTGAAATCTGTCGCCGTGGACAAAATCCAACAAAAGTTCAAAGGCCGTATTGGCGGTCTCGGCGATCAGGACAAGCGCGATCGCAAAAACAATGAAAATAAATTCAATGGGTGCAACTTTTAAGACCAAACAAAGCGCAACCGCCATAGCCGAAAAGATCAGGTGGATCTTCATGTTGCGTTCGTTACGAACGACAAAGATAATCCCGTCCAAAGCAAGTTTGAAACTTTGGAATATAGTCCTTTTATACATATCTCGCTCCGTTCACTTAGCTCATAGTTCATAGCTCATCAATTCTTTCTTGGATAACCTATGAGCTATGAGCCACGAACTATTCCCGAATACATCTATAGGTACCTATAGATGTATTCGGGAATATGGTACTCGATGTTTGTCATCACGTAACCCAGGACGCGGGCACGGACAGCCTGCAGGCGGTCCTGCGCGTGGACAACCACGCCTCTTTGGGTACGTCCGGCCTGAAGCACCATCAACACGCCGTCGCATAACGGCCCGAGCACGCCGGCGTCCGTCACGGGGACCACGGGCGGACAATCAAAAATCACATAATCATACTGGGCCTTAAACTCGGCAAGAAGCTGGCGGGCCCTCTGCGAACCCAAAAGCTCGGCCGGATTGTGGGGCCGCGACCCCGAAGGCAAAATGTGCAGATTGTCGATGCCGATGCTTAAAAGAGATTCATCGGGCTTGGCTCCGTTGCTCAAAATGTCGGAAAAGCCTTTTTCGGCCTTCAGGCCCAAGTCCTTGGTCAGCGTCCCTTTACGCAGGTCGGCATCCACCAGAAGGATCGATTTTTTATTCAAGTCGTGGGCGAACGTCACAGCCAGGTTGATTGCGGTGATCGTCTTGCCCTCGCCGTGGATGGCGCTGGTGATGGCCAGCATTCTCGGAGGATTAGACTTGTCCAGCGCCTGAAGGTTCGTCCTCAGGATCCTGTATTGTTCGGCGACGGGCGAGGAAGGGTCAAAATAGGAAACGACATGGGGGTCGATCTTAGAATCCGAGGCCGCCCGGATGACATAAGGTTTGACTTCTTCCTGTTTCTCCAGCCGCTCGATCCGTTTCTCAGCGGCTTTTTTTAACGCTTCGGTAAACTTTCCCATTTAATTTCCTCCGGAAATTAGCTGCGATACAGTTTCATACAACGAACCCCGAGCAACGTAAAGAAATTGTATAAATTCTTTCTTTGAAAATCGTCCCTTGCCTTCAGCTATATTAAATGCAATCGAGGTACAAGAAGCTTCTAAATTCTCTATAAGACGGTAATGTTTACGATCTGAATGTGCCTGACTATTTGTTTCTATCATAAACGCTGAGTTTTTTCCCTATGAACTGCAAGCTGTGAGCTATCAATGGCACGCTGCGTACTTCACGCATTTCTCGCAGCAGACCTGCTCCAGGCCCTTTTCGGCGCGGACCCACTTGGTGGAACAGCGTTCAAAATCCTGGCATTTCGCGCAACAATGGGTCTGGATCGATTCGTCGATGTCCTTGATCTTGAGGTGCGATTCATTGACGACCTCGTTCATCACGTCCTTATCGATGACCGGGCGCTCATAGACAAAACCGCTCAGGAGCGCGTGATCACAGGCGTAATTGATGAGGCGCGGCACGCCTTTTGCAAAACCGTACATCGCTTCAATGGCCTGGGGCGTAAAAATGTCGGCCGTGCCGTTCTTGCCGGCAACGCCGAGACGGTACTTCACGTAACCGAAGGTCTCTTCAAGGGTCAACGGATAAATATGGTAATGGACAGCCACCCTCTGCTTGAACTGCTCAAGCTCCTTTAATTTGAGCTTCTCGCGCAGTTGCGGCTGGCCCATCAGAACGATCTGGATGAGCTTTTCGGTATCCGTTTCCAAATTCGAAAGCATCCTCACCTCTTCAAGGACCGTGGGCGTCAGGTTTTGCGCTTCATCGACAATGAGGACCACATTGACCCCCTCCTCCATCTTCTGGAGCAGGTAATCGTTGAGCTGGGCCAGGAGCTTGACCTTGGTGCCGGACTTATAGGGCACGCGAAGGTCTTCGAGGATGGCCACAAGAAGTTCTTTGGCATTGAGATGGGTATTGGTGATGAGGCATATCTCGTTATCTTTTTCGCTCAGCTTGCGCAGAAGGGCGCGGCAGACCGTCGTCTTGCCCGCACCGATCTCGCCGGTGATAACGACAAAACCCTTGCGCTCCTGGATGGCATAATGGAGACGGTCCAGCGCCTCGGCGTGGATGGGGCTGGGATAAAAAAACCGGGGGTCCGGATTGTTATTGAACGGTTTTTCTTTGAGCTGATAGAATTTCGTGTACATAATCAGGCACCTGGCATCAGGCAGCGGGCATCAGACAAAAGATCTGATTTTCTCCTTCAGTTTATACAGCATCCCGCCGGCTTCATCTTTCTTTTTTGATAGACCATGAAAGTCGGTAACTTTCAAATACTCAAGGTCTTTTGATAACATTAATTGTGTCTCAAGTTCTGCCAAGGATGCATACGCAATCGACAAAAATCTTAGATATTCAGCCGTGCCTTTTCGGGCATAACCTTCTGCTATATCGGGAACAACGGATACGCAAGACCGTCGTGCCTGGCCCACTAATCCATATAACTCTTCTTTCGGAAATTCTTTCGTACGCCTATAAACAGATAGTGCCAATGAATAGGCCGACTGCCAAACCTTCAAGTCTTTGTAATTTTTGATCTGTTCCATGTTTTCCAGTTGCCTGTTGCCAGATGCCTGGTGCCCGAATTACGGTTTCTGCAAGAACGAATATAAGCTCGTCACGACAATAAGCAGAACGCTCACGACAACAAAAATCATCGTCCGGAAACGGCTGCGTTCACGCGTAACAGCGATATCCTCTTCCGTCAGGATGCGCGAAATGCCGCCCAAAACAGGCAATTCCAGGAATTCCTTGGCCTCATCCAGCCCCAGGAGAGAATGGTCGGTAAATTCAAGCAGGAGGATCAGCCCGATCCCGGCGCAGCCGCCGAGAAAAACCCCGATGAAAGCCACAAGGGTCTTGTTCGGCCTAACGGGTTTTAACGGCAAGCGTGGCGGATCAAGGACTGTGTAGCGCGTCCCTTGTTTTGACGCTTCAAGGCGCTGGGTGATCTTGGCGGTTTCGAGGCGCTGAAGGAGCATATTGTAAATGCTCTCGTTGACCTTGGCGTCGCGCGCCATGGTCGCGTCCATCTTGTCCAAGAGCAGAAGCTTGTAGAGCTCTTCATCGGAACCCGTCTTTACAGGATTGACTTTATCCAGAGGCGTCAGTCCGGCCGTTGATGTACCGCCGGCCTCCAATTGCTGCGTAACCGTCTCAAGCTTTTCCTTGACGAGAGTTTCATAAATAGGATTCGCGTTAGGGATGGGCTTTGCATTTTCCACGTCAAATGTCGCTGTCTCAAGTTCTTTTTGCGCCTGGTCGATCTGCATGCGCAAATCCTTGACCATGGGATGTTCATCCGTGGAGTCGATCAGGAGGTTGGAAAGCTTGTCTTTCATATCGGATATTTCAGCCTCTTTGATCTTGCGTGAGTAGACCTTGATCTGGTCTTTCAGAAAGTTGATCGCGATCGACGATTCTTTTTCCTGGGATTTCATATTTTCTTCGACAAAAATATCATTGACGGTCTGGACGACCTTTTTGGCCTCCTGGGGATCGCTGCTCGCATAAGAAATCTTGATCAAGTCCGGCCCTTTCATACGCACTTCGATCTTATTTCTGAGGCCCAGGATCAATTTTTCATATTCCAGCTGGCTCTTGACGTTCTTGGCGAGATTCAGGCGGTCAACCAGTTGAACGAGGCTGTTCCATCCCAGGATCTGTTCGCGGATCGTGCGCATCCGGCTGGAAATATCGCTGGATATCGCCAGTCCGCTGATGAGAGGATTAAGGGTTTTCTCCTCTTCCACCATAACAACGCTTGAAGACTCATAAACTTTCGGCAGGACGGCGCCGGTAACGATGCCGCCGATGAGGCCGACGACAATCGGCACGATAAAATACCACTTGCGCCTAAAGACGATCTTCAAATACCGCATGGGGATCTGGGTCGCATTCAAAAAAGATTCATTCATACTAACTCCTTCTTTATTCTGAACCGTAAGCAAGCCGCTACCTGTGCGCAGCCTGCTCCTAGAATCCGCCGGTATAAACTCGCCTGGCTGAATCGCTCGCCGTCGATACAGGCTGGGCAATAGGATTAATGATCCGTGCGATCTTGGCAAAAAGCGTCGCCGGAACCACAAGAACGTCCCCGGGGAACATCTCCTGGTCAAGATTCAGCTTGCCTTCATATAAAAGGGCATAGAGGTCCACCGTCATTTCCTTCGGCTTGCCGCTTTTGTCCGGCCGCCCGAGCTGTGTACGCCGCATCGCCGCAGACAGTGTCGGCAGGCCG
>JAQUOM010000078.1 GCA_028717105.1 Candidatus Omnitrophota bacterium
CGGGATGGCTGATTATCCCGTCGAAAAATTGGGCGGAAAAACCCCTTTGGAAGCGGCAGAAACTCCCTGCATGGATTATGTCGTCAAGAACGGCCTGTTGGCGCAGGCCGCCACGATACCCGACCATCTTGCCCCGGCGTCCGATGTGGCCAATCTCTCCATTTTAGGATATGACCCGCGACAGTTTTATACCGGCCGCGCGCCGTTGGAAGCGGCTTACCTTGGCGTGGACCTGACGGATCAGGATGTCGCTTTTCGGTGCAATCTGGTGACGATCTCGGACGAAAAGATGGCCGATTACAGCGCCGGGCACATTTCTTCCAAGGAGGCTTCTGTCTTGATCGGGGAGTTGAATAAGAGCCTGGGGTCCGATACGGTCCGATTTTATCCGGGGGTTAGCTACAGGCATCTCTTGGTCCTTAAAGGTTATCGGACGGAGGATCTGATGCAATGTTTGTGTCTCCCGCCTCATGATATTCTGGGGGAGGCCGTGAAGCGGAATATGCCCAAAGGGAAAGGCGCGGCTATCCTCACGGACCTTATGCACAAGTCCAAGGAGGTACTGTCGCGCCACGAGATCAATAAAGTCAGGCTGGATCTTCATGAGAACCCCGCCAATATGATCTGGTTATGGGGACAGGGGCAGAGATCGCGCATGCCTTTGTTTAAGGATAAATTCGGCTTGAGCGGTGCCGTGATTTCCGCCGTTGACCTGATCAAGGGGATCGGCAAGCTCATCGGCCTTGAGGTGATCAATGTCGAGGGCGCGACCGGTTACTATGATACGAATTACGCCGGAAAGGCAGAGGCGGGACTCAAGGCCTTGGAGCGGTTGGATTTTGTTTTTATTCATGTTGAGGCGACGGATGAGGCCGGCCATAACGGCGATCTGCGTAACAAGATCGCCTGCATCGAGCGTTTCGATAAATTCGTCGTCGGGGCGGTCTTGGATCATTTTAAGACCCGCGGAGACGATTGGCGTTTGATGATTTTGCCGGATCACGCGACGCCGGTTGAGATGCGTAAACACGTGCCGGACAAGATCTGCGTCGCGATGATGGGCAAGGGGATTGCCAGGAATGGCTTTGGCGTGTTTACTGAAGAAGAGGCCAGGAAGAGCCCCGTGCAGTTCGACGGCCATCAGCTCATGGAGGTGTTTTTAAGATGAGTTCTTTGGTTGTCTTGTTTGCAGGTTTGGCTGTTTTTACGCTGGGATACTTCTTTTATGGCGGCCGTATGGCAAGGCTTTTCCCAGTCGATTCCCAGAAAACGACGCCTGCCGTCAAAAAATTCGACGGCGTGGATTACGTTCCTGCAAAGAACTGGTTGGTCCTGTTCGGCCATCATTTTTCGTCTATCGCGGGCGCCGGGCCGATCATTGGTCCGGTTATCGGTTGTATCTGGTGGGGATGGTTTCCGTCTTTTGTCTGGATCGTTCTGGGGACAGTGCTTGTGGGTGGGGTGCACGATTTTACGACGCTCCTGATTTCCGTGCGCGAAGAGGGGGCCTCGATCGCCGAGATATCGGCAGCGGTCGTTTCGCGCAAAGCCCGTTTGATCTTTTCTGTTTTTGTATGGTTGACCTTGGTTCTTGTCGTCGCGGTTTTTGCAGACTTATGCGCCAAGACGTTCATCACAGAAAAAAGGGTCGTTCTTCCGTCATTGGGGTTGATCCCCGTGGCTCTTTTGACGGGATATCTTATTTATGCCCGGAAGGCAAATTTGGCGTTTTCCACGGCGCTGGGTTTGTTGTTGCTGGCCGGGTCGCTTGTTCTGGGGAGTTATTTTCCCGTCGATATAGGAGCCCACGCATATACCATTTGGCTGGTCGTCTTATTGGTCTATTGTTTTTTGGCTTCCGTGACGCCTGTTAATATTCTGCTGCAGCCTCGTGATTATCTGTGCAGTTTTCTTTTGGTCTTCGGCGCGGGAATGGGGCTTTTAGGATTATTGATCACACGTCCTGTCATCAGCCAGCCGGCTTTTATCTCTTGGCAGACGCCGCAAGGAGTATTGTGGCCGATGATGTGCGTGACAATCGCCTGTGGGGCGATTTCGGGGTTTCATGCGCTGATTGCCAGCGGCACGACGTCTAAACAGCTTTCAAACGAGCGATATGGCAGGAGGATCGGTTATGGCGCCATGATCGCCGAAGGCCTGGTGGCTTTGATCGCGGTTTTAGCCGTCGTCAGCGGCATTCCAGGGAAGTCTTCGCAAGAGCTGTGCCTGTTGTTTGAAGACCAGGGGCCTATTTGTCTTTTTGGGACGGGGTATACGGGACTGACGCGCATCTTTTTTGGGGAATCGGGGCTTTTTATTGCCATCATGATCCTCAACGCCTTCATTTTAACGACGCTCGATACGGCAACCCGTGTCTGCCGTTATATCACCGAAGAGCTGACAGGGGCCAGCAACAGGTTTGTTTCAACGTTGATCGTCATTGGCGCGGCGGGCTTGCTGGCTTTTTCAGGGGCCTGGAACAAGATATGGCCTGTTTTCGGCGCGTCGAATCAGCTTGTTGCGGCGCTGGCATTGTTTGTTGCGAGCCTGTGGTTTTTGATGAAGAAGAAACCGACGGCCTACACTCTTGTGCCGGCTATTTTTATGTTCCTGACGACCGTAGTGGCGCTCGTCATCCAGTGCTTGTCTTACGTCAGGAGCAGGCAATATCTTTTGACGGGGGTGAGCGCGCTCCTTCTGGTTTTAGCATTGATCATGGTCAGGGAAGTTTATGACGCATTCAGAAAGAGGACAAAGGGGTAAAAAGCGATGAGAGTTCTTGTGCAGAAATTCGGTGGAAGTTCCGTCGCCAACGTTGAAAGGATCAAGCGCGTCGCCCGGAGGGTCGTTTCCTACAGGAAAAAGGGCTGGCATCTTGTGGTGGTTGTTTCTGCGCTTGGAGATACGACGGACGAATTGATCGAACTGGCGGAACAGATCACGTCAGATCCCCCGGCCAGGGAGTTGGACATGCTTTTATCGACGGGCGAGCAGATCAGCTGCGCGCTCCTGGCCATGGCGATCGAAGAATTGGGATATGACGCGATCTCGTTTACCGGCGGCCAGGTCGGTATCATCACGGATCAGACGCATACCAAGGCCAAGATCGTCGATATCAGCGGCGGCCGTATCCGCCATGCGCTCGAAAAAGGAAAGATCGTGATCGTCGCCGGTTTCCAGGGTGTCACCCAGGACCAGGACATCACGACTCTCGGACGGGGCGGATCGGATTTGACGGCCGTGGCGCTTGCCAAGGCCATGGGGGCCAGGACATGCGAGATCTATACGGATGTCGAAGGCGTCTATACGACGGATCCCCGGATTGTCCCCGAAGCGCGCAAGCTCAAGCAGATCACGTATGACGAGATGCTGGAGATGGCGTCGTTGGGCGCGCAGGTTATGCAGGCGCGATCGATCGAAGTGGCGAAAAAATTCGATATTCCCATTCACGTGAGGTCCAGTTTTAAGGAGATGGAGGGGACACTCATTTTAAAGGAGGCGGATAAAATGGAAGATTTTGTCATCAGCGGGGTCACGCTTAACAAGAACGAGGCCAAGGTGACCGTCTGCGACGTCCCTGACAGGCCGGGGATCGCGGCCAAGCTTTTTCGTGAATTGGCGCGCGCGGGAATCAACGTCGATACGATCGTCCAGAACGTCTCGCGCACGGGTTTTACGGATGTCTCTTTCACTGTTTCGCTCGCCGATTTGTCGAAGACCAAGAAGGCGATGGAAAAGTTCTCTTTAAAGATCGGCGCCGGCAAGGTCCTCGAAGACAAGGACATCGCCCGGGTCTCGATCGTCGGCGTCGGGATGAAAACGCATTCGGGGGTCGCGGCGGGCATGTTTGAGGCGCTGGCGCAAAAAAAGATCAACATCGGCATGATCACGACGTCCGAGATCAGTATTTCCTGCATTATCAGAAAGAAAGACGCGGAAAAAGCCGTGAAATCCATTCATGCAAAATTCGGTTTGGGAAAACACGCGTGACCAGAGAGGCCGTTATGAAAAAGATCGAACTTTACGATACGACGTTGCGCGACGGGTCGCAGACGGAAGGGATATCTTATTCCGTCCTCGACAAGATCAAGATTGCGCGCAAGCTCGACGAGCTCGGGGTGGCTTACATCGAGGGGGGGTTTCCCGGCTCGAACCCGAAAGACAAGATGTTTTTTGAGGAGTTTAAAAAGCGCCCGCTTAAAAATTCTGCCCTGACGGCATTCGGCGCGACGCGCAGGGCGGGCGCTGCGGCCAAGGATGATCCTGTTTTTGCTGCGATCCTGCATTCGGGCGTGCGCGTCGCGACCATCTTCGGGAAATCCTGGGACCTCCACGTGCGCGATGTCCTGCGTGTCAGCCTGGATGAAAACCTGGATATCATCAGGGATTCGGTCGGCTATCTGGTTGCAGAAGGGCTTGAGCTCATCTATGATGCGGAACACTTTTTCGACGCCTATAAACACAACCGTGACTATGCGCTGGCGACGCTGCGTGCGGCCGAGGAGAGCGGCGCACGTCTGATCTGCCTATGCGACACGAACGGCGGCACGCTCACGTCGCAGCTCGCGGGTATTATTGCCGATGTCCGCGGGAAGGTAAAATTGCCTTTAGGGATCCATGTCCATAATGACCTCGGCCTGGCGGTCGCCAATTCCATTGCGGCGGTGGAGGCGGGGTGTGTCCATGTCCAGGGAACGATTAACGGCTACGGCGAGCGGTGTGGGAACGCCGACCTGATTTCTATCGTCGGGATCCTGAAGTTGAAGATGGGGTTGGATTGCCTGAGCGATGAACAGCTTAAGGAATTGACGGAGGTATCGCACTTTGTTAGCGAGATCAGCAATATGAAGCAGGCTGATAACCAGCCTTTCGTGGGTAAGTCCGCGTTCGCCCATAAGGCCGGCGTCCATATCAATGCGGTTTACAAAAACCCCAAGAGTTATGAACATGTGGAACCTGAGCGCGTCGGCAACGTCCGCAGGATCCTTGTTTCGGAGTTAGCCGGCAAAACGCCGATCCTGACGAAGGCCGAAGAGCTTAAGTTGCATCTTAAAAAAGACTCTCCCGATACCAAAAGGGTGGTCAAGCTGCTGCAGGACCTTGAACATGAAGGGTATCAGTTCGAGGCCGCGGATGCCAGTTTTGAGATTTTGGTGAAACGGGCCCTGAAGCAGTATAAGAAATTTTTTGAATTGGAGGGGTTTCGCGTGATCGTCGAGAAGCGCCAAAAGGGGACGTTGACGTCGGAGGCCACCATCAAATTGAAGGTGGGATCGGTGCAGGAGCACACATCTTCCGACGGCGATGGCCCCGTGAATGCCCTGGATAACGCTTTGCGAAAGGCCTTGAAAAATTTTTTTCCGGCCGTTTCCAAGATGCATCTTTCTGATTTTAAAGTGAGGGTCCTTGACGCCAAAGAAGGGACGGCGGCCAAGGTGCGTGTTTTGATCCAGTCCCAGGACGAGCGCGATTCCTGGACGACGGTCGGTGTTTCCGAAAATATCATCGAGGCCAGCTGGCTGGCCCTTGTGGACAGCATCGAATATAAGTTATTGAAGGACGGAGCTGCATTGACCCATGAGTGAACCTGCCAGCGGAGCCTCCGCGTCATATCAGCCTCGGATCGTTGAAGAGAAGTGGGCTGAATTCTGGGCCCGGACCCCGCTATTCCACGCTTCTGTTGAATCCGGCAAGCCCCCTTTTACGATCGCTATCCCGCCGCCCAATGTCACGGGGATCCTGCATATGGGTCATGCCTTGAATGACACCTTGCAGGACATCCTGATACGTATGCGCCGCATGCAGGGATACGAAGTCCTCTGGATGCCGGGGACGGATCATGCCGGCATCGCGACACAGAATGTCGTGGAGAGGCAGATCGCCAAAGAGGGCTTGAGCCGTGATAAGCTGGGCCGAGAGAAATTCCTGGAACGCGTCTGGCAATGGAAAAAAGACTACGGCTCGACGATTATCACGCAGCTCAAGCGGCTTGGCGCCACGTGCGATTGGCCGCGGGAACGTTTCACCATGGACGACGCGTATTCCCGCGCCGTCACGGAAGTCTTCGTCTCTCTTTATGAACAAGGCCTGATTTACCAGGGCGATTACATTATCAACTGGTGTCCGCGCTGCCAGACGGCGCTTGCCGATGAGGAGGCGCCGCACCATGACCTGGACGGGAAGCTGTATTACATCAAGTATCCGCTGAAAATAGTGGGCCCGTTGGCCGGTAAGCGGGTTAGCGGGTTGAAACCGGCGAACCGGCGGACCAGGCAACCGGTTGACCATATCGTCGTCGCCACGACGCGGCCGGAGACTATGCTGGGCGATACGGCGGTTGCCGTCAATCCCAAAGACAGAAGATATAAGCATTTGATCGGTGCGACGCTTGTGTTGCCGTTGATCGGCCGCGAGATCAAGATCATCGGCGACAAGCTCGTCGACAAGTCTTTCGGCACGGGCGCCGTCAAGGTGACGCCGGCCCACGACCCCAATGATTACCAGATGGGCAAAACGCATGGGTTGGAATTCATCAACATCATGCAGCCCGATGCGGTCCTTAATGCCCAGGCAGGGGACTATGCCGGTATGGATCGTTTTGAGGCCAGGGAAGCCATTATCGAGGATTTGACGGAGCGCAAGCTCCTCGTCAAGATCGAGCCCCATCGCCACGCCGTCGGCCATTGCTACCGTTGCCACACCATCATTGAGCCCTATCTCTCCAAGCAGTGGTTTGTGCGCATGAAACCCCTTGCCAAACCGGCGAAGGAAGCGGTCCTTAAAGGCAAGATCGCTTTTACGCCTAAGCGCTGGACAAAGGTCTATCTGAACTGGATGGAGAACATCAAGGATTGGTGTATTTCGCGCCAGATCTGGTGGGGACACCGGCTTCCCGTTTATTATTGTCAGCGGTGTATGGCAGAAACAGCAAGCAAATCCCAAGTTCCAATTTCCCATGACAAAAATCTTAAAGCTAAACAAAAAGGGATTGTTGTTTCGAGGAAGAAACCGGAGAGATGCCCGGATTGCGGAGGGACGGATTTGAGGCAGGACGAAGATGTCCTTGATACGTGGTTTTCTTCTTGGCTGTGGCCATTCGCGACGTTCGGATGGCCGTTTTCGAAAAATCAGTCTACAGTCCACAATCCGCAGTCCACGGAAAATCATGAATCCATGGACCGTGGGCCATCGGCCATGGACGAACAAATAAAAGAACTGAATTATTTCTATCCTACGTCGGTGTTGATTACGGCCCCCGAGATCATCTTTTTCTGGGTGGCGCGCATGATCATGGCGGGTTTTGCCTTTATGGGGTCGATTCCCTTCAAGGACGTTTTT
>JAQUOM010000079.1 GCA_028717105.1 Candidatus Omnitrophota bacterium
CGCCTGCCAAGAATCTGCCGTCGAGGAAATGACGGCCGCAGCGGTCCGGGCCATGGAAACGTGGCTGGAGCATGGCATTGACAGAAGCATGAATCTGTTTAACGTAAAGAAGAAAAGGGAAAAAAGAAACCCCTTGATAGGCAAAGTTAAGGAATAAACGTTACTCCTTGCTTAACCGCTTGTCAATTTCACAAGCCAGGCGCCAGAGGCGGCTTATGAAATCGACTGACGCAAGCTTCGGAGTAATCCCGCCAGAGGCGGGATTAAGGAGGAGTGTTAAGGCATGAAAAAATACGAAGCCATGTTCATCATCAAGCCGGATCTTAAGGAAGAAGACAAGACGGCCGTTCTCAAGAGCATTAAGGACCTGGTCGGCAAGCACCACGGTGTCGTGACACAGGACCAGATCTGGGCAGAAAGGCGCAAGTTGGCTTACGATCTCTTTCCCGTCGGCGGAGGAATCCGTTATAAGGAAGGATTGTATTATCTGGTGAATTTTGACGTGGATCCTTCTGCGATCACTCTTCTCAAGAGCGTCTATGGCCTGAATGAAAGTATCCTCAGATATTTGATCCTGAGGCTGGAAGAGAAAAAGGTCTCTTAAAAACAAAAGACCTTTTTGTACGGGGAGATGGTATCACGTCCGCAAGGTGCGGTGTAAACATAGGAGCCCGCCATGGCTAATTTAAACAAGGTGCTTTTAATCGGTAATCTCACGCGTGATCCGGAATTACGTTATACACCCGGAGGCACGGCTGTCGCGAACCTCAGAATGGCGACGAATCGTCGTTTTAAGGACAAGACGGGGGAGATGCGGCAGGAGGTATGTTTTATTACGGTTGTGGCCTGGGATAAACAGGCGGAAGTCTGCAACCAGTATTTACGAAAAGGCAGTCCGTTGTTTGTAGAAGGCCGTTTGCAAACCAGGAGCTGGGACGGCAACGACGGGAAAAAAAGGAGCGTGGTCGAGGTCAGGGCCGAACGTATCCAGTTCCTCGGGCAGGCCGGCCAGAAAAGTGAAGTCGTCGGCGAAGCACAAGTTCCTGCGGCCGAGGAAAAGTCATCAGGCCCGGCGCTTGGCGCTGAAACCGATGATGTTTCGTGGGGGCAGGATTCAGCGGAAGACATGAGTTAGGGGGAATCAATTTTTTAAGGGAAACAGGACCCGGGTGGCAGGCAAAGCAAGGAGGAAGACAGATCCATGGTTTATATAAAGCGAGAGACAGGAAGACGGGGATCGCGGGATGACGGCAGAGGGCCGGCGAAACCCGGCGCGCGCAGGCGGCCGCGGCGGGATGATTTGGAAGGACGCATGCGCCGCAAGACATGCCGTTTTTGCGAAGAGAAGATCAACGTCCTGGATTACAAGGATTTGAAACGCATGGAACGCCTGGTGAGCGAACGCGGGAAGATCCTTTCGCGCCGCGTAACAGGGACGTGCGCGAGGCATCAGCGGTGTGTCGTTGAAGCGGTCAAGAGGGCCCGTTTTATCGCGCTCCTGCCGTTTTTGAAGAAGTAGCGAAATATCAAGTTAAAAAGATATCATGAAAACACCAATAACCAAAATACAAATTCCAAGTTTGATTATTGTATCTTGGTGTTTGGTCATTCGTCACTCAAAGAGGTTGTTATGCTGAAAGTTGTTTTGAAGTCCGATGTCCCGGGGATCGGCAGGACCGGCGACGTTAAGCAGGTCAAGGATGGGTTTGCCCGTAACTATCTGTTGCCGCAGAACCTGGCCGTCGTCGCGACGGATGAAGCGCTCAAGCAGATCGAGCAACAGCAGAAGAAGCTTCAGGCGAAGCTGACCCAGGAAAGAAAGAAGGCTGAAGAGCTCGCTGAAAAACTGAATGGGTTTTCCCTGACCATGACGGTGGAGGTCAACGAGGAAGAAAAGCTTTATGGCAGCCTCGGATCTGCGGATATCCAGAAGTCTTTGGCCGGCGAAGGGATCGATGTGGATAAGAAGTGTATCATGCTGGATGCCCCGCTCAAAGCGCTGGGGATTTATGACATCGATGTCAAGCTCCATCCTGACGTGACGGCGAAGATCAAGCTCTGGGTGGTTAAAAAGTAGTTGGAAAAGCGAGTTCTTTGAGTTCACCGAGTTCATAGATTTCTTATGGCCCGACTCAATAAACTCAACGAACTCAATGTACTATCGTTGATGGTATTTCCTTTGGGATGACGTTCTGCTATTTTCCATGAAAAGATCTCAGAAGCACGTCCATAGAGAGACAGCCTCCGGTAACCTGGCGCCCCTGGAAAAACTCCCTCCCCAGAATATCGAAGCGGAGATGGCCGTCCTGGGCTGTATGCTCATCGAGGAAGATGCGATCGGCGTCTCGGTCGAGCACCTGACGGGTGAAGATTTTTATAAAGACGCCCATAAAAAGATTTTCTCTTCCATCGTCCAGCTTTACGACCAGCGCAAGGCCGTTGACCTCATCACGCTCATCGAGAAGCTCAGGAATGAAAACGCCCTTGAGGATGTCGGAGGCGCAAGCTACCTGACGGCCCTTACCAATGTCGTTCCCACGGCGGCGAATGTCGCCCATTATTCCCGCATCGTCAAGGAAAAGAACGTCCTGCGCCTTTTGATTCATCACGCAACCCAGATCGTGACGGAGGCCTACGCAACCGAAGATACGGTCGCCAGCGTCCTGGACCGGGCCGAGAAGATGATCTTTGAGATTGCGGAGCGGCGTGTAGGGCAGGGGGGATTCATCCCCATTAAAGAGATCATCAAAGATTCGATCGAGACCATCGACCGCCTTTATCAGAACAAGGCGCACGTGACGGGCGTGCCGACGGGCTATACCGATTTCGACATCAAGACTGCAGGGCTTCAGCCCTCAGACCTTATCATCGTCGCCGGCCGTCCATCCATGGGCAAGAGCGCCTTTGTCATCAATATTATCGAACACGCCAGCATCATCGAGAAGATCCCGACGGCTTTTTTCAGCCTGGAAATGTCGAAGGAACAGCTGGTGCAGAGATTGTTGTGTTCGCACGCGCGCGTTGACGCGCACAAGGTCAGGACCGGCTACCTTTCGGCGTCTGATTGGCCCAGCCTGACGACGGCCGCCGGCAAACTTTCCGAGGCGCCGATTTTTATCGACGACATGCCCGGGATATCGGTCCTTGAGCTGCGGGCCAAAGCCCGTCGATTGAAGGCCCACCATAATATCGGGCTGATCGCTTTAGACTACATGCAGCTGATGCGGGGTTCCGGCTCGGTAGAAAGCCGCCAGCAGGAGATTTCCGAGATATCCCGTTCGCTTAAAGCGCTGGCGAGGGAGTTGAACGTTCCGGTTGTCGCTATCAGCCAGTTGTCCCGGGCTGTTGAAAGCCGCACGGATCACAGGCCCCAGCTTTCGGACTTGAGAGAATCCGGGGCCATCGAACAGGATGCCGATGTTGTCGTTCTCCTGATGAGGGAAGAATATTATAGTCCTTCGGAGCAGAACCGCGGCATTGCCGAAGCCATCATTGCCAAGCAGAGGAACGGGCCGGTAGGGACCGTTAAGCTTGCGTTTATCAAGGAGTTTACGCGTTTTGAGAACTTGGCTGGTGCGGGTTCGCAAAACTCTGATTGACTTTCAGTTAAGGCTTTCGTATAATTTGATAAATTCGCGCGAACGGGCCCGCAAGATGGATCCGGGGGCGCGGTGAAGGTTCTTTAGAACATCAAGCCTATGACCATCGCCAAGCGATTTTTGACCTTCCTGACAGCTGTCATGATCTGCTGCTCCGTTGCGGCGAGTTTTGCGCAGGAGGAGCAGGCAGAAGAAGCAGCCCCCTTAAAAACCATCAAAGCCGTCGAAGTGACCGGTAATAAGGCCATCAGCACGGCGACCATCATGGCCAAGCTCAAGACGAGGGTGGGGCAGCTCTATTATTCCCAGATCGCGCGGGACGATATCAAGAGGCTTTATGAAACGGGCTTCTTTTCCGATATCAGCCTGGACCTGGAAGACGTCGATGGCGGTTTGAAGGTCGTGTTCAAGGTCGAAGAGAGGCCGATTATCGAGGAGATCTCCGTAGAAGGCAACAGGGCCATTGGCCGCGTGCAGATCCTGCGGAAACTTAAGTCCAAACAGGGCCAATATCTGAACCTGGCGGTCCTCAAGGATGACCTGTCGCTGATCAAGAAAGAATATGAGAAAAAGGGCCTCCCTGACGTGATGGTGGACCAGGCGATCACCTCTAATCCGGAGACCAATAAAGCCAAGATCGTCATTACCATCAACGAAGGCAAGCGCGTCAAGATCAAGAGGATCTATGTCGACGGCAATATGCATTTTTCCGACGGCAAGATCCTCGCGCTGATCAAGACCAAACGCGCCGGTTGGTTTAATCCCGGTTTTTTCAAGGAAGACCAGTTTAACGACGACCTGGAGCGCATCAAGGATTTTTATCAGAAGAACGGCTATCTCGATGTCACCGTCGATTACCGCCTGGATTACGATGCCAGGGGGGACATCTATTTGCGCCTGCGCATCGAAGAAGGCAAGGTTTACACCGTTGGCAGCATCGTGTTCAAAGGAAACGAAATATTTCCGGAAAAAGAGCTTTTTGAGAGCATCAAGGCCTGTCCCGTCGGCGGTATTTTCACGTATGACGCGCTCCGGGGGGATGTGGCCAACCTTCAGGGGTTTTATTTCGGCAAGGGCTATATCTATGCCCAGATCAACGAATCTTCGGCCCTGGAGCCGGAGAGCGGGAAAGTCGATATCTCCTATACGATCAAGGAGAACGACATCGTCTATGTCGACAGGATCGAGATCCGCGGCAATTTGAAGACCAAGGACAAGGTCATCCGCAGGGAAATGAGGATCAAGCCGGGTGAGCGTTTTGACGGCGACAAGCTCAAACGCAGCAAGGAACGGCTCTACAACCTCGGTTTTTTTGAAGAGATCAATTACGATACGGAACCGGGCAGCGACCCCGATAACCGCAATCTTGTGGTGGACGTCAAGGAAGCCAAGACCGGGAGTTTCAGCTTCGGCGGCGGCTACAGCTCGATCGACCAGTTCGTCGGGTTTGTGGAGGTCGAACAGAAGAATTTCGACTGGCGCAACTGGAAGACATTTACCGGCGGCGGCCAGGACTTGAAGATACGCGGGGAAATAGGAACGGTGAGGGAGAATTTTGAAATCAACTTTACCGAACCCTGGATGTTCGATCACCCTGTCGCCTTCGGTTTCGATATTTACCGGCGCGTCCACGACAAGGATTCCGATGTCGGTTACGGGTATGAAGAAAAGCGGACGGGCGGCGACCTGCGGTTGAGCAAGGAGTTCGGCGAATATTTTAAAGGCGGCGTGCTTTACCGGCTGGAAGAGGTAGAAATATCGGGCGTTGATTCTACCGCGCTCGACGACCTTAAGGCAGAGGAGGGAAAGAACCTTATCAGCAGTATGGAGTTTACGCTGACGCGCGATACGACGGACAATGTCTTTAATCCTTCCCGGGGCTTGGTTCTGAGCGGTTCCTATGAGATCGCCGGCGGGCCTATGGGCGGCGATAAGAAATTCAATAAGGTCTTCGGCCTGGCGTCCCAGTATTTTCCGTCATTCGGCAAGAATGTCCTTCAGCTCCAGGCCCGGGGCGGTATCGTGACGCCTTACGGCGGCCAAAAAGAGGTGCCGATCTATGAGAGGTTCTATGCCGGCGGCGCCAACACGATCCGCGGCTACGAAGAGCGTACCGTCGGTCCGGCCGATCCCGTAACCGCTGATCCCCTCGGCGGCGAGGCTTTGATGATCTTTAATATCGAATACACGTTCCCGATTGTAGACTTTATCAAAGGTGCCTTGTTTATCGATACAGGCGGAGTCTGGGAAGAGGTGTCCGATTTTGACTTAGGCGGGTTCAAGACGGGCATCGGTTTCGGTGTGCGTATCAAGACGCCGATCGGCCCTTTGAAACTGGATTACGGTATTCCGCTCAACAAGCAGCCGGGCAAGGAAGATAAAGAAGGCCGGTTTCACTTCAGCATGAGTCACGGTTTTTAAACGAAGTTTTGACAAAAAACAAAAAACGTCTGTTTTGGTTTTTGCCCGTTGAGAATTGACCGAGGGGCTTGCCGGGGCGGACAGGGAGGAAACAGATGAAGAGAAAGATGATGGTCAGGGGATTGGCGTTCGTATGCATGTTTTTGATGGCCGCGGGCGTGGCCTTGGCGGCCGGAAAGATCGCTTATGTGGACCTTTCCTCGACGTTCGATAAATATGAAAAGACGAAAGTTTTTGATGAGGCCTTAGGGTCGATCCAGCAGGAGAAGGAAAAAAGCCTGACACAGCTGGCCGATGAGATCAAGGCCATCGAAGATAAAATGCCTCTCTTGAGCGAGAAAGAAAAAGTTTCCAAGCAGAAAGACCTGGATGAGAAAACCCAGAAGTTAAAACAGATCAGCCAGCAGGTGGCCTTGGACTTAAGAAAAGAGCGCGACGAGAGGCTCAAGGAAATCCTGCAGGACATCGAAAAGGTCATCCAGTCTTATGCCCAAAAGAACCAGTATGATTTTATCATGAACGATCGCGTGCTCTTGTACGGTTCCGCCAGCGCCGACGTGACACAGGACATCATCGATCTTTTGAATACACAGTATAAGCAGGAATCCAAAAAACAGACGTCAAAAAAGAAATAATTTTTGATACGTCTTTGATCCGGGGCACATGAAGAAGACGTTGAAGGATATCGCCGCCTTCGTCGGCGGGGAACTCTGCGGCGACCCTGATGCGGTTATCACCGGGGTGGCGGGCTTAAAGGAAGCCAGGGAAGGAGAAATCGCTTTTTTGGCTAACCGCCGCTATGCGTCTCTTTTGGAATCGACGCACGCCAGCGCCGTCCTTGTGCCTCTTTCCGTGGTCTCCGGCAAGACGCCGGTGATCCGCGTTCCGGATCCATCCCTCGCTTTTGCCAGGATTGCCGAATTACTCCATCCTGTCACGATTCGTCATCCGAAGGGCATCCACAAGACGGCTGTGATCGCAAAGAGCGCCAAGATCGGCCGCGGGGCGGCCATCGGTGCCCACGCCGTTATTGAAGACGGCGCCGTCATCGGCGAGCGGACGATCATTTATGCCGGATGTTTTATCGGTCACGAGACGCGCGTAGGGGACGATTGTATTTTTTACGCGAACGTTTCGGTGCGGGAACGGGTGACGATCGGCAACAGGGTTTTTATTCAGAGCGGCAGCGTGATCGGTTCCGAAGGATTCGGTTATACGAAGGTGGGCGACGCCTGGAAGCTGATTCCTCAAACAGGGACCGTCGAGATCGGGGATGACGTCGAGATCGGAGCGAACG
>JAQUOM010000080.1 GCA_028717105.1 Candidatus Omnitrophota bacterium
TCAGGGCCTCGGCCTGCGCGATCTCGTTCTCGTGGTGGGGAAAAATAAGGTCCAGGCCCCCTGCATGAATATCCAATGTATCCGTCTTGAGAAACTTTTGCGACATGACGGAACATTCGATATGCCATCCCGGCCGCCCGGGGCCCCAAGGGCTCGGCCAGCTCGGTTCGCCCTCCCTGGACTTCTTCCAGAGCGCGAAATCCAGCGGATCTTTTTTATTTTCCGACGGGTCGATGCGCACGCCCTTTTCCATCTCGTCCAAGGCCTGTCCGGATAATTTTCCATAACCGGAAAATTTCCGCACAGCGAAATAAACATCGCCGCCCCCTTCATAAGCAAAGCCTTTTTCAATAAGCCCCTGGATATACCGGATCATCTCCGGGATATCTTCGGTCGCCCGCGGTTCGCTGTCACCCGGCCTGATCCCCAGGCCCTCCAAATCCCTGTGATAGCCGCCGATATATTTCTCCACCAATTCCCGCCAGTCAACATTTAATTCCTTGGCGCGGTTGATGATCTTGTCGTCGATATCCGTGATATTACGGACAAAACGCACTTTAAAACCCCTGTATTCCAGATATTTCCTGATCACATCAAAAATATACAAACTGCGCGCATGGCCCACATGGCAATCGTCGTACACCGTGACGCCGCACGTGTACATCCTGACCTCGCCCGGAACCTGAGGAACAAAATCTTCCTTTTTTCTTGTGAGAGAATTATAGATGGCGATCATTGCTTGATCTTTTTTTCCAGTTCTTTGACGCGTTCTTCGAGCTCTTCCAAAGACTGCGTGAGCGGATCTAAAACATGGACGTGGTCTAAGAGACGATCGAGTTTTTTACCGTCCTGCTTGGTGATATGCCCGGGCACGCCTACAACCGTCGAATTCGCAGGGACGTCTCTTAAGACAACGGCATTGGCACCGATATAGGAATTTTCCCCGATCGTAATATTCCCCAGTACTTTGGCGCCCGTGCCGATCACCACATTATCTCCGATATTCGGATGGCGCTTGCCCTTTTCCTTGCCCGTTCCCCCCAGGGTCACGCCCTGGTAGAGCGTCACATTCCTGCCGACAACAGAGGTCTCACCGATCACAACGCCCATGCCGTGGTCGATAAAAAGGCCCTCGCCGATCCGGGCCGCCGGATGAATCTCGATCCCCGTAAGAAAACGGCTGACCTGCGCCAGCCATCGAGGCAGGAAAGGAACTTTTGCCCGGTAAAGGGCGTGCGCGATCCTGTGCATCACGAGCGCCTGGACCCCCGCATATAAAAGGACGACCTCAAGATAATTGCGCGCCGCGGGGTCCCTGTCGAAAACAGCGTCAACCTCCCTCTTGAACACGATCAGGACGAAAATAATCCATGCAAGCAGGACGGTCAACAATATCAAAAAGATATTCAGAAAAATGATCATCATGCCCTCCGCCTTCTAAGACCTTGTCTTGACGATCAAGGCCACGGCATAAGCCGCCGCCGCCTTCCCGGCGCCGATGCTGCCCAGGCCTTCGTGGGTCGTCGCCTTAATGGAAATAAGCTTCCGGTCCGCCTTGAGCACCGCGCCGATCCTCTTCCTCATCTCGGCTACGAAAGGCGAAATTTTCGGTTTTTCCAGGATCACCATCACATCCGCATTCCGAACGGCAAAATGTTTTTTTTGAAGAAGCCGGGCGACATGCTTCAATAGCGTCAGGCTCTGGATGTTCCGGTAGGCCGGGTCGCCCGGAGGAAAATGCCTGCCGATGTCGCCTTCGCCTAAAGCCCCCAGGAGCGCGTCGCACAGGGCGTGAAGAACGACATCCGCGTCCGAGTGCCCCAAGAGACCTCTGGTGAACGGAATATTAACGCCGCCCAGCATGAGTTTTCTTTTGAGAGCAAACTTATGAATGTCGTATCCAAAACCGATCCTATAGTCCATCGTTCACCGTCCAGGGTCCGCAGAAAAACAGTTCAACAATTATCGGCAAAAAAATCGATCATTCTTGTCCATGAGCTATAGACGATCGACCATGGACGGATTTATTCAAGCGCCCTGACCGCCGCGATGGCTTCGGCAAAAACCAGGTCTTCCTGGGTCGTGATCTTAATGTTAAAATACGACCCCATGACCACCCTGACCTTCCTGCCCATCATCTCCACCAGCGAGGCATCATCCGGCACGCCGAGCTTGCTGCAACGCAGATAAGCCTTCTGGATCAACTCCCTCTCAAAGACCTGCGGCGTCTGGATCTCCCACAGGCGGTCCCGTTTAAGCGTCTCATCGACTTCCATGCGGTTGTTGAGCCTCTTGACCGTCGGCTTGACGGGGACGCCGAGGACCGCCGCCCCGCAGACCTTGGCTTCCTCAATGACGCGCGTGACACACCCTTCATCCACGAACGGCCTTACGCCGTCATGGATAACGACGAACCTCGTTTTGGAATCCACCACCTCCAGGCCGTTCCTGACGGATTCCTTGCGGCTGGCGCCGCCGGCGATGACGCGGCTGACCTTCGTCAACCTGTAAGCCGCCACAAAGGACCTCGCTTTGTCCAGGCCCTCCTTGGAGAAAATCAGCACGATCTCGTCGATCAAAGGGTGCGCCTGAAGGACTTCCAGGGTATAAACAATGATCGGCTTGTTTTTGATCTCGATCAGCGGCTTCGCCAGGTCGATATTCATCCTGGCCCCCATGCCGGCCGCCGGAACCAAAGCCGTTATCTTATCGGTTTGCCCTGTCATCAAAAGACCGTCTGCATAGAACAAAGGGCCTCAAAGGCGCTCAAGGACCGACGACGGACCCTCTGCCTTTAAGCCCTCCGTTTCCTGTTCTTATTTATTCTCGGGTTTGGCAAAGACCATGCGGCCGGCCTGCGTTTGAAGAACGGACGTGACGGAGACACGGACAGACTGACTGATAAATTTACGGGCGTCTTCGACGACAACCATTGTCCCGTCTTCCAGATAGGCGATCGCCTGATTATGCTCTTTACCATCCTTAATCGGCTTGACTTCCAGCGCTTCGCCGGGCAGGACCACGCTCTTCAAGGCATTGGCCAGTTCGTTGATGTTGAGGACGCGGACACCCTGAAGTTCAGAAATGCGGTTAAGGTTAAAATCCACCGTCAGGATCTTGGCCTCCAACAACTTCGCCAGCTTGATCAATTTGGCATCGACATCGCGCGTGTCCGCAAAATCCTCCTCGTGAACCACCAGATTGAAACGGGCGTCGCTGCGGATCATATGCAGGATCTCCAGACCCCTGCGGCCCCGCTGGCGCTTGACGGCGTCGGCGGAATCCGCAATGGTCTGCAATTCCTTCAACACAAAACGCGGCACAATGAGACGCGCCTCGACAAAGGACGTTTTGAGGATATCGACGACACGCCCATCGATGATCGCGCTCGTATCCAGGATCATGGTGTCGGCTTTCTCGTCCTGCCGTCTGAACTTGACATAGGGAATGATCAGATTGAATTCATCCCTCCCCCTGAGGGCTATGGCCATCCCCAAATAGGCAAAAGAAAGCGTCAAAAGATAGGAGGAGATGTTCTGCATGGAACGATCCAGGGGAAAAAGGGTGAACAATGCTGCCGTCATCATGCGCGAGATGATCAACCCCAAGACGAGCCCGAAGACAGCGCTCGACAACCCCCTGACGGAAATACCGCGCATACCGGCCTCCAGGATGATGATGAGAAGGCCGAAGCCGAAACCGCCGAGAGACGTCCAGTAGACATTAAAATTATTGACATCGCCGACCTGGTAACCGACGATCGTCGAACAGATCAAAAAAAGGATCCTGATAAACAACATCGTCATATTCATAAAACAATCTCCTTTGATAAGCGGACAGTTTATGGAGTCCGGAGGACGAGGTAAACCGTAGCCCCGGTTTCTTACGGGACATCCGGCCTTATAAATTATGTCTCCCCACGCCGGCCACAGGTTCCATAAATTATGGCCTTATTTGACCCCAAAGGGCCGCCATGACTTCATGAAGGTCGGACACGGGAACCAGCTTCATTCCCGCATCCTTCCATTCCCGCAGGGACTGCGCATTGCTCCGGGGAAGGATGCACTTTTTGAATCCCAGCTTATGGGCCTCATTCACCCGCAAGAGAACATTGGAGACGCTGCGGATTTCCGCGGCCAGACCCACCTCGCCAAGCAAGACCGTATCGAACGGGATGACCTTGTCTTCGATGCTGGAGGCGACGGCCAGGCAAACAGCAAGGTCGATCGCCGGATCGTCGATCTTCATGCCGCCGACGACATTGACAAAAACATCCTTATCGAATAATTTCAAAGACAAACGCTTTTCCAGGACCGCAGTCAGGAGACTCAAACGGTTATAATCGATACCCTGGGCCTTGCGCCTGGTGACGCCGAAATTCGCCTTGGATACCAGAGCCTGCACTTCGATGAGGAGCGGGCGGCTGCCCTCAAGGACCGGCACGACGGCGCTGCCGGAAACTTCCCGGGGCCGCTCGGCAAGAAAGATCTCCGAAGGGTTCTTGACCTCCTCGAGGCCCTGGGCGCCCATCTCGAAGACCCCGATCTCATTGGTCGAACCGAACCTGTTCTTGATGGCGCGCAGGATGCGATAGCTTGAAAACCGGTCGCCTTCAAAATACAGGACAGTATCGACGATGTGTTCCAAAACCCGCGGGCCGGCCAGTGTCCCTTCTTTGGTGACATGGCCGATCAGGACCACGGACATCCCCGTCTGTTTGGCTATCTGCGTCAGGATCCCGGCGCATTCACGCACCTGGCTGACGCTGCCGGCGCTGGATGACAGCCCTGAAGAATAAACTACCTGGATCGAATCTACGACGACCAAGTCAGGCAGAAATTTTTTGACTGCGGCAATAACGGCATCGAGGTCCGTCACGTTGACAATAAAAAAGTTTTCCGAGCGGCCCGTCCCGAGCCTGTCAGCCCGCATCTTGGTCTGCTGGATGGACTCTTCACCGCTGACATAAAGGATCTTTTTGCCGGAGTCCGCCAGCCTCTGGCATAATTGGAGCGAAATAGTGGACTTACCTATGCCGGGGTCTCCCCCCACGAGGATCACGGAACCGCGCACGACCCCGCCGCCCAGGACCCTGTCCAATTCGTGAATGCCGACCTTCATGCGCTCTTTTTCCCGGGAATCGACGGTGTGCAGAAGAACAGGTTCGCGATAAGAGGCGGCGCGAGAAGAACCACGGGCTACTGTTTCTTCCTCGACGAAAGAATTCCAGCTTGAACAGTCCGGACAGCGGCCGAGCCATTTCGGAGAACTAAACCCGCAGGCCTGGCAGACGAACGCAGATTTTGATTTGGCAATCTTAGGCAATCGCTTGATAATTGTGTTCTAGAACATGAAATATTCAAACTATCTGGCTTCTTTGGGCCTGTAGAGCAATTTCCACGGGTGCTGCTTTAAATCCGCAAACATCTCTTCAATGTCCGTGTAAAGCCTGTCATCCGTAAAAAGCTTGCCGATCGTCCCGCGCCCCTCGTGGATGTCGCTTAAGACGCTATCCAGGGCATCAAGGGTCTCTTTTACCTGCAGGGCGATATCTTTAGCCAGGTCCGTCACTTCCTGGACGCTTGTCGGGTCTTCACCCGTCAGCAGGCTATCATTCACCAGGACCTTGTTATAGTCCTTGCCGGGAATGATCTCGAGGTATTTTTCCCCCAAAAGCCCCAGCGTATTGACCCAAGCGCGCGAATCAACGGGGATCAGCGTGTCTCCATCGACCCAGACACGAATGAAAACCTCGGGCTTTCCGTCTGTGTTATGCGTCAGGCGGATCTCTTTGACTTCGCCCTTGTCAACGCCGGCGATACGCACGGGGGCCCCGATCTTGATACCGTTGGCGAACCCGAACAAGACGCGCACATGATAACCGTGCGCCGTCAGCTTCACATCGCCGATCCTGAAGATAAACCAGCTCAAGATCAACAGGCCGACAAAAGCAAAAATACCGACTTTGAGCTCCAGAGATTTTGTCTTTTCCGCCATGATTAATTCTCCTCTGTGAATGAAGTAATTAAACAGCAAGAAAACATATCCGCCTGAATTCCCGATTCAAAAATCCGAACATGGCTTTATTCGATGTTTTGAACGATGGAACTTTGGCCGTCCGTGATCGGCCCCTGGGCCGCGCCTGTTATGAACTGGTGCACATAAGGATTATGGGAATAACGGATTTCATCCGGCGTGCCCTCTGCGATGATCTTCCCTTCATAAAGCATCGCGATCCGGTCAGCCACCTTATAAGCGCTCCTCATATCGTGCGTGACGACAATCGAGGTCACCTTGAGCTTGTCATGCAATTCGTCGATCAAAAGATTGATTGCATCCGCCGTGATGGGATCCACGCCGGTCGTCGGTTCGTCATAAAGAATGATCTTGGGCCGCGTGCAGATCGCGCGTGCCAACGCCACGCGTTTTTTCATGCCGCCGCTCAAATCCGCCGGCATATACTGTTCGATGCCATAGAGCCCGACAAGCGCCAGGGATTCTTTCACGCGTTTGTCGATCTCCGATGACGCCATATTCATGTGTTCACGCAGAATGAACCCTACGTTTTCCCCTACCGTCAAGGAATCAAAAAGGGCGCCGCCCTGGAATACCAGACCGATCTCCTTGTGGAGCTCATTGAGATCTTTGCCGCGCAGGGCCAAGACATCCCTGCCCTCCACGTGCACCTCTCCGGAATCCGGCTCAAGCAGGCGGACGATATGCTTCAGCGTCACGCTTTTGCCGACGCCGGAGCGGCCGATAATGACCTTTGTCTCGCCCTCTTCGACCGTCAGGTCCATGTGGTCCAGGACCTGTTTTCCTCCGAGATTTTTTGAAACGTTTTTCAGTTCAATCATCGCCATCTGGCATCACCTGACCACGCACCGCAACGAAAGAAGCCGCCTGCACGTCTCCTGCTTGTCAAAGACAAGCGAGCAGGCAGGCTCACTTAATAAAAAAATAAAACATCGCCGTAAAGAAGCAGTCGGCCGCAATGATCATAATAAATGTGTTCACGACAGACATCGTCGTGGCTTTCCCTACGCCTTCGGCGCCGCCGCGCACGTTCAATCCTTCGTAGCAAGCAACCAGCGCAATGATCATACCAAAGATAATAGTCTTGACCAACCCCGTAAAAAGGTCCTTGTAAACAAGGGTCCCGAAGGTCATGTTCATGTAAAGGCTGGAGCGGATACTTAAATGATAGACCCCGATCAGATAGCCGCCGCAAATCCCTATCGCATTGGCAAAAAGGGTCAGGATCGGCAGCATAATGGACATGCCCAGGAACCTGGGGG
>JAQUOM010000081.1 GCA_028717105.1 Candidatus Omnitrophota bacterium
AAAACAAACCCCCTCCTTTCATAACCCATTCTGATTGAAATCGGGCTTGAATCAAGGGGTCTCTGGTAAGAAGAGGCAAAAAAGAACCCCCGGGTTTCCCCGGGGGTTCTTGTAGAACAACGCTGCAACTTCTAGATTAGAAGCTGACTTTGCAGGAAGCGATGGCTTCTGTAGCTGTCTCTCTGGCTTTTTCGCCGTCATTCGACTTATCGAAGGCTCTGCCAGGCATAAACCAGCCAGCAAGCAAACCGAACTGAACGTCTTCCGTATAGTTGTACACGATGTTGACGTCAACTTCGTGTCCAAGTTCTCTATCGCCGGCCAAGAACGACATACCATCTGCATCGTAATCGTTCATGATCATTTCACCGGTGATCGAGCTCGCCTTTGCCATCATCAAATACACATAGTCCAGCTGGACCCACACATCTTCGACAGGAGACATTTTCGCCATCAAATCGAAGTTATGGGCATTGGACTGCGGGAAAAGCGCATTGATGATGTGACCGTTGATCTGGTTTTCGAACATCGGGTCCCATGCATGGAACGTCTTGCCTGCATTGGCACTTAAACCCGAGCTGTCTCTGTTCGCATCACCGGAGAAGTAGGAATAGATCAAACCGAAGGTCGGTTCATACTTCCAACCCGGAGTGGCCATAACCACGGTCTGGGCTGCCCAGGCGCTGCGATCTCTTTCAACGATAGCACCCGTTCCTACTGATGTAGCGGGGCTGAGTTTGGTACCGAACTGATAGGCAATTTCCTGCTGAATGTTCAACTTGCTGTTCGGCATGGTGCTGATGCGGCCACCGATCGTGTGCACGCTGTCAAGCTTGTCAGCAGCGGCACTGCCGAGGTATTTGGCGCTGGAATCGTCTTTTGACCAGAAATAACCTTCTGCCAGGGTGTTCCACTTATCGGAGAACTGATAGCCGGCATTGATACCATAAAGGTTAATCCAATCGTTTGTTTCACTGCCCGTGATGTTCTCGTGATCGATCAGGGCATACACCACATCAATGACCAGCGGATCGTAATTCAAGGTCGCTCTGATGGAATCGAACGCCTTACGATACGCCAGGTCGCCATTGACTGAACCATAACCCGAAGCTTCAATGTAATTCGTGG
The DNA here is from genome assembly GCA_028717105.1 of Candidatus Omnitrophota bacterium. Lineage (GTDB taxonomy): Bacteria > Omnitrophota > Gorgyraeia > Velamenicoccales > Velamenicoccaceae > Velamenicoccus. Next base: position 1,129 of record JAQUOM010000081.1, read on the forward strand.
TCTGGTTCGTACCTATGCCTCCGGAAACGGCATTGCGATTCGGATTGCCAACGCCATCACCGATGATCATGTCGTTACCAAAGTGCAATTCCTGACGACCGATCGTGAAAGACAAAGGAGAATATAGGAACTCCTTCAATGTCACATAAGCCAGGTCCAGATCGATATCCGAATTGGCGCTATCGTTCTCTTCCCAGTTTCTCTCATTGATCAGCCTGATTGTGGCGCCCACGTTATCCGTGAGGTCTGCATCCACTCTCAAACGGACAACACTGTTGAACACATTGATAGCATCCTTGTTATCTTCCGCATCCGTCCCGCCCTTGGTCAAATCAAAATTATTACGGGCGATATAGCGCGCAAGGATGTCACCGCTCACCTTGATATTCTGCACGGCAGCGAAAGCCGGAACCGCTGCAGCGAAAACGAAGAGCGCGCAGAACAAAATCACTAAGCGCTTACTCATCTTTTCCTCCTTTAGCATTTTTAATATATATGGACTAGGAACTTTGCTACTGCTTGCCTAGGAGTTACCATCTATAGTTATATCGCCATCGTGTTGACAACCTCCGGCTCGCTTAAATCCACCCCCTTTCGCGCCTGATTAAAGTTGTCTTTGGCGGTATAGCCTTTGATTATAAATATCATATATTGCAACGGGTTGTCAACAGATTTTTTCTTAAAATAGGCGGGGGCGGCAGAGGTGGTTAAATTTTACTATTTGTCGACGGAAAAAGGCAAAAGAAAACGCTTCCTTCCGCAGGGAACTAAAGAATTTTTTGGACCAGGGATTCCATATCCCTTTGAATATCAGTCAATTGGGCCTGGGTCAAGCCTGCCCCCAACCCCACGCTCATGAGCTCATCCCTGCGAAGGATATCACCAGGTGCATGCGCATCAGAGTTAATACACATTTTTGCGCCGTATTTGACGGCCATCTGGGCCACCAGGCCGTTCGTCAAACAATGCCCTTTTCTGGCGCTTAACTCAAGGCTGACGCCTTTTCTGGCAGCCAGTTCAGCCTCTTCTGCCCTGATCAAGCCCGGATGGGACACCAGGTCCACACCGGCCTCTATGGCCGCGCGGAGCGTTCCCGGCAAAACAGGCTCAACCAGCGTTTCACCGTGGGCAACGACCCACCGGATGCCGTTCTTGCGGGCAAAACTCACGGCTTCAGGGAATTGCTCCAACGGAAGATGCGTCAACTCCAGGCCCGGAATGACCCGGATCCTGCCAACCGGCCAGTGATGGCAAAATTCAACGATGGCCGCTGTCACACTCTTGAGATTGGAAAGATCCACGTGGTCAGTGATCGCAATGGCCTTATACCCCTTCTCTTCATAGCGCCTGGCTAATTCTGCAGGCAGAAGCTCGCCATCGCTCAACAAAGAATGCATGTGCAGGTCAAACATATATCGCTCCGCTTTCGCTGCGCTCGATTGATTACACAGATTAAAATACCAGATGGCACAGATTAAAGCTTGTCATCGTGTTTCCAGGTTCTCGCCTTGCCCTTGGCTATCAACTATGAGCCATAAACCAATAAGTGCCCCCGGCAAGGCTCCGTCCGCCGAAGGCGGACTAGAACTTTCGCTCGGCTGCCGCCTCGCTCTCCATAGGGGCTTGCGCCCCTCTGGCGCTCACTTCGTTCGCTGTCACCCCGAAAGCGCGGGGACGATCTCCCCGCTCCCCTTAAGTTCTCGCCTTGCCCTTGGCTATCAACTATGAGCCATAAACCAATAAGTGCCCCCGGCAAGGCTCGAACTTGCCACACCAGGTTTAGGAAACCTGTGCTCTATCCAGATGAGCTACGGGGGCGAAACAAACCATCAAGCAGACAAGTCGTCAAGCAAACAAGAAATATAAAACTTGTGATCTTGCCATCTTGTATCTTATCGCCTGAAGTTGTCGTCTTGTTAGCTCGACGGCCTGCCGGCTTCGCCGACCATGATGACGGCTTGCCGGCTTGACAGCTTGACGGCCTTTCAATATCGTATCAGCGAATACACCGGATAATCCTTGAGTTTTTTCCTTCCGCTCAGATCACAGAGCTCGATCAGGAAAATGATGCCGGTGATCTTTGACTTCAATTGGTTCGCCATGGAGCACACAGCCGCAGCCGTCCCTCCCGTAGCCAATAAATCGTCAACGATCAGGATTTTCGTTCCCGGTTTCATGGCGTCTTTGTGCATATAGAGAGAATCTGTGCCGTATTCCAAAGCATAATCAGCGGAGATTGTCTCGGCAGGCAGCTTCCCCTTTTTGCGTACCGGGATAAATCCTGCCCCAAGCTTATAGGCCAGGGCAGCCCCAAAAATGAAACCGCGCGACTCCACCGAAACAACATAATCGATCTTCTTGCCCTTGGCCATCCGGGCCAACCCGTCAATGGCCTTCTTAAAAGCGGCCTTGTCCCTCAGGAGCGTCGTGATGTCGTAAAACAAGATGCCCTGCTTCGGAAAATCAGGGATACTGCGAATGTAGGATGCAAGCGGCTTCATCTGATAACCTCCGACTTGAAATAACCAGCTTGACCGGCTGCCTCCGGCCGCCGGCTACTCCTTGCTGGTCTGGTTTTAGCCGGAAGCAAGAAGCCGGGAGCCAAAAGCCCCATAGGTTACTGTTTATTCAACACCAGCGTCGATTCCCTCTTGACAAGCCTGGTCGGCAGGACGACCTTGATCGGCTGCTTTTCGCGCTCTGTCACGATCTGGTTGAGCTTTTCAAGCGCCAGTCTGCCCATTTCAACGATCGGCTGCGATACTGTCGTAAGGCGGACCTGGCTATAACCTGCCACGGGGTTGTCGTCAAAACCCACCAGGGAAAGGTCCCAGGGAATCCTTAATCCCTCGGCGCGGGCTTCATCGATGACTTCCAGCGCCATGACGTCGCTGGCCGCAAAGATAGCCGTCGGACGGTCATCTAAATTCAACAGCGCCTTGGCCGCCGCCCTGGCGGGCGTCCTTAAGAAAAATCCTTCCTGGATATAGTGCCGGGGCACTGTCAGGCCGTATTTCGCCATGGCCTGCCGGTAGCCTTCCAGGCGCGCCTCACCGGCCTGTGTATTCAGATCGCCCGCGATCGTGGCGATCTTCGTATGGCCGAGCTTGACGAGATATTCCACGACATCCATCGCCGCCTTGCGGTTGTCGATCGCGATGCAGTTGATATCCTCGCTGAAATAATTGTTCATGACGATACAGGGCGCGCCCGTCTTCATGTATTCGAGCAGTTTTTTCTTGTCGCCGTCGATATCCGCGAAAATCACGCCCTTGACATACCCCGCGTGGAAAGACTCGCTATTGACCCAGTCGGCATGCTTCTGGCGTTCCGTAATGTGGATAAGGATATCAGCTTTCAGGCGGCTTGCCGCGGCCGTAACGCCTTTGATGACCTCGGAAGCGAAAAAGGAATGGAAGACATCTTCAAATCTGGGGATGACCAATGTATAAAATTTCGAATCAGACATCTTAAAGTTTGGCCTCCTTATCCTGTTCGACGACGAATTTCTTGAGTTTTTTCAAAGCGTTCTCTTCGATCTGGCGGATACGCTCGCGCGAAACTCCCAGTTTTTTGGAGACCTCGGCCAGCGTATATATCTTGCCGTCTTTAAGGCCGAAACGCAGATCCAGGATATCGCGCTCGCGTTCGTTGACCACGCCCAAAAGGCCGCTCAAGCGTTCTTTATTGAAGAACTGGTCGATCTCTTTTTCCGGGGTGATGCTCGTCTTGTCTTCAATGAGATCGATGATCTCATTGCCGCCTTCTTCGTCGATCGGCGCGTCCAACGACGACGTCTTGTTGACGTAGCCGCGTATCTTGCAGATTTTCTCAGACGTCGTGCGCATGGCACGCGCGATCTCGGCGTCTGTCGGGACACGCCTGAGCTTTCCCATCAGGCGCTCATTGGTCTTTTTGTACTTGGCCAACAGCTCGTTGACATAGACCGGAATACGGATGGTGCGCGACTGGTCGAAGACGGAACGCGTGATGCTCTGCTTGATCCACCACGCCGCGTATGTCGAAAAACGGAACCCTTTGTTCGGGTTGAATTTCTCGACCGCCTTCATGAGGCCGACGTTTCCCTCTTCGATCAAATCCATCAAAGGGATCCCCAGATACATATATCTCTTGGCGATATTGATGACCAGCCGCAGGTTCGAGCGGATCATGTGGTCGCGGGCTTCAATGTCCCCCCGGTGCGCCTTTCTGGACAAATCCACCTCTTCCTTGGCCGTCAACAAGGGGATCTTGCGCACTTCTTTGATGTAGGATTTTATATTTTCCATAAAAAACGGTGTTAGGGAGCCAAAGCATCAAAGTGTCATAGCGCAGGACTCTTTTACGTCCTTTGACACTCTGATACTCTGGTTCTTTGATACTTATTTATTCTTTTTTATCTTCTTGACCGGTTTATTCGCCAACACCGCCCGGGCCGCAGCAAGACGCGCAATCGGCACACGGAACGGCGAGCAGGAAACGTAGTTCATCCCTGCGCGATAGCAAAACTCGATGGAACGCGGGTCTCCGCCATGCTCTCCGCAGATACCCACTTTCAGGTTCTTGTTGGTCTTGCGGCCGCGGTTGATCCCGGTAGAAATCAACTCGCCGACACCTTCCTGGTCGACCGTCTGAAACGGGTCATCAGCCAAAATCCCTTTCTTGAGATATTCCGGCAGGAACGCCCCGATATCGTCGCGCGAGAACCCGAATGTCATCTGCGTAAGGTCGTTCGTCCCGAAGGAGAAAAATGAAGCGACCTCGGCGATCTTGTCTGCCACGAGCGCGGCGCGCGGGATCTCGATCATGGTTCCAAACATGTGGTCGATCTTCTTTAGGCCGAACTGGACCAGGACTTCCGCATAGACTTTCTTGGCGATCGCGAGCTGGTCCGATAATTCCTTGACATCGCAAACAACCGGGATCATAATCTCCGGAAATACCTTCTTCCCGGCTTTCAGGAGCTCCGCCGCTGATTCCAGGATGGCGCGGAATTGCATTTCGCTCACCTCAGGATAAGTCACCCCCAGGCGCACACCGCGATGGCCCATCATCGGATTGGATTCAACCAGACCACCGGCCCTCTTCTCTAACTCTTCGATAGAAATATTCAGGCTATTGGCAAGCGTCTGACGGGCTTCTTCCTGATGCGGAACAAACTCGTGCAACGGCGGGTCCAGGAGCCGGATAGTAACGGGCAAGCCCTCCATGGCCTCCAGGGTCGCTTTGATATCGTTTTTAACATGCGGAAAAAGCTCGTCAACGGCCTTCTTTCTCTCTTCCAGGCTCGATGACATGATCATCTTTCTCAGCTTAAAGAGAGGCTCTTCAGACCCCTTGCCATAAAACATATGCTCTGTCCTGAACAAACCGATACCCTCGGCACCGAACTGACGGGCTTTCCTGGCATCCCCGGGCGTATCGGCATTAGTGCGTATCTTGAGCGTCCTGACAGAATCGCAAATCTTCAGAAAAGCGCCCAGGATTTCGTTTTCTGCTGACGCATCCATCATTTTTAAACGACCCTGGTAAACCAAGCCTTTTGTTCCATTTAGGGTAAGCCACTCCCCTTCCTTAATAACAAGGCCGCCATCAACATCCACTTCTCTCTTGTTTAGGTTAATCTCAACAGATGAACACCCCACAATACAGCATTTTCCCCATCCACGGGCAACGAGCGCCGCATGAGATGTCATGCCTCCGCGGGCAGTCAGGATAGCTACCGCGGCGCGCATACCGTCTATGTCTTCCGGATTCGTCTCTTCGCGCACGAGAATAACATTCTTGCCTTCCTTCGCCCACCTGATGGCGTCTGCAGACGTAAAAACGATCATGCCGCACGCTGCGCCGGGTCCTGCGGGGAGTCCTTTGGCAATCGGTTTATTCTTCTTTTCTTCGGCCGGATCAATGATCGGATGCAATAACTCGTCAAGCTGCTCGGGTGTCAC
>JAQUOM010000082.1 GCA_028717105.1 Candidatus Omnitrophota bacterium
GTCCAGATTTGCCAATAGCCAGTGGAACACGTGCGCCTTCAAAAGGAATTCCGCCTGGCTTTCAGGCAAAGCGGCGGCGGGCACCTCTTCCAGGGAACCTTTGGACGGCATCAACCTTTGTATTGTCCCGACAGCCCATGTATCGTTGATCTTCAGCGCGATGAAGTGTATCTCCGGGGAATTGATCCCGAATAAAAGAAAAATACGATAGGCGTCGACAGCGGTTGCGTTTCCGTCGACAGCATTCTTGAATTCCCATTGAAGAAACGCCTCTTTTTCTTCCGGGGACGCATCTTTTAATTGCGAGAGGTCCCGATAAAAGGCCCAGGCGAGGTATTTTTTCTCCAGCTCGGGGGGCGCGTATTCAATGGTGGCATAACGGGATGCGGCGGACAAAAGGTCCGCAACATTCTTCGAGCCGTAATCCTTGCCATGTTTTTCAGCGACACCGAGAAATTTAAAGAGCCAGGGGCGGTCCAACTGGTCTTTTAAGACAAGTTTCAGCGTGTGCCCCTGCCTGGATTGATTTTCCGAAAGACGGAAGGTCAATTGGGAAAAAACCTCCTGTTCAAGCTCGAGGCAGGTTTCGTATGTCTTGATCAGGTCGTCGTAGCAGTCCGCCGCCGCCGCAGGCTCGATCACCGGCACAGGCAGCAGCACGGCGCAGCAGGCGATGACCAGGGCCCCGGCGGCGCGCCAAAAACGTTGTTTTTGGGGCGACGTGTTATCCATGAATGAGGTCATCTTGCCGCGGAGGGCGATGCCCGCTTCTTTGAACCGAAGATTTATTCCCCGAGGCCCCGGATGCCCTTGCTTTATTTAAAAGCCGGACATTGTTATGCATGGAGAGATTGAACCGATGATGCAGGCATTGACGGCAGGCTTTGCAGCGGCGGCCAAATAAGCCGTATTTTCCGGCGAGCCTGATCTCCATGAGTTTCTTGGAAAACCAGATGTCTTTGAAGGATTTTTTGAGGATGTTGCCTGCGATCAGATGATCGGGTATCAGGGCGCAGGGCGTCACGTTTCCCTTCAAGGTAATATTCGCATAATACCACGCATTATAACAAGACGGCGGCGGCGGACTATCAAAAAATTCCCCTGAAGCGCTGTAGTTATCCAGCACATTGCTGCGGATTTTCTTAAACAGCTTTGTCCTGGACAGCGATATGAGCATGTTGTGGGCCTTTCTCTCCAGGTGGTGATATTTCAGGCCCAGGCAGGGATCGAGTTTATCGCAGATCATCTTTTTTACAGACAGGTAGTCTATGCCCATGCGATAAGCCCATGCGAATATTTCCGGCAGTTCCAGGTAATTCTGCGACGTCAGGACGTAGACGATGGTCAGCCTCGGCTTCCCTCTTCTTCTCTTTTTTGAATTGAGCAGGAGGCGGATGTTCGTTTGAACCGAGTCAAACATCTCGGCCGAGGAATGGGATTGCAGTTCTTTGAAACGTTCAGGGTTCAGTGTCGCCAGATTGATATCGATAGCGTCGACTTTCAAGACGGTGCTCAGGAGGGAACGTTGAAATGTGCCGTTCGTCAACAAGGTAATGGTCAGGCCTTTGCGGCGGATGTAATCGACCAGCTCGGTGAACCGGCTGTAAAGCGTCGTTTCTCCCCGCGCCGCCAGCTGGATATTTCGCACATTCAAATGGTAGCAATCGTCGATGACCCGCTTGACCGCATCAAACGGCAGCTCTATTTTTTTTCTGGCGTATGGAGGCCTGGCCTTCAGCAGGGGGGAATGGTGCCAGCAGTATACACATTTAAAATTACATGTATTTGTCAGTAAAAAAACGACTTTTTGAGGGCCTGTCAGAATTTTATCTTTCGCCGCTCCTATGAGCCTGAGTTTATCGTCTATATCCATCATGATTTTTTGTGCTATCTGTCCCTGTGTTCCGGTGATGAGGCCTATTTGGGCAGGATGATGCCACGAAAGAACGGCGGCCTTGCCGCCGGCCTATGCCGACGGCAGCTTGAGGCTGTCTTTTGCGTCACGGATATTTGTGTTTTCTTCAAGAAAGCAGCACGACCGGCAGGCGTCAAAAGTCCGCGATAAAAAGCCCGATGCCCCTTTCGCGCGGAAGGCCTGGTATTCCCGGGAGCACCAGAGTTGCGTGAAAGACCGTTTCAAGATATTGCCGATCAGGAATTCATTGTTTACCGAACAGCATCCCCAGACGTTTCCCTCTTCCGTTAAAAAAGCCTTGAACCAGCCGAGATAGCAATGCCCGGGGTCCCTGCTTTTGGCCGTCCGTTCCAGAAAATAGCCGAACTCCCGGTAGTTATAAAAGACGTTTGCGTTCGTATGCGCATAGGCAGGGTCCCGGTACAGCTTTTCAAGGATTGTTTCACATGTCTTGAGCATTGCGGGAGTCAATCTCAAATGCTGGTTCGTCCGGTTCGTCCGGATATATCTGATGGCGAGCTCTTTGACATCGAACTCCTTGGCAATCTTAAAGATCGACGGCAATCCCCGGTAGTTGGCGGCGTTCAGGATATAGTGAATGCAGACACGCAGCTTATGGCGGGGGAATTTGCCGAGATAAGCGATATTGCGGATGACCTGATCAAAAAAAAATTGATTGTTGTTCGCCTGTAATTTTTGGTATTCTGAAGCCGTAGTCGCTGAGAGATTGATCCTGACGTCGTTGATTTTCGAGACTGCGTTGAGCAGCCGGTCCGGGAACGTGCCGTTCGTCTGCAGCGTCAAAAGAAATCCCTTGTTGTGGGCATAGTCGACGATCTCTTCGAACCCCGGATGGACTGTCGGCTCACCCTTGGCGGAAATGCAGATATGCCGCACCTTGAGCTTGCGGCATTCGTCCAGGGTTTTAAAAAGCGCGGCGGTATCGATTTTCTGGCCGGCCTGGAAACGGGGACGGCCCTGCGGGGTTTGATGGGGTGAATGATACCAGCAATACGCGCAGGCGAGATTGCATGAATTGATGATATGCAAATGAAGCGAGTAAGGGCCGACCAGGACCCGTTTTTTTAAAATTCCGATCAAACGGTATTTTTCGTAAGGATCGTCTCGAAGCATATGGCGTTTATTATATAATAGAGGCATATATTCTGCAAGCATGCCTCTGTTGCCGGATGCCCCCATGAAGATAAAAAGAACCGTTAGTCCAGGCGTAAAACATGTCACAGGAGGGCTTGACGCCAGGGTCTTCGACCTTCGCCCCTTCCCTTTCTCCGGTAAGGCGATCGAACGCCTTTGCGGGGCATATCATATCGGCAAGCTCGAATGCTTCGTTCCTGAAAGGAACATCCGTGTTTCGCATTCGAATTTCATCGTTTATGTGAAGACGGCGCGTGGAGAATTTTTTCTGAAATTTTATACCAGGGAGCGCCCGGAATCCTTCCTGCGGGAATTTGCCGTCAATCGTTTTCTTGTCGGGCGCCGTTTTCCTGTTCCCGTTATGCTGACGGCAGGCCGGCAAAAACCTTTTGTGCGCCTCCCGGGAGCTTATGCGGCATGTTATGATTGGATAGATGCAAGGCCTTTATACGATTTTTCGTTCAACGGCCACTTATTGTCCGGCGTCGCAGATACGATGGTCGGAATGCGAAGCTTGTTGCGCGGTTTTTCCCGTCGCCATCCCGGATCCTGCGGGATATCTGAGCCTTTTGACCAGCGCCTTGCAGCGTTATATGCGGCCTTGGGCAGGTTCGGTGCCTGGAAACAGGCTGCCGTTTTTTTCCGCGTCCTGGACCGGCTTGAGGGGTTTTATCGCAGTCACCGCTCGCTGTTTACGCCGGCCCTCCTTCACGCCAATCTCGGATTGAGCAACATTTTAATGAAACGGGGTCGGTTTTTTGTCGTGGACCTGGCACACGTCAAAAGTGATTTCGACCAGCAGGATCTGGCAAGCATGTGTTTTTCGCTTTATCTTTTCAATATGCCGCTGGGCCGCGTTAAGGCTTTTGCCCGGATGTTTTTGGGGATGGAGAGAGATCCGCGGGGGCAAGAGGCTTTATGGCATGCTCTTTTTTTAAGGCTGGCGGTTCAGAAGCTTGAAAAGACGCTTGACAAGGAGGCCAAGGTGCTGTCATTGCACAAGGATAGCGCGCTGGTCCGTTCATATCTCCATCATATTCATCAACGTAAAACGCAGCTCCTGGGCGTCATAGACGTTCTTGGCAGGGAGCTGCCGTCCGCCTGACACGCTTGCTTGCCCCCCTGCTCTACAGAACCAGAAAATAGAACTGGGTGCGCGGCCTTTTGTCCAGGTCAATGCAGATATACGAGATGCGTATAATGTTGGCGACGGGGACCAGGGCTTGATAGAGTTTTCGCGCCGCGCCCGTCTTGTCAAAATGCCTCAGGTGTTTTTTAACATCGCTCGTGTCAACAGGGAAATCCGTACGCACGGACCACGCGTCGTTTTTCTGGTATCTGATGACAAGCATGACCTTCGGAGGCAGCCATCCTTTTTTCCAGCATTCTTTATAGGTTTTTATTGATTTATTCGTCAGCAGGTCGCTATAAATGGTAAATAGCGCATCTGTAGCAAACGGGCCATAGTAGATTTTCAGGCTCCTTTCGCCTTGTTCATAAAGATCCACAGCCGACATTCTTATTTTTCCGAAACGCCGGATATCTCGCCGGATGCGACAAGTATTCAGACGTAATTCCCCTGCAATTTTTTCTAAGTGCCTGCCGGGGTTTAATTTATTTTTTGACAGGTGATAATAATTGTAGAGCTTGTAGCGGGTGTCCTGCAGAAGCTGACGGTCTTTATAGACGGCGATCCCCATGCCGAAGCAGCTGTTCCGTTTATTCCCAAACATGTATCGCTTTGCCTCTTCCTTAATGTTCAGAAGCTTGAAGAGGCGGCAGGCATCGTTTTTCTTTAGGGATGTCAATGCGATCCTTGAGGCGGTGGAGGCGCGCCTTGGAGACGACTCGCTGGAGACTTCAAACCACGGCTCCTGTTTCCTGAGACGCTTGATGGAAAAATACAGTTTCAAGGCATGGAAAAACAGAGGGTTTTCTTTCAGCCCGAACCGGAGTAATTTTAGGTCGTGGAATGAATACATGTCTGTTTTTGTGTTTTAAGGCCGCAGATGACGCAGGCTTTCCAAAATTTGTCCGTAAAGTCCATGGAAATGGCGCCGCGGGGAGGCGCAGACAGCACTTTCGTCAGAAGGCCGTCTTTGACATTGCCGTAGAATGTGGGGTCTTCCTTTGCCGGAAGCCCGAAAAGGATCCGTGTCGGGTTAAAGCAGCCGAAGATATCGCCGTTGCAATCAATGAAGAGGTTGTCGCGGCAGGCATCGCATGTCATGAGCCCGTTCAGGCGTTTGATGATCGGGTATTTTTTTTCCGTCGGAAGCGTATCGCGGTTGAGGGGGTCCATCAGGGTGTGTGCATCAATGATGCGCTGCGTCTTTTCCATGAATTGCCGTATATTGGTGTGCTGCTGCAAAAGGGAGATCTTTGCGGCCACGCGGCATTCATTGAGCATGTGCTGTAAATCTTTTTTATCCGGCGCCAGGCGATGATTGCCGGGAGTCAGGAGCATGTGGTGGAAATTGATGCGGAGCCTCGGCGTGCGTCCGAGGCGTTTTGCGATCATCTCATGGAAGCGTTTGACAAAACCAAGGGCTTTGCGTATCGAATCCTTTGTGATGACGTAGTTAACTTTGACCTCGACCGGGAAACCGGCGCGATCAATGGCATTCAGGATGTCTGCGATATGCTTGATTGCCGGCCTGAAATATCTTTTGTTTGCCCCATGGACAGCCTGAAATTCACCAGGAGTTGTTGCGTTCATATTGATCGTCAAGATTCTCAGATGCGGCAGGATATTCCTGATGGATTTAAATTTCTGAAGATTGGTCAGGATCTCGATTTTGTAGCCCAGGCGGTGTCCGGCGGCCGCTATGCGTTCAAAATGCGGATGCAGCGTCGGCTCGCCCTGCGATCCGATCTCAAGCGTTCCAAAACCCGCTGCCCTCGCCTGCTTCAAAACGGACATCCAGTCCTTAAGAGGCAGATCGGCGCGCTGCCGGTCGTGGAGATAGACGCAAAAAACACATCGGTACTGGCATGTGTTGGCGAGTGAAATCAGGAGGCGTTTGGGTCGATCAGGAGCCTCGGAGGCACAGCGCATGGTTTTGTTATCAGGCGTCGTTTTAGGGACGGTCATATGTGTTATCGAAACCCCCTTATTGTATCATAAAACTCTTTCCAGAGTCTGTTTTGAAGCTATGCCGTCGATAATAGCTGTTGACGAAAACCAGGCGTAATGATTAAATGGCTCTCGATGATGAAAAACCCGGAACTGATCGACTTGACCCTCGAAATCACGAACCGATGCAACCTGCGCTGCCGTTGCTGCGGCATCTGGAAGGAACGCCGGCCCCGCTCCCTCCCTCTTTCTGCCATCGAATATCTCACGACGGCGCTTCTGAAGAACGTCCATATCAATTCCGTTGCTCTGACGGGCGGAGAACCTTTTCTTCATCCCCAATTGGCCGCCATCTTGAGGTTTTTCCATATCTTGAAACTCAAGAAATTAGTGCGGGCCGTCGGTATCTATTCCAATGGTTTTGATCATCGCCGTATCATAGGCTTCCTGGAGGCCCACCGCCGCATACTTCGTGGGGTGAGCCTGGGGATCAGCCTCGATGGTTTAGAGGGGCATCATGACGCCTTACGCGGCCGGGCCGGCGCATTCAATGCCAGTATGAAGACGATTGATTACATCGCCGGACAGTGCATGGGGCTCGTCAAACCATCCATCAAGTTCACGATCAACAGGCGTAATTACGGCGATCTTTCCGCCCTCTATTTTTTGGCAAAATCCCGTGGTTTTCGTTTTATGCCGAAACTGGCGGAGTTTGAGGCTTCGGCTTACTATCACAGGG
>JAQUOM010000083.1 GCA_028717105.1 Candidatus Omnitrophota bacterium
TATAGAGTTTGAATCCCCTGATCGTTACGGTTTGCCGAAAGAGACTCAAAGAGAATTTTTCGATCGAGGCCGAAGCGCCCGTGACCTGGGTTGTGGCGATGATGATTGATTTTCTGATGACCTGGTCTCTGAGGATGAGGATGGCTGCGAGGGCGACGAGAGCGACGCCTGCGATCTTCAGGATTTTTTTCATGATGCGCCTCCCTGTTTTGGGGTTTGAAGGGAATGTAACAGGAGTATAGTGCAATTTAAGACCGAGGTCAATGGCTTTTCGCGTTATGAACGCCGCATTTTTAAGGCCCCAGGAGCCGGACGAGATACCAGGAAAGACGGTCGCTGCGCAGGAGGATTTCATAAGCGCCGCAAGGGGTTTGGACGCTGAAAAAAATTAACTCTTCCCTGCCCTGTTTGTCTTTCCAGCGAAAGTGGATCTTCGTGACATCGAATGTTTTGTTGCGCCAGGCGAACGATTTTGGAATCACTTGCCCTTTGTTCATGACGCAGACGACGCAGATCGGTTCGCCGTAGCGGTCCCTGTCCTGGCAAGGAAGATCTCTGTCCCATCGGGCCTGGTGGTTGAACATAGGAGCCAGTGTTTTTTAAAAGCGTTGTTGTTGCGGTTTAAAATTCTTCATTTCTAATTTTGTCATTTTTAAATATTTCCCACACTTTTGTGTGGTATCGCGAGCAAAAAATTTTGGCCCTAGAGATAAACAATGTCTTCAGGATGATAAAGAGACAAAAACAGGAGCATGTATTCTCTCAAGTGCCGCGTCAAAAGAAAGTTATTCTTGATATGTTCCCGTCCGTTTTCTCCGAGCTTTTTGGCGTATTCCGGGTTATTGAGGAGCTGCTTGATGGCAAAGGCCGCCCCTTCGACGGAATGACACAGGAGTCCTGAGTATTTATGTTTTACCTGCAGAGAGATGCCTCCGACATGGGATGCGACGACCGGCTTGGCTTTCCAGAGGGCTTCGGCGACCGTCAGGCCGAATCCTTCTTTGAGGGATTTCTGGATGATGACGTCGGAAGCCCTTTGCAGGGCGTTGACAAGGATGTCGTCCTGCGGCAAAAGCAGGACATGGATGTCAGGGTCTTTCTTTGCCTTTTCCTGGACTTCGGTTAAGACCTGGATGCCTTCGGGATCGTCCGTAGCCGTCCCCCCTGCCAGGATGAGCTGGCAATCGATGTATTTTTTTACCTGGAGATAGGCGTCGATGACGCCTACGGGGTCCTTGAGCCTGTCAAAGCGCGAGATCTGCGTGACGATGGGTTTGTCCCTGACGATGTTATATTTTTCGAGAGCGGCATCGATTTCGTCCCAGGAGAGTTCCCTGTTCTTGTCGCTTAAGGGATCGATGGACGGAGAGATCAGGAACTGGCGGATCGGCAGTTGTTGCGAGAAGATTGGCGATGAAAAGACAGCGGCGTCATAGCTTGGGATGAAAGACATAAGAAAATCCCAGACTTTTTTATGGGGATGGGAAACGTCGATGTGGCAGCGCCACAACCATTTGTTTCCGGATTTCTTTTTGATGAGGCCGATGGGCTGAGGGTCGTGGATGAAGACGATGTCGCCGTAGGTGTTCATGAGATCCAGGTTTGCCTCAGTCGTTTCCATGAAAATTTCAAGATCGCGGTTTGTGATATCTTCCGGCCGGCCGTGCAGGGCGTTGTGGAATTTCTTCGTGACATCAAAAAATTGGGCTCCGCCCTTGATCAGGTCCCAGCGGCTGTCGACGCCAAGCTCTCCTAAAAGAGGCACCATGCGATTGAGGATTTCCGCTACGCCCCCGCCGACGGACGTGGAGTTGACGTGTTGGATGACTTTGCCCTTGAGGCGCTCGGCAAGCAGTCTCAGGTCGTCGATCGTGGATTGTCCGACAATAGGGATGTAGTCGTTGATGTGCACCATGGGGTCAGGCCGCCAGTCTTTTTTCGACGATCTGCAGGATCGTTTTTCTTAAGCCGTCCAGAGTGTATGTATAAGGGTCGAGCCTGGCGATCCTTGCGGCCAGTCCTTTTTCCTGCAGCGATGTTTCCAGCCAGTTGGAAAAGTCATTGGTCCCTTTTTCGAGTCTCAGATGCGCCTCGAAGATGTGAAAGTAGATGGAATCGATCGTGACTTTCTTGAGCGCCTCGGCGAATTCCCGCAAGTCCGTCGCCGTATAGTTCGTGGGGATAATAAAGCTGACGGATTTGATAAAATAAAATTGTTCGTTTTCCCTGGCAAAACGGAGGTTCGCCTTGGGGTCGTTCTTGAGGTATTCTTCGATCATCTCGACGATTTTTTCACGCAGGGAGCGGATCGTTTTATACTGGATCGTGTCGATGCTGGCCAGCCTCTCTCCCAGTTCGTCGTCTCCCAGGACCCCTCTCACCCAATAGGCGAAATCATTCGGCGGCTCGGGGGAAAGATACTGATGCTGTTGCAGGAAGCGATGGGTGTGATGGTAAATACAGGAGCCCGGGACGTCTTTGATGCGTTCCAGCAGTTGTCCCAGGTTGGATGCTTTAATACCCAAGAGTTCCGAGAGGTGCCACCGGGTATAAAAGCGGAAAGGCTCTTTGGCTTTGATGGGTTCTGTCATGGTTTTTTAGAGGATTTCAGCGATACGATGCGTTTCAGGAATGTCTGGACCTCATCGGTGCCTGAAAGGCAGTATTGCGCCGAAGAGGTCCGGGGGCGCCCCACAAAGACGGTGATCCCTTTGTTTTTCAGCGCGCCAAACGCATCTTCATCCGTTATATCATCCCCGACGTAGACGGGCAAGGTGTTTTTGTCCCATGCGGCGGATTTATGTTTTGCCAGGAGCCAGAGGATGATCTTTCCCTTGTTCCAATCCAGGGGCGGCTGGACCTCAAGGACCATCTTTCCTTTTATCGTGCGGATATATTTTTTGAGAGCCGAATGCCCTGTAATTTTCCTGAATATCTTTTGGATCTTTGGGATGTTTTTTGAGGGGCTCATGCGGTAATGGACAGCCAGGACCGGTCGTTTGTTTTCGACGATAACGCCTTTCATCCCTTCCAATTGTTTTTTGAGCTCTTTTTCAAGGCGCGCCAGGAGGCGCCTGTAAGAGGACGGGATACGGGGACGGAACCTGATGCCGGGGCCTTCGACTTCAAAGCCATGGTTGCCGGAATAGACAATAGCGGGGATGCCGACCATGGCTTTGACGTCCGCCAGCGCGCGGCCGCTGATGATGGCCAGACGGACCGAGGGGGTTTCAGCAAGGGCCCTGAGGAGATGTCTCGTTTTTTTGGGGAGAGTCGCCTGTTGAGGGGTCGGCGCGATGGGGCTCAGGGTCCCGTCATAGTCGAGACAGATGAGTAAATGGTTTTTTTCAAGAAGAGGTCTGATGCGGCTCCACGCGCGAAAGAGGCTTGTCATGGCGGCGCCCTATTCTTTGAATTCGAATTTGAGCAATTCGGAGATGATCTTGCCTGCCCAGCGGAAGATGTTGTTTTTCTGGACGACCTCGCGCATTTTGATCATGCGTTTTTGTTGTTCGTCTTCCGGCAGATGAAGGGCGACATAAATACCGTCGGAAATATTTTCTCTGTCGTAGGGGTTGACGAGGATGGCATCCGTCAATTCCCTCGATGCCCCGGTGAATTGGCTTAAAACCAGGGCCCCTGTATTATCGTTGCGGCTGGAAACGAATTCTTTGGCTACAAGGTTCATGCCGTCATGCAGAGAGCTGACCAGACAGACATGCGCAGAACGATACAGGGCCAGAAGCTCCTGGGAATTCAGGTGGCGGCGTACCAGGATAATGGGTTTCCAGGTATCGGTGGAATGTTTCCAGTTGATTTCTTCGACCAGGGCGTTGATTTCGTCGTTGAGCTCTTTGTACCGGGGAATATGAAGACGGCTGATCTCGCCGACCTGGAGCAAGACGATTTTTTCTTTCAGGTTCGGTTCTTTTTCCAGGAGGCGGTCGACGGCCTTCATTCTTTCGGGGATGCCTTTTGTGTAATCGATACGGTCTACGCCCAATAACAATTTTTGGTTTTCCAGATGGAATTCTTCGATCAGCGCCTCGGAGGCATTCTTGATTTTTTCAGATTCGGCGGCGGCGCTGATGCCTTCGAAATCGACGCTGATGGGATAGGGCCGGATCAGGGTCTCGTGGCCGCCCTTGGTGACGGAAAAGCGCTCCCTGTCGATCTTGCTTTCCAGCTCCCTGTCGACGGCCGCCAGGAAGCTGTCGCAGTGGAAACGGATATGAAAACCCAAAAGGTCGTTGGCCAGGAGTCCTTCGAGGATCTCTTTTTTTTGCGGGCAGATGCGGAAGACTTCGTGAGACGGCCAGGGAATGTGCCAGAAATGGGCGATGATCAGCTGGTTTTCCGTTTTTTCTTTGAGGTATTTCGGCAGAAGACAGAGATGGTAATCCTGTATCCAGATAAAGGCTTTTTTATTTCCGATCTCGTTGAGGATGGCGTCGGCGAATTTTCGGTTTACCTGCTGGTAATATTTCCAGTCTTCTTTGCGGAATATGGGCCGCTGGAATGCCAGGTGGCAGAGGGGCCAGATGGCTTCATTGGAATAACCGAAGTAGTAGCCGTTTTCCTCTTCTTTGGTGAGCCAGACGCGTTTGAGCGTGTAGGACGGGTTATCCGGAGGCACGCGGATCTTGCCGTCTTTATCTGTGACCTTTCTATCGGCATCGCCGGAACCTTGAGCGACCCATAGGCCGTTGGAGGCTTGCATCACAGGATCCAGCGCGGTAATAACGCCGCCGGCGCCGCGGATGTATTCGATCCGCCCTTTTTTAAACTGGTGGACATAGGGCTGTCTGTTGGAGACGACGATAAAGAGATAGTCTCCAAGTTTTTCCTGTACCAATTGATGGAGCGTTTCTCTTGCCCACATTTTATGCTTCTTTCTTTGTTTGTTCCTGGCTGCGATTGATCGCCTGGATGGGGTATGGGATGACGATATTTTCTTTTGTATAGCGTTCGTGCAGGCGCTTGATGAATTCGTGCTTGATGAGATATTGGTCTGTGAATTCTTTCGCCCTCATGATCGTCGAAAAATTGATGCTGAAACCGCCGAAGGTATGGAAGCGGACGAAAGGTTCGAATTCAGGGACGCCTCCCGGGACTTTTGTCATGACTTCTTTGGCGACCTCGCAGGTGACGCGTTCGACCTTGTTGAGATCGCTTTTATAATGTACGCCGAGATCAACGAGGACGGCCATTTCTTTGTTCGGCAGATAATAGTTGGTGATGATGGCTTGCGTGAGCTTGGCGTTCGGCACAAGAACGACATTATTGGGGAGCATGCGGATTTTTGTCGTGCGCCAGTTGATGTCCGTGACATACCCTTCCTCCCCCGACTCCAGTTTGACATAATCTCCGATACGCACCTGACGGGCGACCGTCGTATGAAATCCCGCGAAGAGATTCGAAAGCGTGTCCTGAAGGGCCAGGGCGACCGCTAATCCGCCGACGCCCAGGGTTGCCAGGATGGGCATGATGGAAATTCCGAGGCTGTTGATGATGATCAGGATGCCGACGCCGAAAATAACGACCCGGCTGATATTCTGGGTGAGTGTCGTGACGGGCAGGATGCTTTCGATCCTCGCGGCATAAAGGCTGACAAGTTTTCCGATGATCGTTGCTGTTGCCAGGGTCACCGAGAAGATCCCCAGGACGATGAACAGTTTCCCGATTATCTCCATCCAGGCTTCCGGCAGCGCGGTGACCCTTAGAGCCAGGTAAAGCCCCAGCATCACAAACCAGATCATGAGCGGCTGGCGGATGCTTTCGATGATCATGCGGTCGATCTGCTGGTTGTGAACGTCGGCCCAACGGCTCAGGCGCGTGAAAACGATCTTTTTGATCATGGCGCCGATGAAAACAGTGACCAGAAATATCAATAAGGGGACAATGATGATGGCTGTCTGTTGAAGTCCGATATCTGCGGGGTAGTTCATGGATTCTCCTCCAGGCACGCGATAAAAAACGCAAGACCGGATGCGGTATAAGCAGAATGAGGTTTTTACGGCCTTTTTATTATATCGCCCTGATTTTCTTTGTAAAGGGGCGATTCGGTTTTTTAGATAAAAAAACGTCCGACGTGGTCCTTGAGCCAGCGGTTCCTGCGCTTGTAGTCTTCAATAACCGAGGCCACGGTGTTCCAGAAGAGAGGTCCGTGGTTCTTGTGCTTCAGGTGGGCCAGTTCATGGACAACGATATAATCGATAATGTCCTGCGGGAGCGCGGCAATACGCCATGAGAAATTCAGGGTGTCTTTAGCGGAACAGGAACCCCACCGGCTTTTGGCGCCGGAGACTTTGATCGCGTCCGGCCTGACGTTTAAGATCGGGCTATAGCGTTCTATCGCAGATGCCAGGATGTTCCGGCTGGCGCCTTTGTACCATGCCAAAAAAGCATCCCGGGCGTCCTCTTTGAGGCCTTCCGGCAAAATAAACTCATCGCCAGTAAAAGACACTTCTTTGTGATCCGTCCCTTCATTTTTTTCGACCAGGCGCATCCGAAAATATTGCCCCAGGTACGGGAGGGTCTTCCCATTGTAAAAATCCTGGGGTTCGTGTGTCCGGGGATCCTGACGGAATGCGGCAATCTTTCTTTTGAGCCATTCGGCTTTCAAGCAGACGAAATTCTCGGCATCTTCGATTTTCATGCGGGTCGGAAAACGCACCGTGATCCGGCCGTCATCTTGAATGCCCAGAGAGATCGTTCTCTTCCGTCGGGCGCTGGGGATCGCCTCGATCTCGGGAAGGCCTTCCAGGCGCAAGATTGTGGAGCAGGACGGTGAAGGCATCATGCCGTCGTTTCCCCTTTTTCCTCTTCG
>JAQUOM010000084.1 GCA_028717105.1 Candidatus Omnitrophota bacterium
TTGTATTTACTGCCTTCTGCCTGCTCTCAAAAGCGTGTTATCGATCAGCCGCGTCTTCCCGATATATACCGCCAAAAGCAGCAGAGCGTCGCGGTCAATCGTCTTGACGCGTTCAAAGGTCTTTCTATCGACAAGCTCGATGTAATCTATCCGCGCCGACGGCGTGTGCGCGATAAAATCCTCCAGCATGCCCCGTATCTTCTGTGTGTCGCAGAGGCCCGTGCCAACCGCATGCTCCGCGGACTTCAACGCCTGGAACAAAACGACCGCCTCCTGTCTCTCCTTAGGCGAAAGATAGGTATTGCGCGAACTCATGGCCAGGCCGTCCGGCTCGCGCACGGTCGGCATGACCTTGATATTCACGGGGATATTCAGGTCGCCGACCATCTTGCGGATGACCGCAGCCTGCTGGGCGTCTTTCTGGCCAAAGTAAGCCGTGTCAGGCGCGACGCTATTTAACAGCTTGGCCACGACCGTCGCAACGCCTGTAAAATGCCCGGGGCGCGTACGGCCGCAATATTCGCCCGAAAGGCCGCGAACCTCGACAAAAGTGCAGAAATCATCAGGGTAAAGCTCGCGCGCGGGCGGCACAAAAACAAAATCCGCGCAGCCCCTTAAAAGGCCTGTGTCTCTTTTAAGGTCTCGCGGATACATCTTGAAATCTTCCTTGGGGCCGAATTGAATAGGGTTCACAAAGATGCTGACGACAACGACATCGTTGTCTTTGTGCGCCTGACGGACAAGGCTTAAATGCCCTTCATGCAAAAAACCCATCGTAGGAACGAAACCGATACGGCGGCCCTTCTTGCGGCACCGGCCGAGCTCCTGACGCAACACAGCGATTGTCGTGACAAGCTTCATGCGCTTATAAAAAGTAGCTATCCGAAAAAATGTCAGCTATTTCCGATCTCTTCTTTCGTCGGCATGGCAAACCAGCAAATGACATAAAGAACGATGGTAAAACCCCATAAAAAAATACCAACAAGAAAAATGATCCGGATCAACGCCGGATCGACGTTAAAATATTCGCCCAGCCCGGAACAAACCCCGGCGATCTTCTTGTCTTGCGTCACCCTATATAATCTTTTCACAAAACTTCCTCCACCGGCCCTGATCCTGAAGCCCCTCCAGCATCCGGGCTACCGTCTCTCCCGTCTGCGGATCAATGAAGCCGGGAACGAGGTCTGCAAGGGGCTTGAGCACAAAAAAACGCGCATGGGCCCCCGGATGCGGCACCATCAACCCCTCATCCCTGATGACCTGTGAGCCACAATAAAGAATGTCGAGATCGATGGTCCTCGGCCCCTTAGGCTCCTGCCTTTTACGCCCTAAGGCCTGTTCGATCTCTCCAAGGACCTTCAGAAGCCCGCGCGGGCCTGCCGTCACCTCCACCTCAACAACCGCATTCAGATAATCCGGCTGCCCTTTGTCCGTATCCCACGGCGCTGTTTCATAAACAGCCGAAAGGCGCAGCATGCTGATCCCGGAAGACGCTTTTAAAAGATCCACGGCCCGGCGGATATGCCCGAGCCTGTCGCCAAGATTGGAACCCAAGCCGAGATAACAGATCATAGAATCTCGATCAGAACTGGTCAACGAGATACACCTTCATCCGTTCGACGGCTTCCTTGAGCTTTTCCTTATCCAGCGTCATGGCAAACCGCACATACCCTTCGCCGTACTTGCCGAACCCCACGCCCGGCGTTGCCACGATGTTGGCCCTCTCCAGCAAGATCCGGGCAAACTCAACGGAAGACTTGGCTTTTTTGGGAAGTTTGACCCAGACATAAAAACTGGCTTTGGGCTTCTCCGCTTTCCAGCCAAGGGTTTTCAGGCCATCAGTGAAAACCTGGCAACGTTCGCCGTAGATCTTGTTGTTCTGTTCGATCACGGCCGCGCCTTCCCTCAAGGCCGCGAGACCGGCCAACTGGATGGCCTGGAAAATCCCGGAATCGATATTGGACTTCACCCTGGCCAGCGCCGCCACCACCGCTGCATGGCCGCAGACCCAGCCCAGGCGCCATCCGGTCATGTTATACGTCTTGGAAAGGGAATGGAATTCGACGCCCACCTCTTTAGCGCCGGGGGTCTCGAGAAAACTGACGGGCTTAAAACCATCAAAGGCAACCTCGGAATACGCCGCGTCATGACAGATGACCACTTGATGCGCCTGTGCAAAGGCCACGACTTTCTCAAAAAAGGCGCTGTCGGCAACGGCCCCCGTCGGATTGTTCGGATAATTAAGGAACATTAATTTCGCCTTGTCGGCAACGGCGGAGGAGATAGCGTCCACGTCGGGCAAAAAACCATTCGACTGCCGCAAGGGCATGGCGTAAGGCTTGCCGTCTGCCAGGATGGTAGCATTGCGATAGGGCGGATACCCCGGGTCCGGCACCAGCGCTACGTCGCCTTTATTCAGGAAGGCGACAGGAAGATGCGCGATGCCCTCCTTGGAACCGATAAGGGGTAAAATCTCCGTCACAGGATCCAGCGCCACGCCGAACCTCTGCCGGTACCAATCCGCGATCGCCTCTTTCAATTCGGGCATCCCCTGGTCCAGCGCATAGCGATGGTTTTTGGAATCGCGGGCGGCCTCGTAAAGTTTTTCGATGACAAAAGGCGGGGTCGGAATATCAGGGTCACCGACGCCCAAATCGATGATGTTGCGCCCTTCAGCCCTGGCCTTTCTCTTTGCGGCGTCGATCTCGGCAAAAAGATACGGAGGCAGGCTCTCCAATTTCTTCGATAGAGCGATATCCATAAGAAGCTAACTCCTCTGCGCTAAAACATCCGCCATGGTGTATAGACCGTGTTTTTTCTTAACGACAAATTTCAAAGCCGTCAAAGCGCCCCTGGCGAAGATATCCCGCGTCTTGGCATGGTGGGAGATCGTGATGGTGTCCCACGGGCTTTCGAAGACAACTTCATGGTCTCCAACGATCTCCCCTTCCCGGATAGACCGGATCGGGATATCGTCGAGACTACGCTCTTGCTTGGCGATATCAGCCAGGAATTTGGCCGTCCCCGAAGGGGCGTCTTTCTTGTGGACATGATGCGCCTCGGTCATGGACACGCGATAATCCGGCGGCAGGGCCCGCGCGGCCTGCCGCGTCAATTCAAAAAGCAGATTGACGCCGATCGACATATTGGGAGAAAAGACCACGCCGATCGCCCTGGAGGCCTCGCCGATCTCTTTCTTCTGTTCTTCGGAAAAACCCGTGGTCCCGATGACGATGGGTTTTTTGAATTTCACGCAATGGCGCAAATGGTCCAGCGTCCCGTCCACAGAAGAAAAATCGATGAGGCCGTCCACATGGCGGATCATTTCCTTGTCGGAAACGACCTCGACGCCGGCGATCTTCGCGCCGATCTCAGGATGCGTCAGCTTCTCTAAAGCCAAAAACACCTCAATATCCGGATCATTTGCCGCCAGCTCAAGGATCCGCTGCCCCATCTTTCCCATGGCCCCTGCCACGCCTAGTTTAATCATTCTAACGACCGGCCGCCCTTCCGTCACCAAGACACCAAGACGCAAGAAAATTACCGATTACCAATTTCCAGCTACCAATGAAATCCCAATTTTCAAATATCCAATTTGTTCCTTGGTAATTTGTTTTTTGATTGGTCATTGGTGATTGGTTATTGGAAATTTAACGGGTGACATGATGACTCTTGCTCTACAACAAACCATAATCCTTCAGCGCTTTCTTGAGCCGGGCCAGGTTCTCCGGCGCCATCTCGCACATCGGCAGCCGCAAGGACGGCTCGCACATACCTAAAAGCCCCATCGCCGTTTTGACCGGGATCGGGTTTGTTTCAATAAACATCGCTTTCACCAGAGGCGCAAGCCGGTAATGCAAGCGCTGCGCCTTTGCGATATCGCCTGAGGCGAAGGCCGTCACCATCTCCTTGACGTCCTTCGGGACGATGTTGGCAACGACGGAAACGATCCCGGCCCCGCCGATCGCCATGAGCGGCAGGGTCAGCGAATCATCTCCCGATGTCACGGTGAACTTTTCCCCGCACAGGGCGATGACCCGCGACATCTGATCCAGCGAACCGCTGGCCTCTTTGACGGCAACGATATTCTTGCAGTCCGCAGCCAGCCGCGCGATGGTCTCGGGTTCGATATTGACGGCCGTCCGGGAAGCAATGTTATAAAGCATGATCGGAATCTTGACGCTCCTGGCGATCTCCCTGAAATGCAGATACAGCCCTTTTTGCGTCGGTTTGTTGTAATACGGAGAAACGAGCAGGAGACCGTCGGCGCCGGCCCTCTCGGCCTTGCGGCTCATCATGACGGCTTCCTGAGTTGAATTCGATCCTGTGCCCGCGATGACGGGGATCCTGCCTTTGGCCGCCTGGATACAGACTTCAATTACTTTCTCGTGCTCATCATAATCCAGCGTCGCAGACTCCCCCGTCGTCCCGCATGGGACGATCCCATCCGATCCGTTTTTGATATGAAAGGCGACCAGATCTCTTAAGACCCTTTCATCAACGGAGCCGTCTTTGGCAAAAGGCGTCACCAATGCTACAACTGAACCTCTGAACATGTTACCCCCTCTTAATGAGTCGTCAGCTAAAACAAAAGAATAAACGTTGTCTTGTATTTTGCTTTCTTTCGCTTGCCGCTATCTACTCTGGCAGGTATTTTCCTCTAAACACAACCTTGGCCTGACCCTCAAGCCAGACATCAAAAATTTTCTTTTTCGACATCGTAAAATAAACGCGCAAAACCTCGCCGCTCTTCGTTTTGACGCAGACGCGATGCTTCATATGAGGTTTCGTCCCGCATCCCTCATGGTTGATGACCGAGATAACGGCGGCGGCCACAGACCCTGTCCCGCAGGCCAGCGTTTCATTCTCGACACCCCGTTCGTATGTACGGATATTGACGCTTCCGTCCGCCTGCCGCTGGATAAAATCAACATTTGTGCCGGCCGGCGAAAAAACATCGTGGTAACGCAGGAGGCGCCCGATACGCGCCACCGGCACCCTGGCGGTATCCGGGACCTCGATTACCGCATGAGGGACGCCGGTATCGACAAAATCCACGTTATATTCCCTGCCGGAGGCCTTCACACAAAGGTCCAGACGGATGTCCTTCGGATCGGTCATCCTGATCTTGATACCGTCCTGCGTGATGCGAGCGGCAAGCAATCCGGCCCCGGTCTCGATGGAAAACGTCTTGCGTCCCGTCGTATTAAAAAAATGCAGCGCCATGCAGCGGGCCCCGTTGCCGCACATCTCGGCCTCGGAACCATCGGCATTGAAGATCCGCATGCGCACATCGGCTTTTTTGGACGCTTCCATCAAAAGGACGCCGTCCGCTCCCACGCCGAATCTCCGGTCGCAGATCTTTTCGATAAACGGCTTGGACATCGGGATCCTGGACCTGGAGTTCGGCTCCAAAAGGACAAAATCGTTCCCGGACCCCTGTAATTTCACGAATGAAACACTTCTCATGATTCAACGACCTTTTCGTGCCGCAGGAGATCCCCGTAATTTTCCCGATCGCGGATCACGCGCACTGTTTTGCCTTTCACCAGGACCTCCGCAGGACGGCGCCTGGAGTTGTAATTGGAAGCCATAGAAAAGCCATAAGCCCCGGCCCCCATAACCACAAGCAGTTCGCCCGCATCGAACAAAGGCATTGTGCGGTCGAGCGCCAGGAAATCTCCGCTTTCGCAGATCGGCCCGACGACATCGGATCTTTTCAGCGTTGCCTTCCTGCCCGCCCAGGCGCCTTTGGCCGCATAAACCTCATGGTAGGCGCCGTACAGAGACGGCCTGGCAAGATCGTTCATTCCCGCATCCACGACGACAAACCTCTTTTTCGGGCTGTCTTTGACATAGAGCACCTGCGTCAGGAGGACACCGGCGTTCCCGACAATAAAACGCCCCGGCTCCAGGATCAGCCGCAGCCGCCTGGACTTCAAGAGCGGCAGGATCTCATCCGCATATTCACGGGCCGTCTGGGGGTCT
The DNA here is from genome assembly GCA_028717105.1 of Candidatus Omnitrophota bacterium. Lineage (GTDB taxonomy): Bacteria > Omnitrophota > Gorgyraeia > Velamenicoccales > Velamenicoccaceae > Velamenicoccus. The sequence goes on from JAQUOM010000084.1 coordinate 5,989, forward strand.
TCCTGTTTATAGATGATCCCGAGACCGCCGCCGATATTGAGCGTCTTGACCGTTATCCCCGCTCTTTTGAGATGGTCGATAAATCCCAGGACGCGCCTGAGGGCGGCCACGAACGGGGCGGCCTGCGTGATCTGAGAGCCGATATGCACATGCACGCCCTCAACAGACACCCTTTTGAAATTAGGCCGGTTCAAAAAGATGACGCGCGCCGTTTCCAGGTCGACCCCGAATTTGCTCTCAACCGTCCCGGTCGTGATATACCGGTGCGTATGCGGGTCGATATTGGGATTGATGCGGATGCAGACGCGCGCGTCCCGGTTCAACTCCTGCGCGACGGCGCTGATCACGCCGAGCTCCTGGATCGATTCGACGTTAAAATACAAAATGCCGTAACGGATGGCGGCGGCAATCTCTTCCCTGGTCTTGCCGACACTGGCATAGACGATCTTGCGGGGGTCGGCCTTGATCCTCATTGCCCGATACAGTTCGCCGCCGGAAACGATATCAAGCCCCGCCCCCCTGTCCGTCAGGGCTTTCATCAGCGAAAGGCTGGAGTTGGATTTGACCGAGAAACACACCAGCGGCGCAACAGACGCGAACGCCCGCCTCAATTTATTGAAATGATCCACCAGAGTCTTGTGGCTGTAGACATACAACGGCGTGCCGTAGCGGCGTGCCAGGTCGCTGACGCGCACGTCTTCGCAATAAAATTCGTCTCCGACATACCGGAATTCATGCATGGTGCTGACCTCTGACGGATCTCTTGGCAGAAGCGCAGAAAACAGGATGAAGCCGCTTAACGACTTCAGCCCGAACGAGTTTT
>JAQUOM010000085.1 GCA_028717105.1 Candidatus Omnitrophota bacterium
GAATCAAGCGAAGCGGTAAAGCCGACCTGGCATTGTTTGTTTCCGAAGCTCCCTGTGCGACAGCGGCCATGATGACAACGAATGCCTTTAAGGCAGCGCCTCTTGTTGTCAGTATCCGGCATCTTTTTTCGGGCCATCCGCGGGCTCTCGTCGCTAATAGCGGAAACGCGAATTGCATGACGGGCAAGCAGGGGTTGGCTGACGCTTTAGCCATGGCGGCCTGTGTCGCTCATGGGCTTGAGGTTGTTTCAGGGGAGGTCTTGGTTGCTTCCACGGGCATTATCGGTAAGCCATTACCCATGGAAAAGATCCGCGCGGGGGTCCCGGAGGCTTTGGCTGCTTTGAGTTCCAAGGGGTTGGCCGATGCGGCGCGCGCCATCATGACAACCGATACATTTCCCAAGGTCGCGTCCGTGCGGGCAAAGATCGGCGGCAGGGTCGTGACCGTGAGTGGCGTGGCCAAGGGTGCCGGTATGATTGCACCTAAGATGAAGACGGCGACGATGCTGGCTTTTTGTTTTACGGATGCGCGCATAGAGCAGGCGGCTTTGCGGCAGATCGCAGGACAGGTTTTTGACGCATCCTTTAATGCGATCACGATTGACGGCTGCATGAGTACTAATGACATGGCCGTTGTCATGGCTAATGGTTGCGCAGGGAACCGTGCGATCAAAAAAGGAAGCCCGGAGGCCGCCGCGTTCAGCCGGCTCTTGCGTTCGATATGTCTTTCTCTGGCCCGGATGATCGTGGAAGACGCCGAGGGTGCGACTAAGTTTATTGAGGTGCGGATCATGGGCGCTCGTACCGGCGCCTTGGCAAAGAACCTGGCGTTTGGCGTGGCCAATTCCAATCTTTTTAAATGTGCGATGTTCGGCAGTGATCCGAATTGGGGACGTATCGCGGCGGCCCTTGGTTCCGTGGACAGCCGTTTACAGGAGCCGTTGCTGCGAATTGCGTTGAACGGAACCCCTGTTTTTAAGGATGGCAAGCCGGTGGCCGTGAAAAATCGCGAGCTCTTGAAGGGCAGGCACATTGTTGTCGATGTCGCCGTGGGGCGGGGTCCCGGCCGCGCGACGGTCTATACGTCGGACTTATCTTACGGGTACGTCAGGATTAACGCGGATTATAACTGAAAGATTACAGAGAACGGAGTACAGAGAACAGAGATAATGAATTTTCTGTGATCTGGACACTGTTATCTGTTTTCTCGCGAACGGAGTGAGAGTATATGGATGAGGCCATCAAGAAAGCTGATGTATTAATAGAAGCTTTGCCGTATATCAAAGAATTTCGCAAGAAGACCTTTGTGATCAAATACGGCGGCAGCATCCTGGGCGAAGAGACGATCCGCCGCGGGGTTCTGGAAGATATTGTTTTTCTGAGTTTTATGGGCATCAAGACCGTCCTGGTTCATGGAGGCGGGCCGAACATTTCCGATAAGCTGCGCAAGCTCGGCAAGAAGAGCGAGTTTGTAGACGGGATGCGCGTTACGGATAAAGAGACGTTGGCGGTCGTGGAAGAAGAATTGATGGAGCTTAACAAGCTTATCGTCGATGAGATCCATGAAATCGGCGGGACCGCCGTGGGTTTAAGCGGTAAGGTCCACGGGTTGTTCGGCGCCGAGAAGATCAAGGCGAACGTCGATATGGGTTTCGTGGGTGTTGTCTCGTCGGTCAGGACGGATATCATTGAAAAAGATCTGAAGACCAGCGCTGTTGTCGTGATCGCTCCTATGGGTACGGATCGTCACGGTGTTGTTTATAACATCAACGCCGATGAGGCGGCATCCAAGACAGCGTCTGCGTGTCAGGCGGAAAAGTTCGTCCTCTTGACGAATGTGCGCGGGGTCATGCGTAATCCCGAGGAGCCGGAATCGCTCATCACCAGCCTGTGCCTCGAGGACATCAGGTCATTGATTGAGCAGAACGTGATTCAGTCGGGGATGATCCCCAAGGTCAACGCTTGTATCGATGCCTTGGAGGGCGATGTCAAGAAGACGCATATCATCGACGCTCGACTTCCGCATGCCTTGTTGCTGGAAATCTTCACGGACAAAGGCGTGGGGACGGAAATCGTAAAATAAAAGTATCAAAGTATCAAAGAGTCAGAGTGTCAGAGATGAAGCCATGACAAAACAGGATGTTTTCGACGCATATAATCATTACATCATGCCGACCTATACGAAGATGCCGTATATCTTCGTCAAGGGGAAGGGCATGAAACTGTATGATCTTGCCGGCCGGGAATATCTGGATTTCTTTCCCGGCTGGGGGGTGGGGAATGTCGGCCACTGCCATCCGGCGGTCCTTTCTGCCGTGCGGCATCAGGTGGGCAAGCTGATCCATTTACCGAATAATTTTTACCATCCATCCCAGGGGAAGCTTGCGGCCGAGATCATCCGGCACTCGTTTGACGGTAAGGTTTTTTTCTCTAATTCCGGCGCTGAAGCCAATGAAGCCGCCATTAAACTGTGCCGGGCCTATGGGGCCGCTGACGGATCTAACCGGTACGAGATCATCACCTTTGAAAGCGCGTTCCACGGCCGGACCTTGGCGACGGTCACGGCGACAGGGCAGAAGAAGTACCAGAAAGGCTTTGAGCCCCTGGTGGAGGGATTCCGCACCAATCTGCCCTTGAATGATTTTAGGGCGTTGTCGGACGCGGTCAGCGACAAGACGGTGGCGGTCATGATGGAGGTTGTGCAAGGGGAGGGGGGGATCCATGTGGCTTCTCCGGATTTTGTCGGTCGTGTCCGCAAGTTGTGCGACGAGCGCAAGATGCTTCTTATCATTGATGAGGTCCAGACGGGCATGGGCCGGACGGGGAAGATGTTTGGTTACCAGCATTACGGGGTGACGCCGGACATGATCACGCTGGCCAAGTCTCTGGGTGGCGGCCTTCCTATCGGTTGCATGGTTGCGCGACGGGAGATCGCCGACACATTGCAGCCGGGGATGCACGCTTCGACATTCGGAGGAAGCCCTATTGTCTGCCGGGCTGCGCTGGGTGTTTTTCGCGCGATCCAGAAAGATAAAATGCTCTCTCATGCAACCCAGATGGGTGCCTATCTTACGGCAAAGCTCCTGGCGCTCAAGAAAGAGTGTCCTGTCGTGAAAGAGGTCCGCGGCCTGGGCCTGATGATTGGGGTGGAGCTTTCGATAAAAGGCAAGGCCGTGGTCGAGAAATGCCTTGAGCAGGGGCTTCTCATCAATTGCACTCACGAGACGGTTCTGCGTTTGATGCCGGCGTTGAATGTCACAAAAAAACAGGCGGATGCAGCGTTAAAGATTCTAGAGTCTGTGTTAAGAGAAGCAGTAGAAATGTCAGCGAATTGTTTCAGGGTCAGTCCGCCGGAGGCGGAGAAAAAATAAAACAGAAAGACTCTTCGGCCAAAGCGCTTGTTAATTTCACTCGCACCCGGCAGAGGCATTTGTGAAATTAACTTAACGCAGGCTGCCGCAGAAAGCGGCACACCGGCCACACCATTGAGGCCGGGTGTTTGAGAGTCATCCCGCCGGAGGCGGGATGGGGGTTTTACATGAGTGCGTCTAATGCAGAAAGGATAGATCTGCGCATTCCACATAGCGGAGGGCCTAAGCGGGATTTTGTTTCTATTCCCGATTTTTCAAGGGAAGAGATTCTGGATTTATTCAGAAAAACCGAGGAACTGAAAAAAAATAGGTTCCAGGACGCTTTCAAGAATAAGGCGGTTGGGCTGATTTTTCAGAAGCCGTCGCTTCGGACACGCGTTTCTTTCCAGGTGGGGGTTTGGCAATTGGGCGGGCAATGTATGTCGTTGTCTCCGGCCGAGGTCAATATCGGAGTCCGGGAGTCGATCAAAGACGCGGCCTTGACATTGTCGCGGTATCTGGACCTGATCGTGGCCCGCGTGTTCAAGCATAAAGATGTCGTTGAATTAGCCCAGTACGGCCATGTCCCCGTGATCAATGGTTTGAGTGATCTTTATCATCCCTGCCAGGCCCTGGCGGATATTTTTACCGTCCACGAGAAACGCGGCTCGGTCAAGGGGCTTACGCTGGCGTATGTCGGTGATGGGAATAATGTCTGTCATTCGCTTCTTCAGGCGACTTCGGCTTTGGGCATGCATATGCGCGTGGCCGCGCCCAAAGGGTATGCGCCTCAGAAAGATATCCTGAAGGACGCGCAGGTTTTAGGCCGGACAACGGGTTCTACGATCGTTGTGACGCAGGATCCAAAAGAGGCCGCGCGGGCCGCCGATGTCCTCTACACGGATGTCTGGGCCAGCATGGGACAGGAAAAAGAAGCCGGGCGTCGCGCCAAAATTTTTAAGAAATACCAGATCAACAAAGAATTGTTAGGGTACGCCAGAAAAGACGTCATGGTGATGCATTGTCTGCCGGCCCATCGGGGTTCAGAGATTACCGACGATGTGATGGATAGTCCGAATTCTGTTGTCTTCGATGAAGCGGAGAATCGCCTCCACGTTCAGAAGGCAATCATGATGAAATTGCTCGGCAAGTGAGGAGAAGTTGCCAGACGACCAGGCGGCCAGCTACCAGAAAAATATTTTACCCCGTTGGAGAAAACCGCCGCTTTCAAGCGGCGGTCATCTCCGATTGACGCCGACGATGGTATAAGGCACCGTCGGCAAGAGACCGTTAGAGAACGTCGTTCTCTAACGGGGTTTACTGGTGACTGGGGACGGGGGACGCGGCGATTAAAGGAGGATGGTGTGAAAAAAGTGGTCTTAGCTTATTCCGGAGGACTTGATACTTCCTGCGCTATCACATGGCTTAAAGACAGGGGATGGGATGTCGTTGCCTATATCGGCGATGTGGGGCAGGGGGAAGATTTTGCCGCCATCGAGAAGCGCGCGCTCCGGACAGGCGCCTCCAAGGTTTACGTGGGCGACCTGAAAAAAGAATTCCTTTCCGACTTTATCCTGCCGACGCTGCAGGCGCATGCGTCTTATGAAGGCAAGTATCTTTTGGCAACGGCGCTGACGCGTCCTCTCATCGCCAAGCACCTTGTGGAGGCGGCGCACCGCGAGAAGGCCGATGCGGTCGCCCATGGATGCACAGGCAAGGGCAACGACCAGGTGCGTTTTGAAGTCACATCCCGGATCCTGGACCCGAAACTCCAGATCGTGGCGCCGGTTCGGGAGTGGGAATTTAAGTCCCGGGAAGAAGAGATCGATTTTGCCAAGGCCAAGGGGATTCCCCTGAACGTGACGAAGAAAAAAGTCTACAGTATCGATAAGAACCTTTGGGGCATCAGTATCGAGTGCGGCGTCCTTGAAGACCCGTCTGTCGAGCCGCCGAAAGACGCTTATCAGATGACCGTGGCGGTTGAGGATGCTCCGGATAAGCCGACGTATCTTGAAATAGGTTTTGAGAAGGGTGTTCCCGTCAAGGTGAACGGCAAGTCCTGTGAGATGGAGGCGTTGGTTGCCCATCTTCACAATGCGGCCGGGAAGAACGGCGTCGGGCGGGTGGATATGGTCGAGAACCGTCTGGTCGGTATCAAGTCGCGGGAGGTTTATGAGTTTCCCGCGGCCACATGCCTGTATACGGCGCATCGGGAGCTTGAGGCCCTGGTTTTTGACAGGGAGCTTTTTCATTTCAAGGAGGCATTGTCGGCCAAATACGGAGAACTCGTGTATTACGGATTGTGGTATTCAGAATTAAAAAACGCGCTCGACGCTTTTGTCAAAGAAACCCAGAAAAAGGTGACGGGGGCGGTGAGGCTGAAACTCCACAAGGGGTCTTGCGTGGTCGTGGGCCGGACATCCCCGTATTCCTTGTACAGGGAGGATCTGGCGACATACACGGAAAAAGATAAGTTTAACCAGAAACTGGCGGACGGCTTTATACGGTTGTGGGGTTTGCCGTTCCAGAAATAAGCAGTCAGCAACTACCGTCTACTAAAAATGAGGCTGTTATGAAGAATAAGCTGTGGGGAGGGCGTTTCACAAAAAAGACCGATCCTTACTTTGAAGGGTTCAGCTCTTCCATTCAGACCGATTGGCGTCTGGCGGCGTGCGACCTCATTGGTTCTTTTCTGCACATTCATGTGCTCAAAGGGGCGCATCTCTTGACGGCGCAGGAGTTCTCGCGCCTCAAAAGCGGCATCATGGGCCTTTTGAGCCGGGCCAAGGACGGGACTTTCCCCTTTGATTTCAAAAGTGAGGACATCCATACAAACATCCAGAACGCGCTTTTGAAGAAAGCGGGCAAAGCGGCCCTGAAACTGCAGACGTGCCGTTCGCGTAATGATCAAGTGGTCTTTGCCACCAAGCTGTATTGTCTCTTTGCGGGCGAAGAGCTCCAGGATCTTTTGTTTCAGCTCCAGAAAGGTTTTCTGGAATCGGGGACGCTGCATTCGTCTCTGGTGATGCCGGGGTATACGCATCTTCAGCATGCCCAGCCCGTCTACTTCAAGGATTATCTGGGGGCCTATGCGGTGATGTTTGCCCGCGATGCCGGGCGGCTGGAAGATTGCCTTTTGCGGCTGGATATCTCCATGGGGTCCGGCGCCATCGCCGGGACGCCCATTGCGTCGTCCATCTATGTAAGCCAGATCAAGGCGGCCCTGTCTGCGTTGAAGATGCCGGGCCTGATCAAGCTGATCACGCCGCCCAAAAGCGCGATCAGCGCGGTCAGCGACCGGGATTTTGTGATCGAATTGCTGAGCGTCCTTGCCACGATCGGCATGCATATATCGCGTCTCGCCGAAGACCTGATCCTCTGGTCGACGCGCGAGTTCGGTTTTATCGAGGTGGGGGATGAGTATTGTACGGGCAGTTCGCTTATGCCGCAGA
>JAQUOM010000086.1 GCA_028717105.1 Candidatus Omnitrophota bacterium
GGCATACTTTGCCTCGGGGACATTCAAGGAAGCGATCGTCACCAAAATCTTGTGCCACTCATCCCAGCGTTCCCGGTTTTCATAAATCCTGGCGACGCGCAACAGCGCCTTGGCAGAAACTCCTTCGTCTTTTTCGAACAGATAATAGACGTTCATATACTCTTCGAGGGCCCGGTCGGGATCGCCGGATTCTTCGAGAAGCTCGGCGATCAAAAACCGGATGTCTGCCGTCTTCCGGGCACCCTCCTTCTCTGCCGCCTTCTCCAGCAAAGCCACGGCCTGAGCGTATTTCTTTTCTTTCTTCAGGATCCCCGCCAATCCCATATACGCCGCCTGCGTCCAGGATGTCTGCAGGCCCAGGGCATCTTCAAAATATTTTTTTGCGGATTCGTCGTCTCCTCTCTGAGCAGAAACCTCTCCGCTCAGAATCGAAGCCCGTGCAGCGGCCTCCAGGCGTCCGCTCTCCCTGGCCTGGGCAAAACTTTTCAGGGCGGCGGCCGTATTGTCCTCGCGTAAGAATGTCTCTCCGATATCGATATAGGCATCTCCGACGAATTCGTTGTCGGGATAATTACGGATCAACCGCTCAAAATATTTCCTGGCCGCCGCCAGGTCTTCAACAGACATGTAATATTGCCCCAGGCTCAAGACGATATTGGGGGTCAAGGGCGAATCGGGATAACGCGTCACAAAATCTGCGAGCCGTTTATTGGCTTCCTTCACATTCCCCATATGGGCATAGGCGTTGGCGATTTCGTATTCCGCTTTCTGGCGCAGGGATTCTGCCGTGGTGCCGTCCCGTGCCAACGACTGAAAGACATCGACGGCGGACTTGAATTCACCCAGATTCAGCAGCGTTTCTCCCAGGAGGAATACGGCCTGCGGCCTGTAAGACGAATCTTTCATTTCCGCGCGGAACGCTTCCAGTTGCTGGCGGGCGGCGGAAAAATCCCCCTGCTGGAAATGAATTACCCCCAGAAAATAACCGGCGTCATCGATCAATTTTGACCCCGGGAACTCCTTTATCAATTTTTTAAGCGCCAACGCCGCCGATTCCAGGTTTTGCGACTTCAGCCACGTCAGGCCGATCTGGTACTGAATGTAATCGTTATAGACGCTGTCGGGATACTCCTTGAGGATATTTCCATATGTCTCGATCGCCTTGTCGTATTCTCCCGCGTCCTGATAGACATCGCCCAGCTGACACAAAGCGCTCAATTTAAAGATCTTGTCGGAAGACAAAGAGATGACTTTCTGAAATTCCTGCTGGGCGGACTGAAAATCGCCGACCTTAAGATAGGCCCATCCCAGACTGTAAAAGATCTTGTCGCGCAATTCCCTGGGTTCACCCAGCCAACGCGACAAGAGGCGAAGCTTATCGAGCGAAATCCTGTAGGCGATGATCGCTTCCTCAAACCGGTCGAGGTTGTATAAGGCCTCCCCCTTGCCGAAATACGCCAGCGGCGCGTATTCTTCATTCTTGTCCAGCGAGATGACCCGGTCAAAAAGCGTGATGGCCTCTTCATAGCGTCCGACGCCGGCAGCAACGACCGCCTTGCCCAGAACAATCCCAGGGACTTCGTCGGCTTCAGCAAGCCCTGAAAAGATGCGTCCGGCATCGTCAAAACGTTTCAGCTTTAAATAGGACCAACCAATCCCGATGCGCGCCGATAACGCCAACCCTTCGATCTCGGCCGTCTGCAGGCTCTTCTGGTAGGCCCAGATGGCGTCCCCGTACTGTTCCAGGTGATACTGCGATTCCCCTAAATAGAAATAGGCCTTCGCAGCCAAAGACGAAGAAGGAAAAAGCGAAAGGAATTTCTCCAGCTCTCTCTTGAGCTGCGCAAAATCCCGCTGACGATAAAACGCTTCGCACAAGCCAAAAGACGCCTCCTCCTGTGTCGCAGGGTCTTTGAAACGCTGCAGCATCTGCTGATAAATATCCAGGGCCTCCTTGAACTTTCCGTCATTGAGAAAAGCCTGGGCGAGGGATGAATGGGCCTGACGAAAATAAAACGAATCCGGATAATCACGGATCAACTGCTGGTCATATTCGGAGGCCTGACGGTAATCGCGGCCTCGCATGTAAATCTCTCCGAGCCAATACAGAACCTTGTCCTTCTGGCCTGCCGCCTCAGGACTTTTTAAAAGGGCCTCGAACTGATCAAGGGCCTTGAGGTATTTTTCCTGCTGGAAATAACTTTGACCGATATAAATGAGGGCCTCAACCCTCTTGTCCGTCTGGACGTATGTCTTAAGGAACTTATCGAAGAGCACAAGGGAAACGTCGTAAAAACCGTCTTGATAGGCCTTGGTGGCCACATAAAAGGCATCCTCCTCTTTCTTATTGAAATCGTCCGCACCGGCAAAAGAAGAGCAGAACATGACCGCGGCGATCATCAGATAAAAACTTCTTTTCATGGTACTCCTGTTTGAAAAAAACCGTCCCGGGTATTTTATTTTCCCGCCAAAACCTCTTTGAGATACTGCCCCGTATAGGAACGCTTCTCTCTCGCCACTTCTTCGGGGCTCCCTGTCGCTACGACGACGCCCCCCTGATCCCCGCCTTCCGGCCCCAGGTCAATACAATAATCCGCGCATTTGATAACGTCAAGATTATGTTCCACGACCAAGACCGTATTGCCCAGATCTACGAGCCTCTGCAAAACACCCAGAAGTTTCTCGACGTCCGCAAAATGAAGGCCTGTCGTCGGCTCGTCAAGGATATACAACGTCCGGCCCGTAGAACGCTTGCACAGCTCCGACGCCAGCTTGACCCTCTGGGCCTCGCCTCCCGAAAGGGTCGTAGCCGGCTGGCCCAACTGGATATATCCGAGGCCGACGTCGTTGAGTGTCTGAAGCGTCTCTTTGATGCGAGGAATATTCTCAAAAAGGCCCAGGGCCTCCTCAACCGACATATCCAGGACCTGAGCGATAGAATGCCCCTTATATGTTACTTCCAGGGTCGCCTCATTGAACCGCTCGCCTTTGCAAACCTCGCACTTCACATACACATCAGGCAAAAAGTGCATCTCGATCTTTTTGATGCCGTCCCCCGCGCAGGCCTCGCATCGCCCCCCCTTGACATTGAAACTGAACCGGCCCGGCTTGTACCCCCTGGCCCTGGCCTCCGGGAGCCGGGCAAATAAATCCCTGATGGGTGAAAAGACGCCGACATAGGTCGCCGGATTGGAACGCGGCGTCCGGCCGATCGGCGACTGATCGACGACGACGACCTTATCAATATACTCCGTGCCTGACAATTTGCGAAAAGCGCCGGTCTTCAGCTTGGAACGGGCCAGCTTTTTTGAAAGCGCCTTATAGAGGGTTTCGTCGATCAGGGTGGACTTCCCGGAACCCGAGACCCCGCTGACACAAATAAAAACGCCGAGGGGAAACTTCACATCGATATTCTTCAAATTATGGGTTGTCGCACCTTTGATCTCCAGGCACGGCCTGGTCCTGTAATCACGCCGTTTCTGCGGCGATCTGATCGCCATCCTGCCCGTCAAAAACCCGGCTGTCAGGGATGTTTTGGATTTCAAAAGATCCTCGAAATTCCCGCTGAAAAGCACCTCTCCGCCAAATTTGCCTGCGCCCGGCCCCAGGTCGATGATATGGTCCGCTGCGCGCATGGTCGCTTCGTCATGTTCGACAACGAGCAAGGTATTGCCCAAGTCACGCAGAGACTGCAATGTCGACAGGAGCTTGGCGTTGTCGCGGGCGTGAAGACCGATGCTTGGCTCGTCTAAACAGTACACGACACCCACGAGCCCGGAACCGACCTGCGTTGCCAGGCGTATGCGCTGGAACTCCCCGCCGGAAAGCGTCGCGCTCTTGCGGTCCAGGGCCAGATATCCCAACCCCACATTCAAACAAAAAGACAATTTTTCCCGCACATCCTTCAAGGCCTGGGACGCGATCAATGCCTCCTGCTCGTTCAAGGGGAGGCTTTTAAAAAAATGATACGCCTGGAAAATCGTCATGCGCGTCACATCCCAGATGGAACGGTCCTGAATGGTCACGGCCAGGCTTTCTTTTTTCAGGCGCGCCCCCTGGCAAGCCGGGCACGGCATCTGCGACATGTATTTTGATATCTCTTCTTTCAAAAACATGCTGTCCGTCTGATGGAAAAGCCTTTCAAGGTGCGGGATCAACCCTTCAAAAGGCCGGTTCCAAATCACCGTATCGCACCCTTTAAGGATCGCCTGCCGCACATCTTTGGTCAGCTTATAAAAAGGTGTCTGAAGATCAAAACCCAAACGGCGGGACAATTCACGCAAAAGGGCGCGGTAATATAGAAGATATCCCCTCCCGCCTCTCTTCCACGGCTCAAGCGCCCCTTCCAGGATGGACTTTGTCTTGTCCGGGACGATGAGATCCAAATCAAATTCCATTTTCATCCCCAAACCGTTGCAGGCCGGACATGCCCCATAAGGGGCGTTAAAGGAAAAAATACGAGGTTCGATTTCAGGGATGTTGATGCCGCACTCGGGGCACGCGTACATCTCGCTAAAGATCCTTTCCTTCGGGGCCTCCGGATCCCCTGTCTGGACGATGATCACAAGACCCTTGCCAAATTTCAAGGCGGTCTCAACGGAATCCGTCAGGCGCTCTTTAACGCCGGGTGACACGACCAGCCTGTCCACCGCCGCCTCGATGTTATGGATCTTATATTTTTCGAGCGGCACCTCTTCATCTAATTCATGGACCTTGCCGTCAACGCGCGCCCGGACAAATCCTTGTTTCTGCAACTGCGCCAAGATCTTGCGGTATTCCCCCTTTCGCCCCAGAACGACCGGCGCAAAAATATCGACCTTCGTGCCGCTTTTCAGACGCAGGAGCTGATCGACGATCTCCTGGGCGCTTTGTTTCTCGATGAGCCGGCCGCATTCAGGGCAATGGGGAACGCCGATCCGCGCAAACAACAATCTCAGATAATCGTAGATCTCCGTCTGCGTGCCGACGGTCGAACGCGGATTGCCGCCGGCCGTCCGCTGTTCGATGGAGATCGTGGGCGACAACCCCTCTATGGAATCCACGCTTGGCTTCTGGAGCTGTTCCAAGAACTGTCGCGCATAACTCGACAGGCTCTCCACATAACGACGCTGCCCTTCGGCGTAGATCGTGTCAAAAACAAGCGAGGATTTCCCCGAGCCGGAAAGACCCGTGACAACCACCAGCTTGTTGCGCGGAATTTCCAGGTCGATATTTTTAAGATTGTGCTCGCGGGCACCCTGAATGATTACCGATCTTTCATTAAATAATGGGCACATGTGGAGGCCTCAGATTTGAGCCTGATACTCGCCTGTCCGCATGGACAGGCGAGCGCGACGACGAAGGCGTGTCCTCTGTGACACGCCGAGGTCAATAGATATTGTGTTGTCATGGAGGGGACCCCCGCTGCTTTGTTTTGTCTTGTCTCCAATGCATGGAACAAAACAAAACAGCGGGGGTATCTTGAACTATCTCTTCTTCGATTTCTTCTTGCCACCTCTGATCAACTTGGCGCAAGCCACATCACCCTGCTTGTCAAGGAAATAGAGGTAACCGTCTTTTTTATCGACGCCGACCTTTGCGACCTTTTTCGGCTTTCCGCCTTTCTTCTTGCCCCTTGCCATCACCGCGCAAGAAACGTCGCCAGCCTTGTCAATAAAGTAAAGATAACCCTTCTGCCTCTTCACTCCGACCTTCGCTACTTTCTGTGCCATCTAAGATCACCCCCTCTCTTTATGTATTTTAAATCACGATCCTATACGCACCACATCCGAAAATCCCGCCAGAGATGCCGCCGCAGAGAGGATAGCCAAATAACTGGTCTTGGGATTGTCGGGGCTTGCCGTGTTCTCGCACGAAATCTTCAGGCGCGCCGCTTTTGACTCGACGTCGATCTCATGGACATTCCTGCAAAGGGCCGGATCCGCCCATATCTGAACTTTCACCTTGACGCGCGGTCCCGCCGCCAGCTGCAATAGCGCGACCACATTGATATTCTGCGGGAAAAACCGGACGGCCTGGTCCGCATATCCGGAAAAGATGAGTGTCTTTTTTCTGATCCCGGAAAGATCGACTTTGTGCGTTTTAAAAAAGGCCGCCCCTGCCAGGGCTTTCGGAGGTTTGGAGGTATTGAGAGTCAACGACGAGATGCCCACCGCCGACAGGGCCCGGATCCCGTCTAACCCGCAGATGGCGCCGCTGGGCAAAAGAAACCTGGCGCCTGTCTTCCTTGAGATCGCAAACAGGCCTTTCTCTTTACCCAGGATGCCCCCGATGCTCATCACAAGGATGCTTTTGCCCGCAGAAAGGGCCTGGCGTGCGAAACGATAAGAAACAGAAGCGGACGACGCTTCGATCACCAGATCGGAAGCAGCAATCAACCGGCGCGCTTCCAGGACCTTCGCCCGAAGACATATGCGCAAAAGGGCCTTCGCCTTCGCTATCTGCGCGTCACAAACGGCAACAACACAAAACTTTTCAGAGAACCTGCTCTCGATGATCTTCGCCAGGCTCGTCCCGATCGCCCCGCAACCAATGATGCCTACCTTTAACTTCTTTTTCAAATGCACCTCGTTAATAAGTAGTCAGTAGTCAGTGAAAACGGTTTGTATTTACTGCCTTCTGCCTGCTCTCAAAAGCGTGTTATCGATCAACCGCGTCTTCCCGATATATACCGCCAAAAGCAGCAGAGCGTCGCGGTCAATCGTCTTGACGCGTTCAAAGGTCTTTCTATCGACAAGCTCGATGTAATCTATCCGCGCCGACGGCGTGTGCGCGAT
>JAQUOM010000087.1 GCA_028717105.1 Candidatus Omnitrophota bacterium
CGGACTGTCATCATCGAAGAGATCAAGATGTACAAGGACCTGCCGCAGTTTCAGATCGCGGAGGTCTTCGATGAGATGCTTTGGCCCGGCCATCCTCTGGGGCGTAATATCGCCGGTTCTATGGAGACGGTCGGGGCGATCAGCCGCCGGTCGCTGGTGGATTATCACGCCCGGTGGTATAACCCGGCAAATATCGTGATCGCCTGCGCCGGAAATCTGGACGAGGATTTGCTCGAGGAGCGCGTGAAAACAACATACGGCAGGCTTATAAAAATACCGGCCGGAAATTTCGAACCTTTTGTTGCCCATCATCGCGGCCCTCAGATCAAGCTGGCCGCCAAGGACATCGAACAGACCCATCTTCAGATCGGTTTCCCTTCCATGGCCCGTGCGCACTGCGACCGGTTCGTCCAGGGGCTCATCCATGTGATTCTCGGCGGCAACATGTCGAGCCGCCTTTTTAACGAGGTCCGGGAAAAGAAGGGGCTGGCGTATGAGATCGCCACGCACGTCAAAAGGCTCAAGGATACGGGCGTCTTTTTCGTCCATGCGGGGATCGACAGCCGCAAGCTTGTGGAGGCCGCACGGGTGATCTTCCAGGAGCTTGACAAGATGAGGAGCGAGAGGGTCCCGGCAGAGGAGTTGCGCCGCGCCAAGGATTTTCTTGTCGCCCAGTCGGAGATGGCCCTGGATGATACGATGGAACACATGCTCTGGATCGGAGATGCCCTGACAAATATGGGGTTTCTGCAGACGAAAGAGGAAATCCGGCGGCAGATCGAACGTGTCACAGCGGCTGATATTCGCCGTGTTGCCGAAGAGATCTTCTGCTGGCGCCGTCTGCATGTGGCCGGCGTAGGCCCCGGCATCAGCGCCTGCCAGGATCAGCTGTTTACGATGGCGCAGAAGCTTTGAGAGAACACAGGAAGAGGGGCGTGCGCGGCCCTCTTCCTAAAATCAATTTGACACGACTTTTGAGTTATGGTACAAAGGAACAAGGCATAGTTATCCATTAATCCCTTTGCCGGAATTCCACAGGCCTGTCCCGGATGAAGTCAGGACGAGCCTGGGAATCGGTTGTGCGAAGACCAACCAAGGCGGACAGGGGCGTCGCTCCGTAGGCCGGAAAGAAGCTTAAGGGGCTCCATACAACAGGAGGCGGAATATGGAAGGTTATTGCGTCAAGTGTAAGTCAAAGAGGGAAATGAAAGACACCAAAGAGCAGACGATGAAGAACGGCCGCAAGGCGATGAAGGGAAAATGCGCCAATTGCGGTACATCCATGTTTAAGATCCTGGGCAAGTAACTATCCTTTGAAACAGGCGCCTCAACAGGAGGTTCGAACATAGAAGCCAGAAAAAAGGCTCTCTTGGCGGCTCGGCTCGCTGAAGAGAGGAAAGCGGAAGATGTGGTCGTTCTCGATATGAGGAAGGTGGCAAACTTCTGCGATTATTTTGTCATCTGCAGCGCTGCCTCTCAAAGACGGGCCGCGGCGATCGCTGAACTCATTGAAGAAACGCTCGAGCAGCATGGCCTTGTGCTGCAATCGATCGAAGGCAAACGAGAAGGCGTGTGGATACTATTGGATTATTCCGATATAGTTATCCACATTTTTTTTAAAGATGTCCGTGACTACTATGCACTTGACAGATTGTGGGCGGACGCGAAACGAGTTGGCCGAGCCGTCCGTAAATAACAGGCGCATCGGCTGAACTGATTTTGGAGCGAGACAAGGAACGAGGAGGCCGGCGTAGTCCAGGGACATGTGTCAGGACGAATGACGACGTCGCAGCCCAAAAAGCAACCGGCCCCATAAATTTCTAACAATAGAGGGGAAGCCCGCCTTTTGCCCGTCTGCGGCGTTGCTCCTCCTCGACGTACCACAGAGAGGGTACGCCATGGTCGTTGCGCCTTGCATCCGGGCCAAAAATCGGGCTTCCCATGAGCCCATTATTTATGGATGGCTCGGCTATGTTTCACGAGGTCGAAAAACAACTCCTATCTCTTCTTAAAAGAAGCGTTACGGCCGTCTGCGGCGTTTCGTCTCTTGGTCACACCCCCGAACATATCCTGGACGCTGTCATTCTTGAGATCCCCAAGGAGAAATCCTTCGGGGATCTTTCTTGCAGTATCGCCATGAAACTTTCGGCGTCTCTGCGCCGGAAGCCTCACGACATCGCGGCTGCCATCGTTGAGAAACTTAAGGTTTTGAGCCGCGAGGCAGCGGGTCCGGCGCTCTTCAAGGACATCGAGATCAAAGGCTCCGGATTCATCAATATTTTTCTGGCGGACCAGGTTTATCAGGACCTTTTGCGTTCGGTCAATGAGGAAAAGGAGAATTTCGGCAAGACGGAGGAGGGGGGCAGCGGCCGTCTCCTTTTGGAATTCGTCAGCGCCAATCCTACAGGCGCCCTCTCCATCGCGCATGCACGGCAGGCCGCCGTGGGGGACGCCTTGGCCAATGTCCTCGGCGCGGTGGGCTACGAGGTGACCCGGGAGTATTATTTGAACGATGAAGGCAATCAGATCCGCATCCTGGGCCGTTCCATCTGGTTGCGCTATTGCGAGCAGAAAGGCGAGACGATCGACTTTCCCGAAGACCACTATCAGGGGGATTATATCGGGGAGCTGGCCGCGGAACTCCTGGCAGATACCGCCATGCGCCGCAAGATCGACGGGATGTCAGGGGAAGTCCGGGATTCCTTTCTCATGGAATACGGTACGCAAAGGATACTGGCTGTTATCCGCAGGGAACTGGACGATTTCGGCGTCTCTTTCGACGTCTGGTACAGCCAGAAGGTCCTCGGCGCATCGGGGAAGGTCGAAGAGGCCTTAAAGGAGTTGGAGGCCAAGGGGTATATTTATGGCTCCGAGGGGGCGGTCTGGTTCAAATCGACGGCCTTCGGCGACGACAAGGACAGGGTCGTGCGTAAATCCGACGGCGCTTATACGTATCTGACGCCGGACATCGCGTACCACAAGGATAAATTTCAGCGGGGGTTTGCGCATCTGGTTAACATCTGGGGGCCGGACCATCATGGTTATATTCCCCGCATGAAGGCGGCCATCCAGGCCCTGGGTCACGACAAAGAAGCGATGGATGTCATCATCGTCCAGTTGGCGACATTGTTCCGCGGCGGCGTACCCGTGCCCATGTCGACGCGCAAGGGGCAGTATGTGACGTTAACGGAGCTTTTGGAAGAGGTCGGCCGCGATGCCGGACGGTTTTTCTTCTTGATGCGCAAGACCGACAGCCACCTTGATTTCGACCTGGAGCTGGCCAAGAAGCAGACGTCGGAGAACCCCGTCTACTACGTCCAGTACGCCCACGCCCGCATTTCCGGCATCTTGAACAGCGCTCCGCAGGGCGCCGCGGCTCAACCCGATCCGGCGCTGCTCCGTCAGGAGGAAGAAAAAGACCTGATGCGCGTTATTTTGGAATACCCGTTTTGCCTGCTCGTCTGCGCCAAGCAGCTGGATCCGTATTCTCTGACCGTTTATCTGCAGTCCCTGGCTTCATCATTTCACCGATTTTACGACCGGCACAAAGTCCTGTCGGATGATGCCGCATTGACCGCCGCCCGTCTCTATCTCATTCGGGCCGTCAAGATTGTCCTGGCCAATGGCTTGAAGATGCTGGGCGTGACGGCCCCTGAGCGGATGTGAAGAAGGGCAGGCCCGTTTTTCACTCTGAGGCATACCTGGACCTATTTTGAGGTTGCCGAAGAGTCTTTTTGAATCAATCCTTGGCGCATTCATCCTCCAGGCTTTCCCTGAGGTGTTTTTATGGCGGGCCGGAAGATATTCCCTCATCTTGTTTTAGAAACTTTTTGAATGATGCAAAAGACCTGGAAGATCAAAGAACCTGATATTTCTCTCAAAAGCCGGCTCGCCGGGGATTTGTCCACGAACGGCCTTTTCGCGCAAATCCTGATTAACCGTGGTTTGACCGATAAGATGTCGGTCGAGAGCTTTTTGCGGGTAGGCCTGTGCGATCTTTGCGATCCGTTCCTGATGGCAGGGATGAAGGCGGCCGTGGGGCGGCTGAAGAGCGCGATCGCCGGGAAGGAAAAAATTTTCATCGCGACGGATTTTGACGTCGACGGCGTGACATCCTGTACGATCCTGGAGAGTGAATTGCGGCGGCTAGGCCTGCCTGTTGCGCACTACCTTCCTCACAGAGTCCGTGACGGTTACGGTCTGAATTCTGAAGCCGTCGAAGAGGCCGTTTCTTTCGATGCGTCTGTTTTTATCGCCCTCGATTGCGGCATCACGGCTTTTGATGAAGCAAAGGCCTTAAAGGAGAAGGGCATTGATGTCATGATCGTGGACCATCATGAGCCGCCTGCCGAAGGCCTGCCGCCGGCCGTGGCGATCCTTAATCCGAAACAGCCTCATTGCCGTTATCCTTTTAAAGACCTGGCGAGTGTCGGCCTGGTTTATAAGCTGATCCAGGCATTGTCTTCGGGAGACGAGCGGGAATATCTGGATCTTGTGGCCCTTGGGACCGTCGCGGATGTCGTTCCTTTGCTGGGAGAAAACAGGATTTTTGTCAAACACGGCCTGGATACCCTGAATAATACCAAGCGACGCGGGTTAAGTACGCTGATGGAGG
Organism: Candidatus Omnitrophota bacterium; assembly: GCA_028717105.1. Taxonomy (GTDB): domain Bacteria; phylum Omnitrophota; class Gorgyraeia; order Velamenicoccales; family Velamenicoccaceae; genus Velamenicoccus. The sequence continues at coordinate 4,616 of JAQUOM010000087.1, forward strand.
TCGCCGGCCTTAACGTTAAAGAGAAAAAGCTTTCGACGCATTCCATCAGTTTCGTGCTCGCGCCGCGCTTGAATGCCAGCGGCCGCATCGATTCAGCCCATGTTTCCCTGGATCTGCTTTTGACGCAGGACAGCCGGGAGGCCCAACGCCTGGCGCAGTCTTTGAACGGCCACAACCGCATGCGTCAGAAGATCGAGGAAAAGGTTTTTCAGGAGGCGATGGACATGGTTGAACGGGACGTGGATTTCGACGAGGATTTCATCATCGTTCTTTCTCATGAGGACTGGCATCCCGGCGTCGTGGGGATCGTGGCCTCCAGGATCGTCGACCGTTATTACCGTCCTGCCGTGATCATCTCCCTGCAGGATGAGATCGGGCGGGGATCGGCGCGGTCGGTCCATAATTTCCATATCTATGAGGCGTTGGCGCAATGCGAGGCGTTCTTGAAAGAGTATGGCGGGCATAAATACGCCGCAGGCCTTTCCATCGACCGCAGGCATATCGGGGAATTCAAGGCCTTGCTTAACGATATTGCCAAAAAATCCCTCGGCAAGGAACGCCTGGCCCCGGTTTTAGATATCGATGCCCAGATCCCTTTGTCCCTGATCAATAGGGAACTCTTGCGCCAGATCGACCTCTTGAGCCCTTATGGTGAGGCCAACCGCAGGCCGGTCTTCGCCAGCTTGAACCTTTTGGTCAAGAGCAAGCCCGTCCTGGTCGGAAGAAATTCGATTAAATTCTGGGTGAGCGACGGCGAAGCGACATTTGAGGCGATTGGTTTCGGTTTGGGGGATTTTCTGGGCCTGGTGAGTGCTTCTCCCCGCGTGGACGCAGCCTATTGCCTGGGATGGGACGAGTGGAATCCGCACACGCCGGTCCAATTGGAGCTGAAAGATATCCGCCCGCCTCGTTAGGAAAGGGACGCGTACCAGAGGGATTCTTGCAGGATCGGTAGAACCGTAAATAAAAATGACCACATTACTGTGGTCATTTTTATTGTTCATCCGCGTTATCTGTTTATAGAATTTGTGCTATCTGGCTTTTTTGACTTTTCCGGCCTTCAGGCATTTGGCGCAGACGTAAGCGGTCGTGATCCGGCCCCGGGTATCGACGATCTTGACCCTGTGGACATTCGGTTTGAACGTCCTTCTGGAGCGGCCCGTGATCTTGCGGCCGGCGCCGCCCTTGATCCTGGCCATACCGCGCCTGGCCGTGTGTCCGCCGATAACTTTATGTTTTTCGCAAACGATACATACTTTTGACATAGCGACCTCTTGTTGAGAATGTTTTAACCGGTAGAATCAGCTTTTCCCGCACGCTCATCGCATTCGTCGCGGGATCCCGTTTTATGTCTTGCCTTTTGGTGCGGGATGATCTGCGTCATCAGAGAGCGATGACTTTTTCAACGCTCTCAAATTATACTGGCCGGCTGGACCTTGTCAAGGAGAAAGTCTGAAGATAATTTATTCATTGACGCACCCGATGGAAAGGTATAATTTATGAACATGTTGTTAAAAAATGTCACGCTCGACGTTTTTAAAAGTTCCGGCCCCGGGGGCCAGCATAAGAACAAGCGTTTTACGGCCGTGCGATTGACGCATCATCCGACAGGCATTGTCGTTGTGGCCCAGAAGCGACGGTCGCTGGCCGCCAACAAGGCGCTGGCGTTCGAACAGCTTGAAAAAAAGCTTCAGGTTCTTTCGCGTCCCGTCAAGCAGAGGTTCAAGACGCACAAAACGCGTGCCGCCAGGGAGAGGACGCTGGAATGGAAGAAGAAGCACGCCGAGAAAAAGTCGTCGCGCCGGCAAAAATATACGCAGGGAGAATGACGAGATCGGGCGAGCGGATTCAGGGTTAGCCGGTTGAGCGGGTCGGCGGGTGAACAACCGGCGGATGTTCGTGGTTCGGAGTTTGTCGTTCGTATTTACGCAATCGAGCCGCTCGAACCACGAATCACGAAGAATGAACAGGCTTATCGGCAAACCGGCTCACAGGTTAACCGGTTCACAGGCTAACAGGCTAGACAGGAGGCTTCTATGCTGAAGAAGATGT